>NZ_VICE01000136.1 GCF_006546775.1 Marilutibacter aestuarii
CGCGCCCAACGTGACCGCGCTCTACCCCTACCAGGACGTGGTCGCACGGGAGCTCGCCGATGCCGACCTGGTGGTCGGTGCCGTCCTGGTCACCGGCGCCCGCGCGCCCCACGTGCTGACCCGCGCGATGCTCCGCGGAATGGAAGCCGGCAGCGTGGTGGCCGATATCTCGATCGACCAGGGCGGTTGCTTCGAGACCTCGCGCCCCACGAGCTGGCGGGCACCGACCTACGTGGAGGAGGGGGTGACCCATTTCTGCGTCACCAACATGCCCGGTGCGGTGCCCCAGACCAGCTCCCAGGCGATCTGTGCGGCGATCCTGCCCTGGGTCGGTGCCCTGGCCTCGGGCGAATGGCGGCACAATGACGCACTGGTACGCGGCATCAACGTCGAGGCCGGCAAACTCGTACACCCGGCGTTGCAGGGCATGGCAGCCTAGGATGGCGGTCCTGCGCTTCCACGCCGGGGCGTGACACGGCTTCCGGGACGGCGCCCGCGCGGTACCAATCAGGCGCTTTTGCCTGTATCTTCAAAGACTAACAGAATCTAGCTAAGGCAGAACTTCACGGTGGCGTCAGCAGCAGGTCGCAAGAAAACCCAGCCCGTCGACAGCAAGCGCGCGCCTTCGCCGCGCCGGCAACGCCTGATGCGCGACATCGCGCTGATCCTGATCGCACCGTTCCTGCTGTACCTGCTGGTCAGCCTGTTCACCTACTCGCCGACCGACCCGAGCTGGTCGCAGTCCGGAAGCATCACCGCGCCCCTTCACAATGCCGGCGGCCGCGTCGGCGCGTGGATCGCGGACGTACTGCTGTACCTGACCGGCTACGTGGCATTCCTGCTACCGCTCGTACTGGGCATGGTGGCCTGGATTGCCCTGTTCGGAATGGACAGCGACGGCGATGGCGACGCCGACCTGGGGCCCGCCCTGCGCCTGGTGGGCATCGTCGGCTTCCTCGTTTCGGCCACCGGCTTCCTGCACCTGCGACTCGGCGTCGCCGAGGATTTCTCGGCCGGCAGCGGCGGCATCCTCGGCCAGCTGGTCGGCAAGTCGCTCTACAGTGGCTTCGGGTCGGTCGGCGGCAACCTGTTCCTGCTGGCATTGCTGCTGGTCTCGATCACGCTGGCCACCGGCATCTCCTGGCTGGCGGTGATGGATCGCATCGGCCAGTGGGTCCTGGCGCTGGGGCCAGCGCTGGGCAAGTTGTTCAAGCGCGGCAGCAAGCAGGCCACGCACTGGCAGCACACCCGGGCCATGCGCGAGGAGCGCGAGGAAGTGCGCAAGGCCGATACCGAGCAGCGGGCCAAGCGCGCGCCGGTCAGGATCGAACCGCCGGCGCCACCCGTGGTCGAGAAGAGCGAACGCGCCAAGCGCGAGACCCAGATCCCGCTGTTCCACGGTGGCGATGGTTCCGGCATCCCACCCCTCGCCCTGCTCGACGATCCCAAGCCGCAGCCCAAGGGCTACAGCGAGGAAACCCTGGAGACCCTGTCGCGGCAGATCGAATTCAAGCTCAAGGACTTCCGCATCGAGACCCAGGTGGTCGGCGCCTATCCGGGACCGGTGATCACGCGTTTCGAGGTCGAACCCGCGCCGGGCGTCAAGGTCAGCCAGATCAGTTCGCTCGACAAGGACATCGCCCGCGGGCTGTCGGTGAAGTCGGTGCGCGTGGTCGACGTGATCCCGGGCAAGACGGTGATCGGCCTGGAAATCCCCAACACGACGCGGGAGATGATCTTCCTCTCGGAGCTGCTCCGGTCCAAGGAATACGACAAGGCCAACAGTCCGCTGACATTGGCGCTGGGCAAGGACATCGCCGGGCGGCCGACGGTCGCCGACCTGGCGCGCATGCCGCACCTGCTGGTGGCCGGCACGACCGGCTCGGGCAAGTCGGTCGCGGTCAATGCCATGGTCCTGAGCCTGCTCTACAAGGCATCGTCGAAGGACCTGAAGATGCTGATGATCGACCCGAAGATGCTCGAGCTGAGCGTCTACGAGGGCATCCCGCACCTGCTGGCGCCGGTGGTCACCGACATGAAGGAGGCCGCCAACGGCCTGCGCTGGTGCGTGGCGGAAATGGAGCGCCGCTACAAGCTGATGTCGGCCGTGGGCGTTCGCAACCTGGCCGGCTTCAACAAGAAGGTCCGCGACGCGCAGGAGGCCGGCCAGCCGATGGTCGACCCGCTGTTCAAGCCCAACCCGGACATCGAGGAAGCACCTCCGACGCTGGAGCCGCTGCCTTTCATCGTCGTCTTCATCGACGAGTTCGCCGACATGATGATGATCGTCGGCAAGAAGGTCGAGGAACTCATCGCCCGGCTCGCGCAGAAGGCGCGCGCGGCCGGCATCCACCTGATCCTGGCCACGCAGCGTCCGTCGGTGGACGTCATCACCGGCCTGATCAAGGCGAACATCCCCACCCGTATCGCGTTCCAGGTCTCGAGCAAGATCGACTCGCGCACCATCCTCGACCAGGGCGGCGCCGAGACCCTGCTCGGCAACGGCGACATGCTCTACCTGCCGCCGGGCACCGCGATGCCCGAGCGCGTGCACGGCGCCTTCGTCTCCGACGAGGAGGTCCACCGGGTGGTCGAACACCTGAAGGCGGCCGGAGGCGGGCCGGACTATATCGACGGCGTGCTCGACGAAGTGCAGACCATGGGCGACGGCACCGTCGTGGGCGCCACCGGCCTGCCCGAGTCGGGCGGCGGGGCAGGGGACGAGTCCGATCCGCTGTACGATGAAGCGGTCCGCATCGTCACCGAAACCCGGCGGGCCTCCATCTCCGGCGTGCAAAGGCGCCTCAAGATCGGCTACAACCGCGCCGCGCGGCTGGTCGAGGCGATGGAGGCGGCCGGGGTGGTGAGCCCGCAGGAGAGCAACGGCGACCGCAGCGTGCTCGCGCCGCCACCGCCCAAGTGATGATTGCCCCGACCGGGCGAGCGCCGTGTATCATCCCGCCGGCATGCGTCGGCATGAAGGACTCGTCGAAGGATTCGAATGTCACGCGTTCCCATGGATGGAGTCAGTGCCGGCGTATCGGCGCGCACATGGTCGGGGATCCTGGCGCTCTTGGGGGCCGGGTTCTCGGGATGGGCGTTGTACCCCGCCCCGCATGCGCCCGGGATCGAGTGGCATTCGTTTTGCATCGGCCTGGGCTTCCTGTGCCTGGCGCGCCGTGCCTGGCGCACGCCGCTGGGCGTGAGCGGGCTTCTCCGCCCCGGGATCCGTGTCGACTATCCGCCGACGCAGGCGGACCTGGCTGGGCTCGCAGGGCTGCTGCTGCTGGGCGCCGGACTGGTCCTCGGGCTGGTGCGCTGAAGCGCCTCGGCCGCCAGCCTGCCGACAGCTGAACGGCCCGGATGCGTTGCACGTGCGATTCATCTGCTTTTCGCGACACTTGCACCCATACGCCACGTTGGAGTGACGCCATGACACTGCTTCCCACCCGCCAGCGGCTGCTGGCCGCCTCGGGCATCGTCCTGCTGGGCCTGGCCACGAGCCTTGCCGCCCAGGCCGGCGCGCGCGAGGACCTCAACCGCTTTACCCAGGGCTTGCAGGGCCTGGACGGCGAGTTCACCCAGAAGGTGTTCGACACCAACGGCAAGCTCAAGGAAGCTTCCAGCGGCAGCCTGGCCGTCGAAGCGCCGCAGCATTTCCGCTGGGAGTACGTGAAGCCGTATCCGCAGGTCATCGTCGCCGACGGCGAGACCGTCTGGATCTACGAGCCCGACCTGGACCAGGTGACCCGCAAGCCGCAGGGCGAGGAAGAGAAGAACAGCCCACTCGGGGCCCTGATCGACCCCAGCCGGCTGGATCGCCAGTTCAAGGTCAGCGAGACGGGCCAGGCCGACGGCCTCGCGTGGCTGACGCTGGCACCCAAGGATGCCAACGTCGCCAGCTTCGACTCGGCGCAACTGGGCTTCCGCGAAGGCGCGCTGGTGAAGATGAAGGTCGTCGATTCGCTGGGGCAGCGCACCGAGATCGATTTCAGCCAGTGGAAGCGGAACCCGTCCTTCGGGCCTGACACATTCCGCTTCACCCCGCCGCCCGGCGTGGACGTCATCGGCGAGGGCTGATCCACCCGCACATGGGACGGGGCTTGCTATCTTGGCGGCCCCGCCCCTCGACCGAACATCCGCCTTGCCTCGACGTAGTGCTCCCACGACCGCCGACACGCCGGACCTGCTGAGCGTGGACCGTTCGGCCCTGCAGCCGCTCGCCGAGCGGATGCGGCCGCTCGAACTCGACGACATGGTCGGCCAGCGGCGCCTGCTGGCCGAGGGCAGCGCGCTGAGGCGCGCGATCGAATCGGGCCACGTCCACTCCATGATCCTCTGGGGCCCGCCGGGCTGCGGCAAGACGACCCTCGCACTGTTGCTGGCGCGCTATTCCGACGCCGAGTTCAGGGCCATCTCCGCGGTGCTGTCGGGACTGCCCGAGGTGCGCAAGGTGCTCGCCGAGGCAGAACACCGTTTCGCCGAAGGGCGGCGCACCGTCCTGTTCGTCGACGAGGTGCACCGCTTCAACAAGGTCCAGCAGGACGCCTTCCTGCCGCACATCGAGCGCGGCACCATCCTCTTCGTCGGCGCCACCACCGAGAATCCGTCCTTCGAGCTCAATTCGGCGCTGCTCTCGCGTTGCCGCGTGCACGTGCTCGAGGCGGTGTCGCCGGAGGACATCGAACACGCGCTCCGGCTCGCGCTTGCCGACTCCACGCGTGGCCTGGGCGACCGGGACGTCCGCGCGAGCGACGCCTGCCTGTCGCAGATCGCGCGCGCCGCCGACGGCGACGTGCGGCGTGCGCTGACCCTGCTGGAGATCGCCGCCGAGCTGGCGGCCGGGGAGGGGGGCGAGATCACCGAGGCGACCCTGTTGCAGGTGCTGGCCGACCGCACGCGCCGCTTCGACAAGGGTGGCGAACAGTTCTACGACCAGATCTCGGCGCTGCACAAATCCGTCCGCAGTTCCAACCCCGATGCCGCGCTCTACTGGCTGGCGCGGATGCTGGACGGCGGATGCGACCCCATCTACCTGGCGCGGCGCCTGACCCGCATGGCGGTCGAGGACATCGGCCTGGCCGACCCCCGCGCCCTGCAGATGGCCACCGACGCCTGGGACGCCTACGATCGCCTCGGCAGTCCGGAAGGCGAACTCGCGCTCGCGCAACTCACGCTCTACCTCGCCAGCACGGCCAAGTCCAACGCGGCCTACACGGCCTACAAAATGGCCCAACGCGACGTCGCCGAGCACGGCACCCAGGATGTCCCGCTGCACCTGCGCAACGCGCCGACGCGGCTGATGAAATCGCTGGGCTACGGCAAGGACTACCAGTACGACCACGATGCCGAGGACGGCGTGGCGCTGGGCCAGACCGGTTTCCCCGACGCGATGGGCGAACGCGAGTACTACCAGCCCGTGCCGCGTGGCCTGGAGATCAAGCTGAAGGAAAAGCTGGACCGTCTGCGCAGCGCCCGCGCCCGCGCACAGGGGCGCGGGGATTCGTAGCGCGCCGCGGACAGGTCGATCGACGGCGACGCACGGGCGCTGGCCAGGCTGAAAGGGCCTCAGCACCGGGCCAACGCGAGGCCGGCGTCATGTCGCCCAGCGCACCAGCATGACGCCCAGGAAGGTCGCCGCCAGCGACGCCAGCAGATGGGATGCAATGGTCAGGCAGGCCCATCCCGGCTCGCCCCTCATGAACTGGTCGACGGTTTCGGCGGAAAACGCGGAAAACGTGGTCAGTCCCCCCAGGAAGCCCGTGGTGACCGCCAGGCGGAGGGCGGGCGACAGGGGCCCGGAATTCGCGAACAGGGCCATCGCCACGCCCATGAGCAGGCCGCCTGCCACGTTCGCCGCCAGCGTGCCCAGCGGAAGGTTCGGGAACACGGGATTGAGGGCCACACCCAGGCCCCAGCGCGCCAGTGCGCCCAGGCCTGCGCCGATGAAGACGGCCACCGCCGACACCATGTCCAATCAAGCGTCTCCTTCAAGACGGGAACCCGAACCGCCCGGCGATGGTAGCGCAGGGCCTCGGACATGGGCGCGCGTGCCGGACGGAGGGGATCGCGTGACCGCTCGTAAGAGGATACGGCCGAGGCCCGGTTCAGCCGACGAGCGGCTGACAATAAATGGAAATTTAACTTCCATCCCCATCGAAGACTAACAAACGAAATGCAAACGTGACCCGCGTCACTTTTTAACGCCATCCCCTGGGCGTTGAAGCGACACACAAGGAGAGCAGATCATGTGCATTCGAAAGACTCTGATCGCATCTGCGGTCTTGGTGGGGCTGGGACTCACGGGACAGGCATTTGCGCAAGCCACCAACACCGAGAATGGCCCTGGCCAGAACCTCCAGGTCGCCATCGACGTCGATCTCGACGACAACTCGGACAACAGCGACAACAGCATGGGCAACAACCGCGACAACCGCGGCCGCGCCCGGGCCGATGGCATCGGTACCGCTGCCGCCAACAACGGCGGAACGGCATCGACCAGCCTCAACAACTCCTTCAACACCAGTACGGCGGTGGCCGAAACCACGCTCAATGGCAGCGTCTCCGGCGTCAGCGTGCAGGACATCGGCAACGCAGCGCGCAACTGGGGCAATGCCAGTGGCGGCGCCGGCGGCGCGGGTGGCAACGGCAGCGGTGGCCGCGGCAATGGCGGCGACGGCAACGGTGCGCGCGGCGCGGATGGCGGCAGCTCGATTGCCC
>NZ_VICE01000137.1 GCF_006546775.1 Marilutibacter aestuarii
AGTACGTCTTCACATAGGTCTCGATGTCCATGATCGCTCCGTACTCGCGCACGAAGCGGGTGAACTCTGCTTTGACCAGGGCGGAGTAGCACATGTTCTGGGGTCACCATTGTTGAGGGGTTTACTTTCACGACCCCTAAGCCAAAGGCGGGAGCAACAAGCAGAACGTAGTTCTCAAAGCTGGAGAATCGACTCTTACACATCCCTGCTGGCATCAGCCCAGCTTAAAGCGAGATAGCATTTCAAGGATGGAAATGGCGTGGCGACAGGGAATTGTCTGGATTGAATCAGGCGAGGCTATTCGCGCCTATACTTATTACGTGTTTCTTCGGCTTTTATTATCATTTCATCTGAAAGTGTGGCGGAATGAAGTTCGAAAATTTGTAGTGGCAAGAGTGCTGTTCTGGCAAGCGTGATCAACATGAACCCGCCAATTATCCCTGCTGCGACATCCCCAATCAATTCTGGGAGTTCCAGGGTAAAAGCTACTAACCAAAAAATGCAAAAAACGGTAACAAGAAGTGCGGTCGACAGCGTAATTGTCTGTGAGATGAGTAGGTATTTGATTCGAACGGTGTGCGCCTTAAGCTGCTCAAGAGTCAGCGCTCCCATGTTTCCCACTGTGCCAGTGAAGAGCATAAGGGCAACAATGAAGCCAACCTCTAGGGCGCTAAATGCAAGGATTGCTCCAATGAAGGTTCCAACCATGCTCTCTTTCGCCTGAGTAGATCCAAGTGCTACGCTGAAGGCTGGAACAAATCCTGCGATAAATAGGCCGAACATCCATATTCTTGAATTGGATCGTTCCCTAGCATTGCGATTCTCTATTGAGCGGATTTCCGAGAAGACATCGTGCGCAGTAATCCACTCGGCAGGTGCGCTCCTCGCTACTATGTCCCTAAGAGTTCGTAGTAAATGAAACGGTCGCATGAGTTGTGAAGTTCCCATTGTCATCAATGAGTCTCCATTGTTCTGGGTCTGGCGATCTGAGTTCGTCCAGGTACTGCCAAAGTCCATTGACAATGTCGCTGGTGTGAAGGACGCCGGCAGAATCGATGGTTACATCAATGGGTTTGCGGACTTTAAACTTTCCAAGAGTACGAATTCGGTTGCCATGTACGAGTTCCAAGGTGAGCGCTTCTATTGTGGAGTCGTCTTCAGAGAATTCGTCGACCGCGCCCAGAACAGAATCAGTATCGAGAGGTTCGTCGTCCGCTTCCCACTTCGCATGAAATTTACTGGCATGTGGCATGGCGTCTAAGTTTCCACGCAGTCGCGATTGCCAACTATCGTCTTCACCCGGAGTTGCCTCGGCGACGCGCATGTACACAGTTGCAACTCCGCCGCCACGCTCAATCTCCCGTCGGAGGTCGTTGGACATCACATCCATCAACTCTATACCAGGCCACGTTGGCGTCTTGTGGGGGGGCTCGCCCGGCGGCCGTGGCGGCTTAAGACAGTTTTGAATTATGAGCCGACTAAGGAGCTGTTGAGCAGCGCCGTAGCCGCCCGTGCCCTTCGGACTGTCCAAGATGATCGTCTCACCCAATGCGACGCCGCGAATCACATTGCTGATCGCTCGCGCGTGCCTTCCATCATGAGGGAGTGTCGCGTTCTCAAGGGGTGGCTCTGCCTGCGAGTAGTCAAGCGTAATCTGCTGATGCGCTGCACCGTGCGTGTAGGTTCCCACTTCGAAGTAGACGCCCTTCATATCGCCTGTAGTCCGCGGGCGAACGTCAACCAAGAAGGAGCAAGAGGTTCCTGCCGCGAACGGTTCGCTGGGATTTGGAAGGGGGTGATGCCTCTGAGCCCAATGGGGCTTCAAGGCTTTGATCCTCTTGAGAAGGTCGTCAATCGCAGGATAGGCAATCGGTTTACCTTTTGATGTTCGTCCCTTAAACCTCACGCGCTTCATCTGCAGGGCTCGGCTAATGACCTTGGGCGGCATGTGTCATCCTTCTCGAATGCGGGCAAGTACATGGGCAACTGTGACGAGTGTCCCACTGCCTGAATGTACCCCTCAGGGACATATCGCCGCAATCTAGATGCTCGCGCTGGCAGCGAACGACTGGCGGGCAAGGGTGTCCCGAGTCGGCTGGGGCCCATCAACTACCTTCCGTTTGCGCGTCTCCTCGGCTCGGTGGCAACGAGCGGTGGATCCCATTGCGAGTGCCTGGACGGTATCGCGGGGGACTCCCGAAATAAGTACGCGAAATGCCCGTGCCGCGGCGGCCACTGGGGGGTGGCTGCAGAAAAAATTTGTCCCTACTGTGTTGGTTCTGTGGGAGATTGGCCCGGACTTTTAATCCGCTGGTCGTTGGTTCGAATCCAACACGACCCACCATGCCAGGGCGGCGATGCCCGTTGCAGCGACACCCTTTCGCTGGAGTGGGCGCCCGTGCCGGAGCAGGTCTCGGCCTGCGTCCAGGCGTTACTGCGCCCGTGTCTGTCGTCACGCGGTGTATGCGCCCGTTCAGGTAACACTCATGTATAAGTGGCGCCTGAAGCGGCAGGCAATGGCGTGGATGCCGGGCAAGGTTGTGACGGGAGCCGGGTCGCGCCCGGCGGGTGAAGGGAGAGGAGCGACGCCCGGTGCTGGGGCGACGTCGAGCAGTAGGCAATCGGGGAGTTGCGGTGTCCGAGTCGTCGGCAGGCAAGCGGTCCAAGGTGCCCTGGAGGCAGTCCTGCCTCGCCGCGTTCCTGTTCCTGCTCGGAACGCCGCTGGCGCATGCGCAGGCGGACATCGGGGTGACCAAGACCGACGGTGCGACGACCTACGTGCCCGGCGGTGTCTCGGTCTATACGATCGTTGTCACCAACAATGGTCCCAACGCCACGACATTCGTCTCCATCGAGGATCCCGAGCCGTCCCAGACGAGCTTCAGCTGGACATGTGCTTCCAGCGGCGGCGTCGCTTGCCCCTCGGCATCGGGTTCAGGCGAAATCCTGGAGGAAACCGGCGCTTTTCCGGTGGGCGGCGTCCTGACCTACACGGTCACGGCCACCACGCAATCCACCCGCACAGGCCCGCTCGTCAACACGGTATTCGTGGCGAACACGTCGTCTTCGGACCCGGTGTCGGCGAACAACTTCGCCAGCGACACCAATGTCGTCGAGCCCCAGGCAGACATCGTCGTCACCAAGGACGACGGCAGCGCGACCTATGTGCCCGGCGACGATGTCGTCTATACGATCGTGGTGACCAATAACGGTCCGTCCGATGCCGTCAACGTGCGAGTGCAGGATCCGGAGCCCACCGCCCCCGTGGCGGCAACCTTCACCGGCTGGACCTGTACGGCGACCAATGGTGCGACCTGCCCGGCGACGAGCGGTACCGGCGGCCTGGACGAGACCGCACCGACCCTGCCCAACGGGGGTGTGCTGACATACACGGTGACCGCCACGACGCCGCCGGACGCGACGGACAACCTGTCGAACCTGGTCCTGGTCACTGCGGACTCCCCGGACCCGGACATCGCCAACAACGCGGTCGAGGACGTCGACACGGCCGAACCCTCGGCCGATCTTTCGATCGCCAAGTCGTTGGCCGACCCAAATCCCGCGGTGCCGGGCGGGCCGGTGACGTGGACGCTGGAGGTGAGCAATGCCGGCCCGTCGACGGCGCCGCTGACCGGGACCGACACCATTCCTTCCAGTGTCACCAACCTGGTGTTGGGCGGTCCCGATGCGTCCGCCTGCTCGATCGCAGGGCAGGTCCTGACCTGCAACAGCACAGGGCTGGTGCCGGGAGACACCGCCACGGTGACTGTAACCGGGGATCTTGAAGTCACGGCCACCGGGACGCTGGACAACACCGCGGAGGTGGCTGCGACCGGTGGCGTGACCGATCCCGATGCGTCCAACAACAGTGCGACATCGAGCACACCCATCGTCGAATCGGTCAGCAGCACCACCAAGACCGCGGCACCCGCCAGCGGTACCCCGGTGGCAGTGGGGGACGTGCTCACCTATACGCTGACCACGACGATCTCCGACGCGCCCGCGACCGCGGAGATCCTGCTGGTCGACAACCTGGATTTCGGCCTGACCCTGGTCGGCGGCAGCCTGCCCGCCGGCTGCCAGGCCGTGGGCCAGCTGGTCACCTGCACGGTGCCGGTGGGCACGCCGGTGGGCGACGCGGTCTTCAGCTACCAGGCCACGGTCAACGACAGTGCGCTCGGCTTCGTCTCCAACAGCGTCGTCAGCGACAGCGGCGATTGCCTGTCCTGTACGACCAGCCATCCGGTCAAGCGGCAGGTGTCGATCATCAAGTTGTGGGTCGATGCCATTGCCGGCGACGCCGTCGACCTGACCCTGTCTGGCGATCCTGCCGATGTCCTCGACATCGTCGACGGGAGCTCGACGGCGCCCCTCGCCGCTACCCCTGCGACGGCGAACGTCGTCGCGGGCGCGACGGTCGACTTCGCCGAGGCCTTCACCACCGGCAGTCCCGGCAACTACACCACCGAATACCTGTGCGCCGAGAGCCCTGGCGGTGCCACGATCGCCAGCGGTACCGGTGCCTCGGGCAGCTTCACGATGCCGGCCGGCTCCGAAGTTGCGTGCGAATTCATCAACCGCCGGGAGCCCGTGCAGCTGTCGGTGGCCAAGCAGTGGGCCAGCGCGCTGCCGGGCGACACCGCCGACCTCAGCACCAGCGGCTTCACGAACAACGTGTCGTTCACCTCGACCGCGGACTCGACGGGCAACAACGTCTCCATCGGCACCCCGGTGTCGGTGTATCCCGGCGATAGCGGCAGCATCGACGAGATCCTCGGCAATCCGGACAACTACACGGCGAGCCTTGCCTGCTCCGGCAATGCCCAGCCCCTGGCCGGCAACACGCTGACGATCGATCCCGCCGACACCGCCATCGACTGCACCTGGACCAATGAACGCAAGGCGGTCAACCTCGTCATCCAGAAGACCTGGCTCAATGCGGCCATCGGCGAGGCGGTACAGGTGACGGCGACGGGCAGCGCGACGTCGCCGATCGCCCTGGATTCGGTGGCCGACACGTCGACGGAGACGGACAACGCGCAGTTCCAGGTGTTCTCCGGCGAGACCCTCACGCTGGCGGAGACGTTCGCCGTCGCCGCGAACGGCGCCAACTACGACCAGGCCCTGGCCTGCACGGGCAATACCCAGGCCCTGAGCGGCAACGCACTCACGGTCGATCCGGCCGACACCACCATCACCTGCACCTTCACCAACACGCGCCTGTCGGCCACCCTCCAGCTGGCCAAGGCCTGGGGCCCGGGTGCACTGACGGGCGACACCGCGCAGATCGGTGCAACGTCCGGTCTCGTCAACAACACGAGCCCGTTCTCGACGCCGGCGCCCCTGCCGGAGGACAGCGGCGCCGCCGTCACCGTGTATGCGGGCGAGCAGGCCTCGTTGCCCGCGGAAACGATGTCCGTGGGCAACCTCGACAATTACGGGGTCACCCTGTCCTGCAACGGCGGCGCGCTGTCCGGCAGCGATGGCAAGTCGGTCAACGCGCTCGACATCCAGCCATCGGACGCCGGCACCAACATCGTCTGCACCTACACCAACGACCGTTTCCCGACCACCTTGACCCTGCAGAAGGTCTGGCTGAACGCGATCGCCGGCGATTCGGTCGAGATCGCCGCCGACCGGCCAGGAGGCGGCCTCGGCAGCGCCAACGTTTCGTCGAGCGCGACTGGCGGCGCGAGCCAGACCGACACCGGCGCCACGGTGGACATCTACGCCGGCGACGTCATCCAGATGCTCGAGTCGTTCGGGAACGGCACCAGCAACAACTACGACATCGACATCGCCTGCACCAACACCAGCGGCTTCGTGCCGGGCGGCTCGGGGGTCGGCGGGACCCTGACGGTCGCCCCCGCCGATGGCCCGGTCACCTGCACCTGGACCAACGACCGCAAGAGCGCCCAGCTCATCGTCCAGAAGGTATGGGCGGGCCCGAGTCCCGGGGCGACCGTCGACATCCCGGCCAGCACCGGCTTCACCAACAACACGCCGGCCTTCAGCTCCGACTTCCCGACGACGACGCAGGTCGGGCCGGTCGAAGTGTTCGTGACCGAAGTGGGCGCGCTCGGGGCGGAAAGCTTCAGCGTGGGCGATCCCGGCGATTTCGACAGCTCGCTGGCCTGCGACGGGTCCGACCAGAACCTGGCCAATGGCCTTGGCATCAACGTCGCGGACGCGAACAACACCATCACCTGCACCTACAGCAACACCTTCGTCCAGCGGCCCGAGCTGACGGTGGACAAGAGCAGTGCCTCGACCGTGACCCAGGCGGGCGACGTCGTCACCTACGACATCACCGTGACCAACACGGGCAACGTGCCACTGGATGACGTCGCTGTCTCCGATCCCCTCCCCGGACTCGTGCTGGGCACCTGCACCCCCGCGCTGCCCGCCGACCTTGCGGTGGGCGCCGTCATCACCTGCAGTGCCACTTACCAGGTCACCCAGGCCGACATCGACCGCAACGGCGCCAGCGACGGCAGCGACGATGACACCATCAGCAACACCGCGACCGCGGCGGGCACCACGGATGGCGGTGCCCCGGTCACCGACGACGGCAGCACCGACGTGCCGTTGCCGGCCCAGGAGTTCACCGCCGACTTCACCAAGGACGGCGTGCTGGTCGACGACGTCGACGGCAGCGGCCGCGGCAGCGCGGGCGACACCATCGGCTATACCTTCACCGTCACCAACACCGGCAACAGCACGATCGCGTCGGTCACGATCAGCGATCCACGCCTGCCGGGCCTGAGCTGTGATCCCTCGGGTCCGATCCTCCCCGGCGAGACCGTCACCTTCGGCGTCTCACCGCCAGCCGACGTCAACTGCACCGGCGCGACCTACCTCATCACCCAGGCCGATATCGACAACCAGGGCGACGACAGTGCCCAGGGCCGCGACGTCGACATCGACAACACCGCGACAGGCAGCTTCGTTGGCCCGAACGGCGGCTCGACCAGCCTGGACGCCACCGACCAGGTGCCGATCGACCTCGCGCAGCCGCTCATCGACATCCAGAAGACGGCCAACCCGACCGCCGTGGACAACGCCGGCGACGTGGTCACCTATACCTTCGTCGTCACCAATCCGGGCAACGTGACGATCGAGGACGTCACCATCGTCGACGGGCTGCCGGGCCTGGGGCCGATCACCTGCGGCGCCGACAGCCTGCCGACGGACCTTGCGCCGGGCGCACAGCTCACCTGCACGGCGCAGTACACGGTGACCCAGGCGGACATCGATGCCGGCAGCGACATCGTCAACACCGCCGAAGCCGCGGGCAGCTACAACGGCGATCCAGTCGATGACGACGACCAGGAGATCGTCGACGTCAACCCGGGTCCCGGCCAGGCGGAGATCTTCAAGACTGCCGACAAGACCGTGGTCACCACCGTCGGCGAGATCGTCACCTATACCTTCACCGTGGAGAACGCGGGCGCGCAGACGCTGCTGAACCTGCAGGTCACCGACGACACGCTGCTCGGTGCGGGACTGGCCTGCGACACGATCCCCGACCTCGCCCCTGGTGCGTCGGCCACTTTCGACTGCACCGGCAACACCTATGCCGTGCAGCAATCCGACATCGACGACCAGGGCAACCCGGTGGTCGAGAGCGGCGAGTTGGTGAACACGGTCACCGCGCAGGCGGAGTACATCGATAACGGTTCCACCGTCGTCGGCACCGACTCCGACAGCTGGACCGTGGACCTGCCGCCCCGCGGCCCGCAGATGGAGGTCGTCAAGTCCTCCGACGTCGCGTCGGTGAGCGGCCCCGGTTCGCTGGTCACCTATACCTTCTTGGTCCGCAATCTCGGCAACGTGACCTTGCTGGACCTCGAGGTCTCCGACCCGCTGCTGACCGGCCTGGCCTGCGATCCCATCGCCACGCTCGCGCCGGGCGACAGCGCCACCTTCACCTGCACGGGCAACGTCTACACCGTCACCCAGGCCGACATCGACAGCGGCAGCACCGATTTCGAGCCGGGCGACAACCAGATCGACAACCGTGCGACGGTGACTGCCGGCGTGCCTGGCGGCACCAGCCTGCAGGCCAGCGACGAGAACGAGGTGAACCTGCCGGTCCACCAGCCATCGATCAGCATCGACAAGAGCGCGGACGTCGCCACGGTCACCGCCATCGGCACCATCGACTACGGCTTCGAGGTGACCAACACCGGCAACGTCACCGTCAACGATGTCGACGTCAGCGACCCGACGCTGGGACTCGCGTGCCCGACCTGGCCGAGCCTTGCCCCGGGAGAGTCGGTCACGTTCGGCGGCACTGGCGCGGATGTCGTCTGCACGGGCACGACCCGCGAGGTCGACCAGGCCATCCTCGATGCCGGCGGTTCACTCGACAACACCGCCAGCGTCGCCGGCCAGACCGTGTCCGACGGACCCGTGGGTGCCAGCGACCTGCTGCAACTGCCGATCGACCAGAACCCGGGACTTGCCTTCGGCAAGCAGGCCGACGTGAGCATCGTCAACAATCCGGGCGAGGTCATCACGTACGCGATCACCGGTACCAATACCGGCAACGTGACCCTGCAGGACGTCGACGTCGCCGATCCGCTCGTCGCGGGCACGCTGGTCTGTACCCCGCCGACGCCGATCGCGGCGCTGGCACCGGGGGAGGGCTTCACCTGCAGCGGGACCTATGCGGCGACCCAGTCGGACTTCGACACCCAGGGCGGTGGCGACGGCTTCATCGAAAACCAGGCTTCCGCCAGCTGGTCGGGTGGAAGCGCGGATGCATCCGCGAACGTCGAGGTGGCGCCACAGCGGCAATCGCTCGACCTCAACAAGACCGCGGGCACCCCGACCATCGACCAGGGGCTCGATGCTTCGGTCACCGATGCCGGGGATACGATTCCCTACACGTTCGTGGTGGAGAACACCGGCAACGTCACGTTGAGTGCGATCGCGATCACCGATCCCAACCTCGATGCGCCGGCCGTCTGCGACAAGGCGGACATCCCGGCCACGTCGCCACCGGATTCGGTGACGACCTGCACCGGCGTGCATACCATCACCCAGGCCGAGATGGATGTCGGCCAGGTCACCAACAGTGCGACGGCGCAGGGCACGCCGCCGGGCAGCAGCCGGATCAGCTCACTACCCGACACCACCATCACCACCCTGGTCCGCGACGCGGCCATCGAACTGACCAAGACCGCGGCAGCCCCCACCCAGAACCTGGGCGCGTTGCCGACCGTCACCGACGCCGGCGACCAGGTGACCTACACCTTCTCGGTCCAGAACACCGGCAACGTCACGCTGCGCCAGGTCGATGTCGCCGACGCGCTGATGCCGGGGACCAACCTGGTCTGCACGCCGACGCAGCTCCCCCCGGGTGCCACCGCGGCATGCGGCAGCGCGACCTACACCCTTGCCCAGGCGGACATCGACGCCGGGATCGTCACCAACGACGCCACTGCCACCGCCATCGACCCGAATGACGCGCCGGTGTCGGACGACGATGCGGTCGATGTCCCGCTCGACGCGATCCCCGGGATCTCCCTGGCCAAGAGCGCGGCGCCGGCGACCGTGTCCACGCTGGGCGAAACGGTCACCTACTCGTTCCTGGTCAGCAATGCCGGCAACGTCACTCTGGATACGCTGGTGATCACCGAGACGGCCTTCAGCGGGACGGGCGCGGTGTCGGCGATCAGTTGTCCGTCCACCACGCTTGCCCCTGGGGCCAGCACCACCTGCACCGCGAGCTACGATGTGACCCAGGGCGACCTGGACGCCGGCGAGATCACCAATGCCGCGACCGCGACCGCTGGTACGCCGGGCGGCCCTGACGTGACCAGTGAACCGTCCAGCGCGGTCGTCACGGTCGACGAGGATGCCTCGCTGGTGCTGGTGAAGACGGCGACGCCGACGACGGTGTCGGCGGTGGGCGAGCCGGTGACGTATTCGTTCGAGGTCAGCAACGCCGGCAACGTCACCATCGATACGCTGTCGATCACCGAGACGGCATTCAGTGGCAGCGGCCC
>NZ_VICE01000138.1 GCF_006546775.1 Marilutibacter aestuarii
AAACGCCCGCCGCCGGCGGGCGATGACGGCTGCGGGCCTGCGACCAGGGCCAGCGGGACCTCGCGGCCGCCGCGGCGCAATACCGCGTAGCCAGGTTCGACCCGCGCCAGCACGATGCCGTCGGCAACGACATCGCCGACCCGGTAGGCATGCTGGGTCTTGTCGGGCCCGGCAATGATGGCGGCGCCATTCGCGCCACCCGGGCGGGGATCCATGCGCAGGCCGTGGACCGCGAAGCCTGTCATGCGTTCATCGGCGCCGGGACTGGTCGAGGGCGACCCGGGGTGGAAGGCATCGACGAAGCCCGGCGCCGGTGCCGCTTCACGCGCCAGGCCTGCGGTCGCGCCGACGGGCGCCGGCGGCACGATCAGCATCCAGGCGAGCCGTGCCGCCTGGAACGCAAGCATCGCGACGAGCGCGACCTCGACCGCCACGCAGGCCTGGCGCAGCAGGCGCCTGCGGCTGTCATCGTCCAGGGTGGGCAGGGCGTGGATCACGTGGGGTCCGTTGTCGGTCCTGGGGAGCCCGCGAGGGCATGGCGGCGCGAGATTTCAGCGACGCGAACAGGATGAGACGGATTTGTGACGCTATGACTTCAATTGACACATGAAATGCACGAAGGCCCGGACTCGCGCCCGGGCCTTCGCCTCGCAATCCCCGCCGGGCCTCAGAACGAGGCCGACAGGCTGAGCATGTAGCTGGTGCCCAGGTCGTAGCGCATCACGTCGGCACGCCCACCGCCGAACTCCTGGTATTCGCTGTACTCCTGGTTGAACAGGTTGCGCGCCTCCAGGCCGAGCTCCATGTCGACGTTCCACAGCGTGAAGACCTTCTTCAGCACCAGGTCGACGGTCGTGCCCGGGTCCTGCACGTAGTCCGGCTGGACGACGATGGTGTTGCCGGTGGCCGGATCGAAGCCGTTGATGCCCCGGGCGTTGATCCGCTCGCTGGCATAACCGACCAGGAGGGTCGCCTGGCTGCCGCTCGAGTCCTCCATGCCCAGCTGCAGGTTGGCCAGGTGCTCGGACTGTCCCTGCAGCCGGCTGCCGTCCATGACCAGTTCCGAGGCCGGCTGTGGGTTGCCGTTGCCCGCCAGGGTGTAGGCGACGTCGCCGTCGTCGACCCGGACCTCCGAGTCGGAGTAGGTGTAGTTGGCGCTGACGAAGAAGCGGCTGTCGCCGGTCCACTCGAAGGGGCTCTCGTAGTACTTGCGGAAATCCAGCTCCAGGCCGTAGACCACCGCTTCGGGTGCATTGATGAAGCTCTGTTGCCAGCTCGAGCCCGAACGGCCGTTGAGCACCACCTCCACCGGCTTGTCGATGTTCTTGTAGAACACGCCGGCGCTCAGGTATTCGCCGCGATTGAAGTACCACTCGTAGCGTGCGTCGAAATTCAGCAGCTCGGAGTCGACCAGGAACGGGTTGCCGATCACCAGGCGGTCGCTGTCCAGGTCCAGGTACTGCTGCGGCGCCAGTTCGCGGAACTGCGGTCGTGCGATGGTCTTCGACGCGGCCATGCGCAACTGCTGGTTGTCGGCGAAGTTCCAGGTGACGGAGACGGCGGGCAGGAAGTAGTCGTTCTCCAGCGGCGGTGCGGTCGGCAGCGGCTGGCCGACGTCGAACAGGTCGATCGGCTCCACCGACTGGGTGGCGTCCTCGTAGCGAACGCCCGCGGTCGCCCGCAGGTTGTCGGTCAGTTGCGACTCGGCTTCCACGTAGAGCGCCCTGGTTTCCAGCGCGCCGTCGTAGGCCGCCGCGCCGGTACCGCCGGTGGTCTCGCGCAGGGTGATGTAGCCCTGGCTGATGTTGTAGTCGGAGAGCAGGAAGTCCGGACGCTGGTAGCGGTTGGGGAAGGGCAGGTTGCCCAGCGACAGGAAGCGGAACTCGCGCTGCACCGCGTCGCGCTCGGTGTCCGACCAGGCCGCGCCGAAGTTCAGGTAGAAGTCGATGTCGGTCGGCAGGCGCCAGGCCGCGTCGACGCCCGCGGAATCGACGCGTTCGTTGACCTCGCTGAAGCGGGTGTAGTTCTGCGCCTGCGAGGCATCGTGGAACCAGTTGCCGTCCTGGTCCTCGCGGTAGCGGAAACCCTTCTCGTACGGCGCATCCAGGCTGGCGCGCGAATGGCCGGCGCGCCAGTCGATGGTGAGGTCGCGGAACTCGCCGAAGACGTGCTTGCCGGTCAACTGGGTGTTGATCAGCTCACGCTCGTACCAGCGGGTGGTGTCGTCGCGGATGTTGTCGCCCGTCAGCAGGCTGTAGCCCTCGGTGCTGCGCGTCTCCTTGTCGGTGTCGTGGACGTACATCGTCATCACGCCGATGGTGTGGTCCTCCATGTCCAGGGTCACGCCGAGCAGGCCGTTCACGGTGGCCTGGTTGGTCGTCGACAGGAAGTCGTAGTCGCTCTGGACCGCCATCTGGCCCTGCTCGACGGCGCCGTCCTGCTGGACGCCTTCGTGGGTGCGCCACTTGTTCTTGAGCGCCGCGGTCGCGATCACGCCCAGGCGTGAGCTGGTGCCGACGTCGAAGGCGTTGCCGCCGCTGATTTCGTACTCGTAATCGGGGTCGACGTGGTCGGTGGTCTGCAGCAGGTTGAGCGGGGCGTTGACGAAGCTGCGGCCGATCGCCTTGACCTCTTCGCTGCTGAAGTCCGGACCGGGGGTGATGCGCTTTCCGGTGGCCAGCGCATCGCGCAGTTCGGTCGACATCTTGCGGGTGCCGTCGTCGAAGCCGAAAAAGTCCGAGGCGCCACCGCCGTAATGGGTCAGGCCGGGCTGCCCGGTCGTCTCGCTGTTGCCACCGATGCCGGCCTTCAGGGTCAGGAAGGGCGCTTCGGGCACCACGGCGCTGGTCAGGTTGATGGTGCCGCCGCCGAACTCGCCGGGGAATCGCACCGAGTAGGTCTTCTGGATCTCGACCGTGTCGAGCATGTTGGTCGGGAACAGGTCGAGCGGGACCACGCGCTTGAGCGGCTCGGGACTCGGCAGCGGCGAGTTGTTCAGCAGCGCCGAGGAATAGCGCTCGTTGAGGCCGCGCACGTAGACGTACTTGCCCTCGTTGACGCTGAGGCCGGCGACGCGGACCAGGGCGTCGGCGACCGTGCTGTCGCCTTGCCGCGAGAGGTCTTCGCGCGAGACGTGGGTCATCACCGCCGAGCTGGTCAGCATCGGTTGCGGGATGAACTCGCCGCGCACCTGGACGGCGTCGAGTTCGGTGGCCGCCTGGTCCGGGGTGCCGGCGTCGGCGGGCGGCGATTGTTCTGAAGAGGCCGGTTCGGCCGTGCTCGCCTGTGCCAGCGCGCCATGCGGCGCAAGCAGGGCGGCGATCGCCAGGAACAGGCCCGTGCGGGCGGTGGTGAGCGTCATGAGTGGCAGCCTTTCAATGGGTCCGTTGTGTCCGATAAGCCGATGCCGCGGTCGGGCCGCGGCATCGGGGTGCGGGCGGGGCCCCGGACATCGGGGCCCCGTCCTCCCGCGGCCACCCCCTGCGGCCGCGGGCATGCCATCAGCAGGGATCGTTGCTGGTCAGGCCGCAGGTCCAGCCTTCCCACCAGGTGTCGGCCGAGTCCTTCACCGCGCCGATGTAGTCGACGTCCTCGAAGAAGGGGTTCACGGTCGACAGGCCGGAGTACGCGGGGACCGCCGACTCGTTGGCACCGTTGATGAAGGTGCCCGTCAGCGTCGAAGCGCCGGTGGCGTTGTTGGTGCCGGCGGCGAACGCCGTGGCTTCGGCCCCGCCCGCGCCATTGGCGAAGGGCTGGTCGCACGAGGCGTAGGTCGAATCGAACGTGCCTTCGGTGGTGGCCGACTGGAACTCGATGCAGGCCGGGTTGCCACCGGTGAACACCGCGTTGTAGTAGTTCACCAGGGTGCCCTGGTTCAGCACGACCACGTTGTCATGGCCCTTGCTGACGTAGGTCACGTTGGCGAGCACGGGGTTGGAGCGGTAGGGCAGGTCCTGCGAGCTCATCTCGTTGACGCGGTCGCCGCCGCCATCGCGCTGGACGACCAGGCCGAACTGGATCGCGCCGCGGAAGCCGGAATCGGTGTCGAAACTGTCGTCGTCGATGCCGGTCATCACCAGGTGCTTGGCGTTCACCTTGCCGCCGAACCACTCGATGCCGTCGTCGGAGCTGTTGTGCACCTGCACGTAGTCGATGGTGGTGCCGCTGCCCAGGCCCGCCATGGTGATGCCGTTGAGCTCGACGTCCGGCAGCACTTCGAAGCCCGAGTGCATGACGCGCACGTAGCGGAGGACGCCGGTATTGTCGGTGTCGTCATTGCCGCCAAAGAAGCCGTTCGCACCCTCGACCTGCGCTTCGCAGGTGGGCGTGCCCGGCTGCGCGGTACCCGGGCAGGTGCTGATCGCGGCGCGGCCCAGCAGCACGAGGCCGCCCCACTGGCCGATCGAGTTGACGTCGGTGGTGCCCTCGACGCTCTCGCGGCTGGTCATGACGATGGGTTCGGCGGCGGTGCCTTCGGCGAAGATCTGCGAGCCGCGATTGACCATCAGGAAGTCGGCGCCGGCCGAGCCGAACACGGTGACACCCGGTTCGATGCGCAGGATGCCCTGGCGCGCCTGCGGGTAGGGATTGGCGACGTCGCCGCCCATGTCCTCGCCCACGTCGGTGCGGCCGTTGAGCGAGTACACGATGCCGTCGAGCTTCTCCAGGGTGACGTCGCCGATGATGCGGGCCGGCAGCTCGCAG
>NZ_VICE01000139.1 GCF_006546775.1 Marilutibacter aestuarii
GGTGGCCGCGAGCTTGGCGTCCGGCGCGGCGGCCTGCAGGCAGTCGCGCGCCGCGTCGAAGAGGGAGGCCATGCCGGCGGTTCCGCGTCGCCCCGTCCCGCGCCTCAGGAGGCGCGGCGCTGGCGCTTGGCTTCGTCCGATCGCAGGTGCTTGATGCGCTCGAAGTAGTCTTCCGCGGTGCCGGTGACGTACTCGCCGTTGAAGCAGGACGAGTCGAACTGCGCGATCCGCTGCTTGGGACCGGACACGGCCTCCTTCAGGTCCTCCAGGTCCTGGTAGATCAGCCAGTCACAGCCCAGGATCGCCTCGACTTCCTTCTCGTCGCGGTTGTAGGCGATCAGCTCCTCGCGCGTGGGCATGTCGATGCCGTAGATGTTGGGATGGCGCACCGGCGGCGCGGCCGAGGCCAGGTAGACCTTGCGCGCGCCGGCCTCGCGGGCCATCTGCACGATCTGCTGCGAGGTGGTGCCGCGGACGATGGAGTCGTCGACCAGCAGGACCACGCGGTTGCGGAACTCCAGCGGGATGGGATTGAGCTTGCGGCGCACCGACTTCGCCCGCTCGCCCTGCCCCGGCATGATGAAGGTGCGGCCGACGTAGCGGTTCTTGATGAAGCCCTCGCGGTACTTCACGCCCAGCACGTTGGCGACCTCCAGGGCCGCGTCGCGCGAGGAATCGGGGATCGGGATCACGGTGTCGATGTCGTGGTCCGGACGCAGGCGCAGGATCTTCTCGCCCAGCTTCTGGCCCATGCGCATGCGCGCCTTGTGCACCGACACGTCGTCCATCATCGAGTCGGGCCGCGCGAAGTAGACGTACTCGAAGATGCACGGCGTGTGCGGCCGCGGCTCGGCGCAGGCGCGCTCGTGCAGCTCGCCCTCGCCGGTGATGACGATGCCCTCGCCCGGGCGCACGTCGCGCACGCGCTGGAAGCCGGTCAGGTCGAGCGCGACCGACTCGCTGGCCACCGCGTATTCGTCGCGGCCGTCACGGGTGCGCTTGCCCAGCACCAACGGGCGGATGCCGTTGGGATCGCGGAACGCGACCAGCCCCAGGCCCAGCACCGCGGCCACGACCGCGTAGCCGCCCTCGCAGCGCCGGTGCACGCCTTCGATGGCGGTGAAGACGGTCTCGGGCGTCAGGCCCTTGCGCGTGTCCAGCTCGTGCGCGAACACGTTGAGCAGCACCTCGGAGTCGGACTCGGTGTTGACGTTGCGGCGGTCCTCGGCGAAGACCTCGTCGCGCAGGGCCTCGGTGTTGATGAGGTTGCCGTTGTGCGCCAGCACGATGCCGTAGGGCGAATTGACGTAGAACGGCTGTGCCTCGTCGTGGCCCTCGCTGCCCGCGGTCGGGTACCGGCAATGGCCGATGCCCAGGTTGCCCTGCAGCAACTGCATCGAGGCCTGGTCGAAGACATCGCGCACCAGGCCGTTGCCCTTGTGCACGCGCAGGCGCGTGCCCTTGGCGGTGGCGATGCCGGCCGCATCCTGGCCCCGGTGCTGGAGGACCGTGAGGCCGTCGTACAACTGCGCTGCGACGTCGTTATGGCCGACGATACCGATAATGCCGCACATCGTTATGGATCCTGGGGTTGTTCATCCGCGGCCGTGGCCGCCGGTGGCAACGGCGCGGGAAGCGCCGTGCCGGGTTCGTTGTCCTGCATCGACGGCCCCTGCAGCTCCTGCAATCCCTGCAGGACCGGGGCCACGCCACTGAAATCGATCTCCTGCGATGCCCAGTCCGGCAGCCAGGCGCGCAGCCACTGCGCTCCCGGCAGCACCAGCGGCACCAACCGCGACGCGCGCCATTCCGGCTCCCGCGGCATCGAGGTGAAGCCCAGCAGCAGCACCAGCACGCAGGCGACGAAAGCGCCGCGGACCAGGCCGAAGACGAGCCCGAGGGTGCGATCAAGGCCCGACAGTCCGACCGAGTGCAACAGCTTGCGGACCAGCCAGCCGACCAGGCCGACCACGATCATCACGCCCAGGAAGCTCAGCGCATAGCCGGCGAACAACTGCCCGGTCCCCGGCGCGGCGCCTCCGGCGAGCAGGGTCGCCACGTCGCCGCCGAAACGGAATGCCGCCCAGCCGCCCAGCAGCCAGGCCGCCAGCGACGCGATGACGCCGACCAGGCCGCGCATCGCGCCGAACAGGGCCGATATCAGCAGGATCGCCAGCAGGACCCAGTCGATGGCCGTCATGCCTTGCCCGCCTCGTCCGCGCCTGTCCCCCGGAGCGATGCCATCAGGGGTGCGTTTGCACGATGCCGCTGATGCCCAGGCGCGCGGCCAGCTGGGCCTTGAGCGCCTCGGCCTCGGCGCGGTCGGCGACCGGCCCGACGCGCACGCGGCTCAGGGTGCCCTTGTCGGTATCGACCGATTCGATGAAGGCGCTGAAGCCCGCGGCCCGCGCCCGGTCGCGCAGCTTGGCCGCTTCCTCGGCCTGGCTGAAGGCCGCCAGCTGTACCGCGAACCCCACGGTGGGCGCGGAAGGCGCTGGCCTGGGCGGCTCCGGCTTGTTGGGCGGTGGCGCGGGC
>NZ_VICE01000140.1 GCF_006546775.1 Marilutibacter aestuarii
TGCGAGTCCCTTTTGTCTTGTCAAAAGGAACCAAAACCGCCGGCTCCATCGGCCGCCGGTCCGGCTTCGCCGCACCGGTTCCCTGTGCGCCTCGGCCGTGGCGGCACGGCGCCCAAACTCGCTTCGCTCAGACAAGGGCGCCTCTGCGGCGGCCTGCGGTGCTCGGCGGCCTCAAAGTCGCGAAGATCAAAATCAAAATCAAAATCAACGGCAACGGCAACGGCAACGGCAACGGCAACGGCAACGGCAACGGCAACGGCATCACCCCACGTAGCCCGGGTAGGTGAAGCGCCCCCGGGTCTTTGGCGTGACGCGGCCCGTAGGGCGCAATAAGCGCAGCGCATTGCGCCACGCCCCGTGCCGGCCAACTGTCCGGGGCGATGATGGGCGGAACGGCCGAAAACAAAGGCTGGATCCCGGCGTGCGCTGGGATGACGGTTTGTGGGGCTGCCGGACGGGGTTCGGCTGCGGTGTCGCCGTAGGGTGGGTCGAGCCGAAGGCGATACCCACCATCGCGTTTGGACACGACGCAGGATGGGTTTTGCGTCGCGCAACCCATCCTGCGAAGCGGCGAACGTCTGATCGCCCCGATCGGTAGCCCGGGTAAGCGAAGGGCACCCGGGGCCCGGGTATGGCTCCGCATTCCGCGGCGACCGCCGGGCCTTGGGTTCGTCCGGGGCCGGACCCATAATCGGGGCATGGACATCACATCCGACAACCCCGAGCACGGCTTCCAGTTCCCCGGTCATTTCGAGCTCAGCGCGATGGGCCCGGCGACCGCCAGCCTGGAGCGTGAACTGCCGCAGCGCCTGATCGATGCCGGCATCGACGTCGAGAGCGAATCGATCGAGTGGAAGCACTCCTCCAACGGCAAGTACGTTTCGGTCCGCATCCGCTTCAAGGCCGAGGATCGTGCCCAGTACGACCTGGCCCACCAGGTGCTGCGCGACCATCCCGAGGTGAAGTGGACGCTGTGACCTGCCACACCGCGCAAGTGGTCGGCGGCGCGGCCTCGGCGGCGCTGCCGGCGGCGCGACTGCGCGACCTGGGCCGGCAGCCCTACGAGCCGGTCTGGCGTGCGATGCAGGCCTTCACCGACGCGCGCACGGCCGATACGCCGGACGAACTGTGGCTGGTCGAACACGACCCGGTGTTCACGCTCGGCCAGGCCGGCAAGCCCGAGCACGTGCTCGCCGCCGGCGACATCCCCGTCATCCACGTCGACCGTGGTGGCCAGGTCACCTACCACGGGCCGGGCCAGATCGTGCTCTACCCGCTGCTGGACCTGCGTCGGCTCAAGGTCGGGGTGAAGGAGTACGTCTGCCGCGTCGAGCAGGCCATGATCGACACCCTGGCGGACTGGAACATCGAGGCGGTCCGTCGCGACGGCGCCCCCGGCGTCTATGTCGGCGACGCCAAGATCGGCGCGCTGGGGATCCGGGTCCGGCATGGCTGCACCTTCCACGGCCTGGCGTTCAACATCGCCATGGACCTGGCGCCCTTCCAGCGCATCAATCCCTGCGGTTTCGCGGGGTTGCAGGTGACCTCGGTGGTAGACTTGGGCGGGCCTTCCGGGCCTGAACCGGTCAAGCCGGTGCTCGTCGGGCACCTGGCGCGCCTGTTCGGGCTGCAGGTCGAGACCGCGCCGGCGCGCGTCCCCTCCATTCCCGGGACCCACGCGGCGTAGGGAGCCGGCATGCGTGGCGCGATCGCCCCGCGACGCCGGCCCCGCCCCCATTTTCCTGCCTTCCCCGTGGCCGGGGGAGGCCCCAGATCCGGCCAGGCCCCTCCACGATGACCCAAGATGCCAGCAAGACCATCCCGCTCGCGGTCGTGAGCGGCGACAGCACCGGCCCCGCCCCGCTGCAGGCCGGCGTCAAGCAGGTGGCCGGCGACAAGATCGCCCGTTCGCCCGTCCAGTTCCAGGACGTGCCGGTGCTGCGCAAGCCTTCCTGGATCCGCGTACGCATCCCATCGGGCAACGCCGTGCAGAAGCTCAAGGAGAAGCTGCGCGAGAACCGCCTGGTGACCGTCTGCGAGGAGGCCAGCTGTCCGAACATCCACGAGTGCTTCGGCCACGGCACCGCCACGTTCATGATCCTCGGCGAGGTCTGCACCCGCCGCTGCTCGTTCTGCGACGTCGCCCACGGCCGTCCCAAGCCGCCGGATCCGGGCGAGCCGGCGCACCTGGCCGAGACCGTGGCCGACATGGGCT
This sequence comes from Marilutibacter aestuarii, assembly GCF_006546775.1. GTDB lineage: Bacteria > Pseudomonadota > Gammaproteobacteria > Xanthomonadales > Xanthomonadaceae > Marilutibacter > Marilutibacter aestuarii. The sequence continues at coordinate 2,216 of NZ_VICE01000140.1, forward strand.
TGCGCTACGTGGTGGTGACCAGCGTCGACCGCGACGACCTGCGCGACGGCGGTGCCCAGCACTTCGTCGACTGCATCGCCGCGATCCGCGACAAGGCCCCGGGGACCCGCATCGAGATCCTCACCCCCGACTTCCGCGGCCGGGGCCGGATGGAGCGGGCGCTGGAGATCCTGGCCACGAACCCGCCGGACGTGTTCAACCACAACGTCGAGACCGTCCCGGACCTGTATCGCAACGTGCGACCGGGCGCGGACTACCAGTGGTCGATGACCCTGCTGCAGAAGTTCAAGGCCCAGCACCCGGGCGTCGTCACCAAGTCGGGGATCATGCTCGGCCTGGGGGAGACCATGGAGCAGGTGCAGGCCACCCTGCGCGACCTGCGCGCGCACGACGTCGACATGATCACCATCGGCCAGTACCTGCAGCCCAGTGCCCACCACCACCCGGTGATGCGCTACTGGACGCCGGAGGAGTTCAAGGCGCTGGAGGAGTACGGCCTGTCGCTGGGCTTCAGCCACGTCGCCTCGGGGCCGCTGGTGCGTTCCTCGTACCACGCCGACCGCTCGGCGATGGAAGCCGGCGTCGCCGCCTGAGCGCCGGTGGCGCCTTCACCCCGTGCATCCCCCTCGGCGGGGAAGATGCAGGGTACGGGCCGGGACCGATGGCCCCCGTCCGCGGGTGCCTGCGTTGTCATGGCCATGCCGGCCGGGTCATCAACCTGAACCGTGCGTCGGCCACGGGTGCCGTCCCGCCGTTCATCGCGTGACAGCGCGTGCAACTTTAGGCACTGTGAAACGGTCGTAGCCTGTACGAGTCTGTATGTATCGACGCGTATCGGCGGAATGCAAGGCGTCGATTCCCCCGCACCAAAGATCAGGCCGGTGACGGCCGCGAAGTGTCCGCGATGAATCCCAAGAATCCCCTGCTGCTCGCTTTGCTCTTGGCCGCTCCGCTGGCGCAGTCCGCGCTGGCCGATGACGGCGGTACCCCGGCCCTGGCGGCCGTGACCCCGGGCGCGGCGCTGCCGACGTCGGCGACGCAGGACCAGGTCACCGCGGCGCGCCACGTCTACACCCTGCTCTCCGACAGCCGCTACGCCTACCGGCCCAAGCCGCTGGACGACGCCTTGTCGGTGGACATGTACGACCGTTACCTGGAGTCTCTGGACGGGGGCAAGCAGTTCTTCACCGCGACCGACATCGCCCGCTTCGACGCCTGGAAGCTGCGTCTCGACGACGCGCTCAAGAGCGGCGACCTCGATCCGGCCTACGCGATGTTCAGCACCTACCGCAAGCGCGTCAACGAACGCGTCGCGTTCGCCCGGGCGCTGCTGACCAAGGACGTCTTCCAGTTCACCGGCAACGACCGCTACGAGTACGACCGCGAGGACGCGGCCTGGGCCGCCGACACCGCTGAACTCGACAGCCTGTGGACCCAGTCGGTGCGCAACGACTGGCTGCGCCTGAAGATGGCCGGCAAGAAGCCCGATGACATCCGCAAGACCCTCGACAAGCGCTATGAGAACCTGGCCAAGGGCATTGCCGAGTTGAAGGGCGAGGATGTCTTCCAGACCTTCCTCAACAGCTACGCCAACGCGATCGACCCGCACACCGACTACCTCACCCCGCGTTCGGCCGACAACTTCAACCTGTCGATGTCGCTCTCGCTGGAGGGCATCGGCGCGGTGCTGCAGAAGCAGGACGATGTCGTCGCCATCCGCGAAATCGTCGCCGGTGGCCCGGCAGGCAAGTCCGGCAAGCTCAATCCCGGCGACCGCATCGTCGCGGTCGGCCAGGGCGAGAGCGGGCCGATGGAGGACGTCGTGGGCTGGCGCATCGACGATGTCGTCTCCAAGATCCGCGGCAACAAGGGCAGCAAGGTGCGCCTGGACGTGATCCCGGTCGAGATGGGCCTGGATTCGCCGCCCAGCCGCGTCGTGCTGGTGCGCGACAAGGTGCGCCTGGAGGACCAGGCCGCGAAGTCCAAGGTCATCACCATCCCGGCGGCGGGTGGCGCCCCGGCGCAGCGCGTCGGCGTGATCGAGCTGCCCGGCTTCTACCAGGACTTCGAGGGCCGTCGCCGCAACGCCAACGACTATGCCTCCGCCACCCGCGATGTCGCCCGCCTGCTCGAGGAGCTGCAGGGCAAGGATGTCGACGGCGTGGTCCTGGACCTGCGCAACAACGGCGGCGGATCGCTCAACGAGGCGATCGAGCTGACCGGCCTGTTCATCGACCGCGGCCCGGTCGTGCAGGTGCGCGAGTCCGGCGGCCGGGTCGTCGTCAATGGCGACGAGGACAGCGGCATCGCCTGGGAAGGCCCGCTTGCCGTGCTGATCAACCGCGGTTCGGCTTCGGCGTCGGAGATCTTCGCCGGCGCGATCCAGGACTATGGCCGCGGCCTCGTCATCGGCGAGACCACCTTCGGCAAGGGCACCGTGCAGAACCTGATCGACCTGGATCGCTGGCCGGCCAACGAAACGCCGCGCTTCGGCCAGGTGAAGCTGACCATTGCCCAGTTCTTCCGCGTCAGCGGCGGCTCCACGCAGAACAAGGGCGTCGTGCCCGACATCGCGTTCCCGGCGTCGGTGGATGCGACCGAGTTCGGCGAGAGCACCTACGACAACGCATTGCCCTGGACCAAGATCTCGGCCGTGCCGCACGTGCGCTACGGCAACTTCGCCCCGTTGCTGCCCAAGCTCGAGGCGCTGCACGAGAATCGCATTGCCCGCGACAAGGAGTTCCAGTGGTGGGCCGATGACGTCGCCCAGTACCGTGCGGAAAGCGAGAAGACCTCGATCACCCTCAACGAGGCCGAGCGTCGCGCCGAGCGCGACCGCGAGCAGGCCAAGCGCAAGGCGCGCCAGGAAGAGCGCAAGGCCCTCGGCCTCGCCCTCGACCCGCTGGCCGACGTGACCGACGACGGGTTGTCGGCCAACGAGCGCGACATCGTCAAGGATGCCGAGCGCGAGAAGCTGGCCGAGGATCGTCCCGATCCGCTGCTGCGCGAATCCGCCGCGATCCTGGCCGATGCCATCCGCCTGCTCGACGCGGACAAGCAGCTTTCGGCCCAGGTCCTGCCGACCGCCAACCAGCCGGGCCACTGGGCGGACTGACTGCCCGTAGCGAAGGGTACGAAAAAGGGACGGCCTGGCCGTCCCTTTTTCTTTGGTGATGGGTGATGGGTGATGGGTGATGGGGAATGGGGAATGGGGAATGGGGAATGGGGAATGGGGAATGGGGAATGTCGGAGGTCGGTCGCGACGTCGCCGTAGGGTGGGTAGAGCCGAAGGCGAAACCCACCGTCGCCGGCAACCGTAACGCGTGGACGCAGGATTGGCGTTGCTTCGCGCAACCCATCCTACGGTGCTCGATTGGAGCCCACGAAAAGGTCAAAGGCTTCCGCCCTGTGGGCGGGTTCCTTTTGTCTTGTCAAAAGGAACCAAAACCGCCGGCTCCATCGTACGCCGGCGCGGCTTCGCCGCACCGGTCCCCTGTGCGCCTCGGCCGTGGCGGCACGGCGCCCAAACTCGCTGCGCTCAGACAAGGGTGCCTCTCCGGCCGCCACGCCCTGCGGTGCTCGGCGGCCTCAAAGTCGCAAGATCAAGATCAAGATCAACGCTAATACGACGCGTAGCGTCGCCGTAGGGTGGGTAGAGCCGAAGGCGAAACCCACCTTCGCCGGCAACCGTAACGCGTGGACGCAGGATTGGCGTTGCTTCGCGCAATCCATCCTACGGTGCTCGATCGAAACCCACGAAAAGGTCAAAGGCTTCCGCCCTGTGGGCGGGTTCCTTTTGTCTTGTCAGAAGGAACCAAAACCGCCGGCTCCATCGTCCGCCGGCGCGGCTTCGCCGCACCGGTCCCCTGTGCGCCTCGGCCGTGGCGGCACGGCGCCCAAACTCGCTGCGCCCGGACAAGGGCGCCTCTCCGGCCGCCACGCCCTGCGGTGCTCGGCGGCCTCAAAGTCGCAAGATCAAGATCAAGATCAACGGCAACGGCAATACGACGCGTAGCGTCGCCGTAGGGTGGGTAGAGCCGAAGGCGAAACCCACCATCGTCGCTGGTGGATACGACGCAGGATGGGCTTTGCTTCGCGCAACCCATCCTGCGAAGCGGGCCTCCCGCGCGGCGGCGCGTTGGAAGCCAGGCTTGCTCAAATCGCCACCTTGCGCGGTGCATCATGCGCGGCGCATTGCGCCGGACGAAGCCGCGTCTCTTGAGGGGGACTCGCCGTGCGTCTCAGTCGGCCGGATCGGGTGGCAGGTCGATCGCCGGGCATCCAGCCGTGTCGGCGACCTCCTGCAACCACTCGCCGAAGGGCACGGCCAGCCAGTCCAGGCGCAATCCCGCCGTCATGTGGGTCTCAAGGGGAAGCGTCACCTGCCGCGCATGGGGAGCGGCATCGGCGATGCGCCGCGCGCTTCCGGCGGGAACGAGCCGGTCCCGGCCGCCCTCGACCAGCAACATGCACGTCGACGTCGCGGCGGCGGCCTGGCTGGCGTCGATGGACGCGAGGTCGACGTCCAGTTTGCGGCCCGCTTCGGCTATTGCGTCCGGGAGTTCGTCCATGCCGTGGTGGCGGCGGACGAACCAGGGCAAGGCATCGCCATCGAGCAGTTCCCGCGCGAAGCGCTCTATCGCGGTGGCGGCGTTGTCGAACGGTGCGATCGCGATGAGCGCGGTGGGCTGCCCGGTGCCGGCCTCGTCCGCCTGGGCGGCCATGAAGATCGCGGTGGCGGCCCCGTACGACAATCCGAACAGGTAGACAGGCCCTTCGACCAGGCCCTGCTCCCGCCAGCCGGGCAAGAGCTGCAGGATGTCGCGTGCCTCGCGCGGCCCGAAACCCGGTGGCGCCTCGTCCGAACGGCCATGGTGGCGCAGGTCCGGCAGGATGCCCCGATACCCCTGGCGGGCGAGGGCGGTCGCCCAGGGAAGCATCATCGAACCGTCGTTGCCCCACCCGTGCAGGTAAACGATCGTGCCCCGCGTGCTGGGCGGCGGCTCATCCTGTACCACCGACAGGTTCCAGTGGAGCAGATATCCCTCGGCGTCCCTCTGGTAGCGGGCATCGACGTCGAACGCGCGTACCGGGACGGTGAGGTAGTGGATGCGCACGCCTTCCGCCGTCCATGCCTCGCCTTCTTCGATGCCCATGGATGCCAGTGTGGCGCGTCCCGTCGGCGGTATCGGCAGCTTCAGCAGGGGCGAAGGCGTGGCGATCCTGTCGGCCAGGGACATGCATCCACTGGTCGACAGGACGAGCGCGCAAGCGATACCGGACGCGAGTCGTCTCCACGTCGGGGTCCGGGCTGCGGGCCTCACGCCGAGCGCAGGGCCTCGGTGACCGGCAGGCGGGCGGCGCGCAGCGATGGGAAGAGGCCGCCGACCAGGCCGATGCCCAGCGCCCACTTCAGTCCGCTCCAGAGCAGCTCCGGGGAAACGTTGAACTTGAACATCACCTGGCTGAAGTTGCCGCTCAAGGTCGACACGCTGTAGTTGTTGAAGACCAGCCACGCCAGCAGGCCGCCCAGCAGGCCGCCCAGCAGCGCCAGCAACATGGTCTCCAGCATCACCGCGACCACCACCGGCAGGCCACGGAAGCCGATCGCGCGCATCGTCGCGATCTCGCGCGCGCGGCCCGCGACGGCGGCGTACATGGTGTTGAGCGCACCGAACACCGCGCCGATCGCCATGATCGTGCCGATGACCTTGCCCAGGATGTCGATCAGCTTGGTCAGGCCCTCTGACTGCTTGCTGTAGTAGTCCTTGGTGCTGAGCACGTCGAGTTTCAGCCGCGGGTCGGCGGCCATCGCCGCCTTGAAGGCGGTGAGCGCCTTGGCGTTCTTCAGGCGCACCGTCACCGACTGGTAGGAGGTGCGCTGGTAGGTCGAGGACAGGGTCTGCGCGTCGGCCCACAGTTCCGAATCGTGCGAATCGCCGGATGCGAAGCGACCCACCACCGTCCAGTCCTGGTTGGCCAGTTCGATGGTCTTGCCGACCTCCAGGCCCACGTACTGGGACTGCGCGCCCTGGCCGACGACCAGTTCGCGCTTGCCCGGCTCGAAGCGGCGGCCTTCGACGATCTCCAGCTGCGGCCGGATCGCCCAGCCCGCGTCGCCGACGCCGCGCAGCTGCGCATTGGCGTCGGTGCCGTCGGCACGCGTGACCATGTTGACCACCTGCGACAGCTCGGGCGAGACCAGCGGCCTGCCGTCCGTGTCGAGGGCGATGCCGGCGAGGCTGGAGATCAACGGGACCTGCTCGCGGGCGATGGTCGAGTTGGTCTCGGCCTGCGAGCCGCCGCGCAGGATGATCGCGGTGTCGTCGCGACCGGTCTGGTTGAGCGTCTTCTGGAAGCCCGCGCCCATCGCCAGCATCGCCACCAGTACGCCGACCACGCCGGCGATACCCACCACGATCACCGACGAAGCGCCCCAGCGGTCGGGCAGGCTGGCGATGCCGATGCGTGTCGCGGCGAGCGCGAGGCGCCCGCTGCGGGTGAACGACAGCCAGAGCGCCGCCAGCACCGCGAGGGCCAGCACGCCTTGCCAGGGCAGCAGTATCCAGCCCACCAGGCCGACGAGCAGGGCGACGATCACGCCAAGGTTGCCCAGCCATTTCTTGATGCGGTTCATGCGTGGATCCTCGAATCAGATGAGGCCGCGCGGTCCCATGCGCGGACGTCGTGGACGATGCCGGGTGACGGAGGGGCGGGCATGCTCAGCGCCCCGCCAGTGCATCGACGATGTTCAGGCGCATGGCGCGCAGCGCCGGCAGCAGGCCCACCAGCAGGCCGAAGGCCGCCATCAGGCCCAGGCCGAGCGCCCAGGTGGCCGCGGGCACGGTCTGCAGCAGGATCATGCCGCCGCTCATGGCGCTGAGCGCCGGGATCATGACCGCCGCGATCAGCAGGCCGATGGTCCCGCCGAGCACCAGCAACAACACCGACTCGGCGAGCACCAGCAACAGCACGCTGCGGTCGGTGAAGCCGATGGTCTTGAGCACCGCCAGCTCGGGGATGCGCTCGCGCACGGCCTGCGCCATGGTGTTGCCGGTCAGCAGCAGCAGGGTGAAGAAGACCGCGCCCATGATCGCGCTGACGATCAGGCCGATGTCGGCGAACTGCTTGACGAAGGCCTGGTTGAAGGCCTGCTCGGTCTGGGTCTTGGTCTCGTGGTCGGAGTTCTCGCTGATCTTGTCGATCGCCTGCGCCACCTGGTCGGAGCGGTCGGGGTCGTCGAGCTGCACCATCCACCAGCCGGCGCGGTCCTTGACGTAATCGTTGGCCTCGTTGAAGTAGTCCCAGCGGAAATACAGGGCGCTTTCCTCGCCCTTGCGCTTGGAGTCCTTCAGGCGGTAGATGCCGACGAGCTTGAACTCCCAGTTGTTGCTGCCCTGGGTGGGGAAGATCGTCGCCTGCAGCGGGATGATGTCGCCGATCTTCCAGCCGTATTTCTCGGCCAGGGCCGCGCCGACCACCGCGCCGTTGCGCGTGGTCTCGAAGGCCTTGAGCTGCGCCGGGCTGATCTCGTACTCGGGATAGATGTCGAAGAAGCCCGGGCCCACCGACATGTTCGGGAAGAAGTTGCGCTGGTCCTGGTAGATGCCGCCGAACCAGGCCGCGTGCACGGCCTTGCGCACGCCAGGCACGGCCTTGATCTGCGGTTCCAGGCGCATCGGCAGCATCTGCGTGATCGACAGGCGCGAGGCCACCACCAGGCGGTCGTAGCCGGCGACGTTGCTGCCCGCGTTGAAGGCGGCGCGGACCGAGTCGAGCATGCCGAACAGCATGAACGCGACGATCACCGACAACAGCGTGAGCACGGTGCGGGTCTTGCTGCGGAACAGCGCGGCCCAAATCAGGTGCAGGTATTTCATGTTCCCAATCCTCTTCCGGTCGTCGCCGCATGCACCGGTGGTGCGTTCGCGGCGTCAACGCATCGTGGTGTCCCGGGCTCAGGCGACGTGGCGGACCTGCTCGACGAGGGTGCCCTTGTCCAGGTGCAGGCTGTGCGTGGCGTGCTCGGCCGCCTTGGGATCGTGGGTCACCATGACGATGGTCTTGCCGTGGTCGCGGTTGAGCGACTGCAGCAGCGCCAGGATCTCCTCGGCCGACTGCCGGTCGAGGTCGCCGGTGGGCTCGTCGCAGATCAGCAGCTTGGGGTCGGACACGATCGCGCGCGCGATCGCCACGCGCTGCTGCTGGCCACCCGACAGTTCGTTGGGCTTGTGCTTGCCGCGCTCGGGCAGGCCGACCAGTTGCAGGGCGATCTCGGCCCGGCGCCGGCGGTCGGCGGCGCTGAGCGGGGCCAGCAGCAGCGGCAGCTCGACGTTCTTCTGCGCGGTGAGGGTCGGCATCAGGTTGTAGAACTGGAAGACGAAGCCGACGTTCTGGCTGCGCCAGTGCGAGAGCTGGCCGGCGCTCATGCGGTCGATGCGCTGGCCCTCGATCTCGATCTCGCCACCGCTGGGCGTGTCCAGGCCACCGATCAGGTTGAGCAGGGTGGTCTTGCCCGAGCCGGAGGGGCCCATCAGCGACACGAAGTCGCCGGTCGGGATCTCCAGGTTGATGCCGTGCAGGACCTCGATCTTCTCCGGGCCGCGCTGGTAGGTCTTGGTGAGATCGCGGATGGATACCAGTGACGTCATGGCGTTTGCCTCTTTGCAGTCGGGGCGACGTCCCCGGCGCATGGTGTCGGATCGAACCGGGTCCGTCGTCCCGGCCTGTCTTGCGCGCCGCGCGGTGGACCGGCGGCGCCTGTTGCTGTCGACGAACGAAGGGTCAGGAATTCGACCCGTCGTCCTCCTTCACTTCCACCGCGTCGCCGTCGGCGAGTTCCGCCGGCGGCGACAGCACCACGACGTCGCCACCGGCCAGGCCGTCGGTGATCTCCAGGTCCTCGCCGAGCGTGCGGCCGACGCGCACCGTGCGCGCGGCCACCTTGCCGTCGACGACGACGAAGGCGAGTTGTGCTTCGTCGCGTTCCACCACCGCGCTGGCGGGCACCAGCACGCCCGGCGGCGGGGCGTCGGCCTGCTCGGGCGCCGCCTGTTCCAGGAAGCTCACGCGCACGCCCATGTCCGGCACGATGCGCGGGTCCTTCTCCTTGAAGCCGATGCGGACCTTCACCGTGGCCTTGCCGCGGTCGGCGGCGGGGATGATGGCGATCACCTCGGCGGGGATCTTCCAGTCCGGGTAGGCGTTGAGCGTGGCCTCGACGGGCATCCTGGGCTTGACGCGGCCGATGAAGGCTTCGCCGACGTCGACTTCGACCTCGAGCGAATCCATGTCGACGATGGTGCCGATGCCGGTGCGGGTGTAGCCGCCACCGGCCGACAGCGGCGAGATGATCTCGCCCGGCTGGGCGGCCTTGGCGATCACCACGCCCGCGAAGGGCGCGCGCACGATGGTGTTGTCCACGCCGATCTCGGCGATGTCGAGCTGGTCGGCGGCGACGGCGGCGGTGCGCTGCGCCGTCACCAGCTGCGCGCGCAGGGCATCGCGCTGGGCGATGGCCTGGTCGTACTGCGACTTGGACACCAGCTGCTGCCGGGCCAGGGTGGCCAGCCGGGTGGCGTTGGACTCGGCCTCCTTGAGCTGGGCCTGGATGCTGCTTGCCTGGCTGTGCGCCGCGGCGAGCTGGGCCTGTGCCAGCGACTCCTGCGCGTTGGCGTCGACCGGGTCGAGGGTGGCCATGACATCGCCGGCTTCGACCGATTGCCCTTCCTCGATCAGGACCTCGCGTACGCGGCCGGTGATCTTCGCCGAGACGGTCGCGATGCGGCGCGCGACGACATACCCGGTCGCGTCAAGCACCGAGGCGTTGCCGCCCCCGGCGCCGCCGATCGCGACCGCGGTGGCGGTGCGTACCTCGGTCGCGCCGCCGCGGGCGAACAGCAGCCAGCCCAGGACGCCGAGCGCCAGCACGGCCACGACCGCGATGCCCGCGAACAGGGGGCCACGCCCCGACGGCGGCGGCGACGCGTTGCGGTCGATACGGAGTTCTTTCAGCAGGTCGGCGGAAGTGCTCATCGAGTGTCCAGACGGAAGGAAGGGGTGGATGTGACCGGCACGTGGGCAGGCAGCCCGGCGGCGACACCGCCATCCCCTCGAGGGTGGCGCCAGCATCGCCGCCACGTCGTGTCGCGCCAAGTGACAGCTGTCATGCGCTTGCCGTGTCGAAGCTCAGGGTAGCGCGGTGCGGCGCCTTCATTGCAGCGGCCCCCATTCGCGGCCGGGCAGGGCATTGCGGAAGGCCTCGATGGCGCCGCGGTCCTGCAGGGTGACGAACACGGTGCGGCCGTCGGCGCCGCCGAAGGCGACATTGGTCGGCTTGCGCCCGCGCAGCGCCACCTCGCGCAGCACGCGGCCATCGGGCGAGACCACCGCCACCGTGCCGGCGTCGTAACGGGCGATGTAGAGGTTGCCCTCGACGTCGCAACGCATGCCGTCCAGGCCATGGTCGGGGAAGGCCAGCAGGAGCCGCTTGCCGGAAACGCCGCCGTCGGCCTCGATGTCGTATGCCCAGACCTTCCGCTGCACGCTCTCGTTGACGTAGAGCCGGCGCCCGTCGGGACTGACCTCGATGCCGTTGGTCGTGCCCATGCCCGACTCCAGCCGGCGCACGCTGCCGTCGGTCCGGACCTGCCACAGCTGGCCGCTGCCGCTGGCCCAGTCCGGGTCGCTGGCATAGAGCGTGCCGTCCGGCGCGCGGGCGATGTCGTTGGGCTGGTGCGCGCCGGGCAGCGCGGCGTAGGTCGTTGCGTCGCGGCCGTCGGGCGTCAGTCGCAGGACCTGGTGGCCGGCATAGTCGGCCACCAGCAGGTGGCCGTCGTCGTCGAAGCGGATGCCGTTGCCGATGCTGCCCTCGGGCAGTTCGGCGAACAGGGTGGCGCGACCGCGCCCGTCCGCACCGACGACGACGCGTCCGACGGTGCCATCGCGACCGAAGCCAACGGCATGCAGCGCGCCATCGGGCGCTACTGCGGGCCCTTCGACGCCCGCGGTGAACACGCCATCCTCCACCACGTCCCAGGCCTGGTAGAGGCCAGGGCCGGCAGGGGCATGGGGGGCATGGCTGCAGGCCGCGGCGAGCGCGGTGGCCAGGCAGGCGGCGAGCGCCGGCAACGGGGGCCTCGGGGCGGGGTGCGCGATCCGGGCGCGCGCCGGGCGGAACTTCATGTCGAATCCTGTCGTGAAGTCGTCGGCCGATTGTGAAGCCTCCGTCCTCCGCGGCCAAGCGCCGCGCGCGAGGCTGCTGACAATCCGCGCCGGCGGCGACCTGACAGCTGTCATGCACAAGGCATGGCAGCCGCCACTGATCCGCGGGGCGCGGCCTGCCTATCGTGGCCACGGTCCCATTGGAAGGCATCGACATGAGCATGACCGATCTCCCGACCGCGCGGCTTTCCGGCGCGGTGAAACAGTACGGCGCGCTACGCGCCCTCGACGGTTTCGACCTCTCGCTGCGACGTGGCCGCCTGACCGCGCTGCTGGGCCCCAATGGCGCGGGCAAGACGACGGCGATCGGCCTGCTGCTCGGGCTGCAGTCCGCCGACGCGGGCACGGTCGAGGTATTCGGGCAATCGCCGCGCCTGCTCGCGACGCGACGGCGGGTCGGCATGATGCTGCAGAGCGCGGGCATCCAGGAGGTCCTCAAGGTGCGCGAGCTGCTGGCGCTGACGCGCAGCTACTACCCCGACCCGCGCAGCGTGGCCGACTGCATCGCGATGGCAGGACTCGAAGGCCTGATGGAACGACGCTACGGCCAGCTCTCGGGTGGCCAGCAGCGGCGCGTGCAGTTCGCCCTGGCGATCTGCGGCCGGCCGGAGCTGCTGTTCCTCGACGAACCCACCACCGGCCTCGACATCGAGGCCCGCCAAGGCATGTGGAAGGCCATCCGCGGCCTGCTCGGGACCGGATGCGCGGTGCTGCTGACCACGCACTACCTCGAGGAAGCCGAGGCGCTGGCCGACCATGTCGCGGTGATCGACCGCGGGCGCCTGATCGCCGAGGGCAGCGTGCAGGACATCCGTGCCCGCGTCGCGCAACGGCGGATCCGATGCCTGTCCGCGCTGTCGGCGGCGGGCGTGCGGCAATGGCCGGGCGTCAACCACGCCGAACGCAGGGAGGCCTGGCTGGAGATCGTCGCCGAGCATGCCGAACCGGTGGTCCGCCGCCTCCTCGAGGAGGATGCCGCGCTCTCGGAACTGGAAGTGCAGCGTGCCGGGCTGGCCGATGCCTTCCTCGCCATCACCGCCGGCGACGATGCCCGCCCCGTCCCGGAGGCCGCATGATGGACAGCCTGTCGCACACCGTCGCCCCCGCCCGACCCTCCCGTTTCCGGGCGTGGCGCCTGGAGGCCCGCTGCGAGTTGCTGCGCGTCCTGCGCACGCCGTCGTTCGCGCTGCCGACGCTCCTGTTCCCGCCACTGTTCTACCTGCTGTTCGGCGTGGTCCTGGCGGCGAAGGGCGGCGGCCGGCCGGAGGTCGCGGCCTATCTGCTGGCCACCTACGGGGTGTTCGGGGTGATGGGCGTGGGCCTGTTCGGCTTCGGCGTCAATGTCGCCGTGGACCGCCAGCGTGGCCTGCTGACGCTCAAGCGGGCGCTGCCGATGCCGCCGGGCGCCTATGTCGGCGCGAAGATGGTTTCCGCCGCCGTGTTCGCGACGGTGTGCTCGCTGTCGCTTGCCCTGCTCGCCGCCACTGTCGGTGGCGTGCAGTTGCAGGCCTGGCAGTGGCTGTCGCTGGTGGGGATCAACGTGCTCGGCGTCTTGCCCTTCTGCGCGATCGGGCTGTGGATCGGCAGCCGCGTCGGGGGCGACGGGGCGCCGGCGGTGGTGAACATCATCTACCTGCCGATGGCTTTCCTCTCCGGCCTGTGGATGCCCTTGTCGATGCTGCCCGACCTCGTCGCCCGGATGGCGCCGGCGTGGCCATCGTATCATCTGTCGCAGGTCGCGCTGCGCGTTCTCGGGCAGGGCGAAGAGAAACCGCTGGCGATGCACGTGGGCGTGCTGCTGGCCTTCACCGTGGTCTTCGCGCTGCTCGCGCTGCGTCGCCTGGCCCGCGAAGCATGAACATGGCATGGGCGACGGACATGGGGACGCGAATGGTGCGGTGGCACTCCAATCGAATGATGCAGGCATTGCTAAGCTTGCGCCGGGCACTGCTGACAGACGACTTCGACCTGGGCTGGATGCCCATCTACAGCCTGGGCTACCTGCTGTTCCTGTTCCTGCCGGTGGTGTTCGGGTTCCGCGCGAGCATCTGGATCCCCGACGGCGGCCGCGATGGCCTGATCTGGCCGACCCTGCTGAGCATCGCGCTGTTCCTGCCGCTGTACTTCGCCACCTACCGGGCCACCGGCGCATGGCGCATCGCCTGCACGCTCGCGATCGCCCTGCTGGGCTTCGCGCTGATGCCGGCCAACGGCTTTTCCAACACCTACCTGATCTATGCCTGCTCGTTCAGTGCGGCCTGGCAGACCGGCATGCCGGCCAAGCTGCTGGCGATCACCGCCATGCTTGCCCTGTACGGCCTCGAGCTGCACCTGCTGCGCTACCCGATGTTCATCCTCGGGATCACCGCGGTGGTCGGCCTGTCGGTGTTCTTCGGCAACCACTTCTACTACCGCGACAAGCAGAAGCAGGCCGCGCTCCGCCTGAGCCACGAAGAGGTCAAGCGCCTGGCCGCCACCGCCGAGCGCGAGCGGATCGGCCGCGACCTGCACGACCTGCTCGGGCACACGTTGTCGCTGATCGCGCTCAAGTCCGATCTCGCCGGGCGCCTGCTCGAGCGCGATCCGGCGGCCGCGCGCCACGAGGTCGACGAGGTCAGTCGCGTTGCGCGCGAGGCGCTTTCGCAGGTCCGGCGCGCGGTGACCGGGATCCGGTCGGCCGGCATCGCGGCGGAGCTGGCGTCCGCCCGGCTGCTGCTGGAAACCGACGGCATCACCCTCCGCCATCACGCCGACCTGCCACCGTTGCCGGCGGCGCACGAGGTCGCGCTCGCGATGTGCCTGCGCGAGGCGGTCACCAACCTGCAACGGCACGCGCGGGCCACCCAGGCCCAGGTGCTGCTGGAGGCCGATGGCACGGACGTCCGCCTGTCGGTCAGCGACAACGGCCGCGGCGGCGACATCGTTCCTGGCAACGGCCTGGACGGCATGCGAGAACGGCTCGAGGCGCTGGGCGGCGAACTGCGGGTCGAGAGTCGTCGCGGCCAGGGCACGCGCCTGGAAGCCAGGCTGCCCCTCCCGCCCGACCCTGTTCCGCCGGCCCCCATGCATGGGACGATCGCGCCGTGAGCCCTTATCCCAGGCGAGGACGTCGATGAAGGAAGGAGGCGCCGGATGATCCGGGTCCTGCTGGCCGAGGACCAGGCGATGGTGCGCGGCGCGCTGTCGGCCCTGCTGGGGCTGGAGGCGGACATCGAGGTCGTCGACGCGGTCGCCGATGGCGAGGCCGCGTGGCGGTCGCTGCAACGGCACGCGCCCGACCTGCTCGTCACCGACATCGAGATGCCCGGCCTGACCGGGCTGGAGCTGGCCCAGCGCGTGCAGCGCCACGAACTGCCCACGCGGGTGGTGATCGTGACCACCTTCGCCCGTGCCGGGTACCTGAGGCGGGCGCTGGATGCCGGCGTTACCGGCTACCTGCTCAAGGACGCGCCGGCCGAGCAGCTGGCCGAGGCCTTGCGCAAGGTGCATGCCGGCGGCCGTGCCATCGACCCGGAACTGGCTTTGGAAGCCTGGGGCGAGGCGGACCCGCTCAACGACCGCGAACGTCAGGTGCTGCGACTGGCCGGCGAGGGCCAGTCGACCGCCGAGATCGCGCGCCAGCTCAACCTGTCCCAGGGCACCGTGCGCAACTACCTGTCCGAAGCCATCGGCAAGCTCGGCGTCGGCAACCGCATCGAGGCGTTCCGGCTGGCGCGGCAGAAGGGGTTGCTGTGAGCCCCGCCGGGCCTCAGGCCGGGTAGCGGTCCTTGAGCATGGCGAAGGCCGAGCGCAGGCCCAGGGCCTCGCCGCCGGGCGGCCGTCCGGGGCGCGCGGTGTCGCTCCAGGCATAGACGTCCAGGTGGGCCCAGGGGCGCGCTTCGGGGATGAAGCGCTCCAGGTACAGGGCCGCGGTGACCGCGCCGGCCATCTTCGAGCCCGCGTTGGCCATGTCGGCGACCTGGCTGGTGAGGTAGCGCAGGTACGGCCGCCACAGCGGCATCCGCCAGAGCGGGTCGCGCAGCCGCTCGCCGGCGGCCAGCCAATCGTTGGCGAGCGCATCGTCGTTGCAGAACAGCGCCGGCAGGTCGGGCCCCAACGCGATGCGCGCGGCACCGGTGAGGGTCGCGAAGTCCAGGATCAGTTCGGGGTTCTGCTCGCCGGCATAGGTGAGCGCGTCGGCGAGGATCACGCGGCCCTCGGCGTCGGTATTGTCGATCTCGACCATGATGCCCTTGCGCGTGGACACCACTTCGCCCGGGCGGAATGCCTCGGGCCCGATGCTGTTCTCGACCGCGGGGATCAGCAGGCTCAGGCGCACCGGCAGCTTGCGGGCCATGACCAGTTCGGCGAGCGCGAGCGCGTGCGCCGCCCCGCCCATGTCCTTCTTCATGTTGCGCATGCCATCGGCGGGCTTGATGTCCAGGCCGCCGCTGTCGAAGCACACGCCCTTGCCGACGATCGCCACGCAGGGATCGCTGTCCTTGCCCCAGTGCAGGCCGATCAGCCGGGGCGCGCGGTGACTGGCGCGGCCGACCGCGTGGATGGCCGGGAAATTGCGCGTGAGCAGGTCGTCGCCGGCGACCACCTCGAGGGTGGCGCCGTGGGCCTGGGCGATCTCGCGGGCGAGCTGCTCGATCTGGTCGGGCCCCATGTGTTCGGTCGGCGTGTTGACCATGTCGCGCACGCGCAGTGAGGCGCGCAGGATGTCGCGGGTCTCGCTCGCGGCCTCGTCCACCACCAGTTGCGACGCCGGACGCAGCGGCGACTTGTAGCGGCTGAAGCGGTAGGCGCCCAGGCCCCAACCCAGCTCGAGCGCGGCGCGCTCGGTGTCGTCGAGCGAGGTGGCCAGCGCCCAGCGGCAGGCCGGCAGCGCGAAGGGCGCGTGGCCATAGGCATAGGGGTCGAGCAGGTCCTCGACGCCGATCAGGCCGGCGGCGATCGCCCCGTCCGGGGTCGGCAGGGTGACCGCGGACCCGGGCGAGCCGTCGAAGCCCTGCGCGTCCAGCCAGGCGCGCACCGGCGCGGGCTGGCGGGTGCGCCAGTCGACGTAGCCCAGGCGGGTGACCACGTACAGCGGGGTGGCGTCGTGGGCGGTGGTGGTGAAACCGTCGGGCAGGCTCATGCGGCGTTCGTTTCCATGGCGTGCGCCGCGTCCAGCCAGTCGGCCAGCGCGGCGAGGGTGGTGAATTCCAGGTCGGGGCGTTCGGGGTGGGGCCATCGCGCGCCCTCGCGGTTGATCCAGCAGCTGCGCAGGCCGGCGCGCTGGGCGCCGCGCACGTCGAGTTCGATGTCGTCGCCGACGTGCAGTACCTGCATCGGCTCAAGGCCCAGGCGGCCGCAGGCGGCGTGGAACAGGCCGGCATCGGGCTTGGCGGCCCCGTGCTCGCGGGCGCCGAGCTGGAACGCAAAGTGGTGGTCGATGCCGATCACCGCCAGGTCGGCGTTGCCGTTGCTCAGCGCCGCCACCGGTACCCGCGCGGCCAGGCGCGCCAGCGCCGGCTCGCTGTCGGCGTAGAACTCGACGCGGTTGCGCTCGGCGTAGAACACGTCGAAGGCGGTCGTGGCGTGCACGGGGTCGTCGCCGGCGGTCTCCATCGCCCGCACCAGGCTCAATCGGCGCAGCTGGCTGAAATCATGTGCCAGGTCGGGGCGCTCGGCGAAGACCTGCTCGCGCAGCCGTCGCATCGCCGGGATCGGGTAGCGCTCGGCGGTGCGCGGGCAATGGCGGCGCAGCCAGTCGTCGAGCACCTGTTCGACGCGCGCGCCGATCGGAGCGAACGGCCACAGGGTGTCGTCGAGGTCGAGGGTGATCGCGCTGACGCGGAAAGCCATGGCGCCATTCTACTCCCGGCGCCGCCCACCGCCGAGGCGGGCGTCGCGTCTTCGGCGCAGTGCCGGGCGCCCGGGGCTGCGCCCGTGGGCATCGATCATTCCAGCAGGCGCGCCCAGCCGTCCATGCCCTCGATCCGCTCCAGTACCAGCTTGACGCAGACCAGCAGCGGCACGGCCAGCAGCAGGCCGATGATGCCCCACAGCCAGCCCATCAGCATCAGCGCCAGGATCAGCACCAGCGGCGAGAGGCGCATGCGCTGGCCCAGTATGATCGGGGTGATGATCTGCCCTTCCAGCGTGTGGATGGCCAGGTAGATGCCGGCCGGCAGCAGCGAGCGCCACAGCTCGTCGAAGGCGACGAAGCCCATCAGCAGCATCACCAGCATGCCGATCAGGGGCCCCACGTAGGGCGCGAAGTTCAGCAGGGCCGCCATCGTGCCCCACAGCAGGGCCTCGCCGAGCGGCACGTCGAGCAGGTAGAGCACCGCGGCGAAGACCAGGCCGACCACCACGTTGATCACGCTGATGGTAAGCACGTAGCGCGATATCTCGCGCTCGATGGAGTTGAGGATCTCCACGGTGACCTTCTTCTGTTGTCGTCCGGGCAACAGCGCCAGCGCATTGCGGACCAGGTCGTCGCCGTAGACCATGAAGAACAGCGTCAACAGCACGACCGCCAGCACCGAGGCGACCATCTTCGGCGTCGCGGTCAACGATTTGTAGGGGTCGTTGACCTCGGTGCGGACCACCTCCGGGCGCTTGCCGTCCTCGCCACCGGCGGCCATGGCGATGTTGACCGCGACCTCGTTGGCGTCCTGCACCGGCTTGGACAGCTCGCGCAGGCGCGGAGCGAGCTCGCGCATCTCGCGCGGGACCTGTCGCATCCATTCCGAGGCCGGTTCCATCAGCTGGGTGGCCAGCAGGCCGGTGAAGCTCAAGCCGCCGAGCAGCACGAGCAGGGCGGCCAGGAAGCGCGGCACCCACAGCCGGCGCAGGCCACGGATGATCGGGTTGCCGACCAGCGCGAAGAACATCGCCAGCAGGATCGGCAGTATCAGTCCCTGCGCCGCCCACAGGACGACGCCGACGCCGAGCGTCGCCACCACCACCATCGCCGCGGAGGAGCGCGGCCGCGGCGGCGGATGCGCGCCGGCATCGCCTGGCACCAGTGGGCCGGGTTCGGGCAATCCTTCGCCGGGGGATGCGGTGTCGCCGGCGGGGCCGCTCATTGACCGGCGGTCGGCGGCGCCGTGTCGTCAGCGGCCGCGGCGGCATGCGCGGCCATGTCGGCGGCATCCTCGGCCTCGTCGGCGGCCTGGCGCGCGCCGGTCCCCGCGAACAGGGTCGAGACGGTCGAGATCACCCGCAGCATGCTGCCGCTGTTGGCGGCGATGTGCAGGGGCTGGCTGCGGCCGACGGCGAAACCGCTGACGATGCCGGCGATCACGATCCGCCCGGGCGTCCACATCGCGCGCCAGGAGCGCTTGAACTGGCGCAGGTCGGCGCCCAGTGCGCGCTCATGGGCCTCGACCGCATCTTCGGCCTGGTGGACCTTGTTGATGAGCTTGTCGAAACTCATGGCATGTCGGGGCCTTGTTGGCGGGCCGGAAGCATCGGACCCGGCCTCATGGGGGTGTCACTTCGACGCCGCGCTCGTCGCGTGGCGGCTTGCCGTCGGGACCGGCGGGAGGCTCGTCGCGCGCGCTGCTGCGGGCCGATCGGGCCGAGTCCATTTCGGGCATGAAGTCGGCGAGCTCACCGATACCCAGTCGCGCCAGCTGGCGCCGGGTCGCCTGCATCCGCGTGTGTTCGAAATAGCGCATGGCCTGCCAGCCGGCGAACCAGGTCACCAGGCAGCTCATGATCGCGGTCACCAGCACCGCACCGGTTATCGTCATGCCGAAGGGGCCGCTGAGCACCGCGATCAGCGCCGCCATCAACAGCAGCCACGCCGACCCACCGAAGGCGATCGCCACCCCGGTGAACGCCAGCGTCCGCCCCAGCGCGCTGCGCGCCAGCGAGAAGTCCGCCGACACCAGCGAGCGGAAGGCCTTGGTCGCGTCCAGCGCGGCCTTGGCGCCGGCCTTGCTGGTCGCGCCAAGCTGCTGCAGCGCCTCCACGACGTCCGGCTCGGGGCCGTCGTCGTCGGGGCGCTCGGCCTCGGCCTTGAGGCGGGCGCGTCGCGCCGCCTCGCGGGCACGGACCTGGGCCTTGAGGGCTTCGCGCTCGGTGTCGGACAGCCCCTTGTCGACCGGTGGGGTCGCCTTCGGGGGAACGGGCTGCATCGAGGCTTACTTGCTGCTGCGCGCGAGCTTGGCGATCACGAAGCCCGCCGCGAAGGCCACGCCGAAGGAGGCGAGCGGGCGCTCGCGCACCAGCTCGGCGGCGCTGTCGATCAGGTCGCGGCTCTTGTCCATCAAGGCATCCATCTGCTCCTTGGCGGCACTGCCCATCTCCTCGGCGGCGGCGAGGCCGGCGAGGGCGCCGTCGGCCAGGTCGGCCTTGACGTTGGCCTTGCCCAGGCGCAGTTCGTCGGCTGCGGCGCCGGTCGCGCCGCGGACGGCCTCGGCGGTATGGCTGGCGGCGTCCTTGGCATGGGTGCCGGCTTCGCCAAGGTGGGACTTCATCGATTCGGTCGAGGTGGGACTCATGGGTGTTCCTTCTTTGGGGGAGCGTCGAATGGCGGGGCGTGGGCCCGGAATCACCGCATCATCGCGTTGTACGGACGACCGCCGCGCACGATGCGGAGCACCAACTGTGCAGGAGGCCGTGTGAAGCTGGCGCGGAAGCCCGGCAAATCGTCGAACTGGCCGCTGTTGGCCGCCACCACCACGTCGCCGCTGCGCAGGCCGTTGCCGGCGGCGCGGCTATCCCTTTCGACCGACTCCACCATCACGCCGTTGGCGCCCGCCTGGCGCAGGCGTTCGGGCAATTCGGCGAACACCGCGCCCTGCAGCCGGGCATCGAGGTCGGCGCCGGCCAGGCTGCGTGGCTGCTCGCGCAGTGCCGCGGTGACCTGCAGCGGCTTGCCGTCCCGGCTGATGTCGAGGACGACGCGATGGCCGACCGACTGCAGCCCTTCGAAATTGCGCAGCGCGTCCTGGCCGTCGATGCGCTGGCCGTCGGCGGCGAGCACCACGTCGCCGACCCGCAAGCCGGCCGCGGCGGCGGCCGAGTCGCGGAACACGCGGGTCACGACCGCCCCGCGCGGGTCCTTCAGGCCCAGGCCCGCGGCCAGGTCGGGGGTGACGTCCTGGGTCTCGATGCCCAGCGTGCCGCGGATGACCACGCCGTCGTTGGCGATCAGCTGGTCCATGATGTTTCGGGCGATGCCGGTGGGGATGGCGAAGCTCAGGCCGATGTTGCCGGCCATGCTGCCGCGCGGGTTGAAGCTCGCGGTATTGATGCCCACCAGCTCGCCATTGAGGTTGACCAGCGCTCCGCCGGAGTTGCCGGGATTGATCGAGGCATCGGTCTGGATGAAGTTCTGGAAGCCCAGCCCGCGCAGGCCCGAGCGGCCGACCGCCGACACGATGCCCGAGGTCACGGTCTGCCCGATGCCGAAGGGGTTGCCGACCGCGACCACGAAGTCCCCGACCCGCAGCGTGTCGGCGGTCGCCAGCGGCACCGCGTCCAGCCCGCTGGCCTTGACCTGCATCAGGGCGATGTCGGTGTCGGCGTCGGAACCGACGAAGTTGACCGGCAGGGTGCGGCCGTCGGCCAGGGTCACCGAAACCTCGTCGGCGCCCTCGATGACATGGTGGTTGGTGAGGATGTAGCCGTTGGCCGCATCGACGATCACGCCCGAGCCGAGCGACTCGTTGATCCGGTCCTGGGTCAGCTCCGGGAACATCCGCCGGAACATCGGGTCGTTGCCGAACGGGCTGACCCGCACGCGCTGCTTGGTGTGCACGCTGACCACCGCCGGCGTGACCCGCGCCAGCATCGGCGCCAGCGTCGGCAGGGGTTCGCCGGCCACCGCGGTCGGCAATGCGCCGACCGTGGCCGGGGGCAGCGCCGGCATGGCGGCGGCCGGCGCCTCGACCACGTCGCGCAGGGCGGTGGCGGCGAAGCCGCCGAAGGCCGCGGCGAGGGTCAGGGCGAGGAGGGTGCGCGTGGCGCGGGACTTGGGGGCTTGGGTCATGGGCGAACCGGTTGGGCTGTCGGCCGATGGGTCGACACACGATAGGGCAGGCGACCGGCTCCGCGGCGGGATCCCCCCGGGAGCCGCATTCACGTTCAGTTTCGCGGATGCTCATTTAATACGCGATGAAATGCCAGCCCCGGTCGCGCCCGCGTCGGGGTCGACACCACGTGCGACCGCCGTCACGCTATTGCGCCTGGGCGTGCCCGGCCCCTGCCGAAGCCCGCCGTGGCGGGACTTCGTCGCGACGGGGCGAAATCGAGGTACGAAAGGCGTTGACACCCTTCCGGGTCGCGCGTAGTTTGAACCCCCGCAGCGACACAACATGTTGTGGTTGTTATCGCCGCGGGAGCCCAAGCCTAGGGTTTGCAAGCCCCAGCGCTCGGGTCGGCTCGACGCCCGCTCCGGGGGTGTGGCGCGCAATGGCATCGTCGAACGCCGTAATGAAAACAGGATCCTCCGTGGCGCGGACACCGCGGCTGCGGGCATGTGCGTCGGCTCCCGCCGATGCGCCGCAGGGGGCCCAGGCCCCGCAATCCCCGGCTACAGGCGGCCCCGGGAACCGATACTGGAAGACAAGACCACAACCATCTGGAGGCACGGCATGGCCGGGCCCGAACGAGGAGACAGGAACAGCATGAGTACGGTGCGCCTCGAGGCAGTCAAGCCGGCGGCAAGGGATATCCAGTTGCAGCCTGCGTCCCTGGACATCTGGGACAAGAAGTACCGGCTGAAGACCAAGACCGGCGAGGCGGTGGACGAGGACATCGACGCGACCTACCAGCGCGTGGCCAAGGCGCTGTCGGAGGCCGAGCCCAACACCGAGAAGCAGCAGTACTGGTACGAGCGCTTCGTCTGGGCGCTGCGCCGCGGGGCGATCCCCGCCGGCCGCATCACCTCCAACGCCGGCGCTCTGGCGCACAAGCCGGCCACCTCGACCATCAACTGCACGGTCTCGGGCACCATCACCGACTCGATGGACGGCATCCTGGACAAGGTCCACGAGGCCGGCCTGACCCTGAAGGCCGGTTGCGGCATCGGCTACGAGTTCAGCACCCTGCGCCCGCGCGGCGCCTTCGTCGCCGGCGCCGGCGCCTACACCTCCGGCCCGATGTCCTTCATGGATATCTACGACAAGATGTGCTTCACCGTGTCCTCGGCGGGCGGTCGCCGCGGCGCGCAGATGGGCACCTTCGACGTGTCCCACCCCGACGTGAAGGACTTCATCCGCGCCAAGCGCGAGGACGGGCGCCTGCGCCAGTTCAACCTGTCGCTGCTGATCACCGACGGCTTCATGGAGGCGGTCGCCAACGACGCCGACTGGCCGCTGGTGTTCCCGCTCAACCGCAAGGAGCAGGGCGACGTCGACCTGGAGGACGCCGACGCCGTCGTCTGGCGCGAGTGGCCGACCCACAAGAACTACATCGTCCGCGACGACGGCCTGGTCGCCTGCAAGGTCTATGGCCACATCCGCGCCCAGCACCTGTGGGACATGATCATGGTCTCGACGTACGACTACGCCGAGCCGGGCTTCATCCTGATCGACCGCGTCAACGAGATGAACAACAACTGGTGGTGCGAGAACATCCGCGCGACCAACCCCTGCGGCGAGCAGCCGCTGCCGCCGTACGGCGCCTGCCTGCTGGGCTCGGTCAACCTGACCAAGTTCGTGCGCAACGCCTTCACCGACAAGGCCGAGTTCGACTGGGACGAGTACCGCGAGGTCGTGCGCGTGTTCACCCGCATGCTCGACAACGTGGTCGAGATCAATGGCCTGCCGTTGCAGCAGCAGCGCGACGAGATCATGCGCAAGCGCCGCCACGGCATGGGCTTCCTCGGCCTGGGCAGCACCCTGACCATGCTGCGCAAGAAGTACGGCGAGGCGGACTCCTGCGAGTTCACCGAGCGCATCGCCCGCGAGATGGCCGTCGCCGGCTGGGAGATGGGCCTGGAGCTCGCCCGCGAGAAGGGCCCGGCCCCGATCATGGTCGAGAACTTCGAGGTCACCGCCGAGATGCTGCGCAAGCGCCCGGAGATGGTGAAGGACGGCTGGAAGGTCGGCAAGACGATCCCCGGCAAGGTCCTGCATGCCCGCTACAGCCGCTACATGCAGCGCGTGGCCGAGGTCGCCCCCGAGCTGGTCGACGCGCTGGCCGAGGTTGGCAGCCGCTTCACCCACCACAGCTCGATCGCGCCGACCGGCACGATCTCGCTGAGCCTGGCCAACAACGCCTCCAACGGCATCGAGCCGTCCTTCGCCCACCACTACAGCCGCAACGTGATCCGCGAAGGCAAGAAGTCGAAGGAAAAGGTCGACGTGTTCTCCTTCGAGCTGCTGGCCTACCGCGAGCTGGTCAATCCGAAGGCGATGCCGTTCTCCGACGACGAAGCCGCGCGCCTGCCGGACTACTTCATCGCCGCCGACGACATCACGCCCAAGGCCCACGTCGACGTCCAGGCCGCCGCCCAGAAGTGGGTCGACAGCTCGATCTCCAAGACCGCGAACGTCCCGACCGACTACCCCTACGAGGACTTCAAGGACATCTACACCTACGCCCACAAGCAGGGCCTGAAGGGCTGCACCACCTTCCGCTTCAACCCGGCCGCCTTCCAGGGCGTGCTGGTCAAGGAAGCCGACCTGGAGAACACCCTGTACCGCTTCGAGCTCGAGGACGGCCAGGTGATCGAGGTCAAGGGCAACGAGCAGATCGAGTACGACGGCGAGATGCACACCGCCGCCAACCTGTTCGACGCGCTGAAGGAAGGCTATTACGGCAAGTTCTGACGGGTCGGGCGACCTGCCAGGGTGACCGGCGCGACCGGTCGCCGGCGGAGGGGGCGGCCGTTCCGTCCCGGGTGGGGGCCGGGCATGCCCCCACCGTCGACACCGCTGGTCCCGGGCGCGCGGCACTACTTGATTGCGTCCGTGGCCGGTATAGCATCGCCCTCGGAACCCGGTGTCTGCGTGCTGTCCCGATCCGGTGCTCCAGACGTTTCATGCAGTTGTGACTCAGGCCGCGGCGCACCCGTGCCACGGCCCGTTCAGAAGAAGGTTCATTGCAACCAGTTACGCCCGTCAGGAGGGCACATGAGCAACGGCAACGGAGTTAGCGCGACCCTGTCGCAGGCGGCCGACAGCATGATGGACACCGCATCGAGCGTGAGCGGCACCATTTCGCACAAGGCCGAGGACGTGGTGAAGTCGGTCCGCAAGGCCGCCGCGAAGGCGCGCAAGAAGGCGCAGAAGGCCGCCGAGGACGCCAGCAAGTCGGCCGGCAAGACCGCCGGCAAGGCGCGCAAGGCAGCCAAGAAGGCCGTCAGCACCGCGAAGAAGAAGCTGGCCAGCGCCAGTAGCAGCGCCAAGAAGGAAGCCGCGGCCCTCAAGGCCAAGGGCGCCGGCAAGAAGACCGCCACGAAGAAGGCGGCGCCGAAGAAGGCTTCGGCCAAGAAGGCCGCGAAGAAGACGGCGCCGAAGAAGGCTTCGGCCAAGAAGGCCGCGAAGAAGACGGCGCCCAAGAAGGCCACGGCCAAGAAGGCCGCGAAGAAGGCGGCGCCGAAGAAGGCTACCGCCAAGAAGGCCGCGAAGAAGACGGCGCCCAGGAAGGCCGCGGCCAAGAAAGCCGTGAAGAAGGCGGCCCCGAAGAAGGCCACGGCGAAGAAAGCCGTGAAGAAGGCGGCGCCGAAGAAGGCTGCGGCGAAGAAAGCCGTGAAGAAGCCGGCCCCGAAGAAGACCGCCGCCAGGAAGACGGCGAAGAAGAAGTAAGCACGCCCGAGGCGTCACCCCTCCCTGGCCCGGCCGGGGAGGGGACCCGGGACACCACCGCACCACGCACCACCGCAGGAGTTGGGCCGATGGCCGTCAAGATCGACAAGAAAATCAAGGGCTACAGCGTCGTCACGCCGGAAGACAAGGCCAAGCAGGCCGAGGCCGCCAGGGCCGAGGCCGTGCGCCAGGAGGCCGTGGAGGCCGCACAGGCGCGCGCCGACAACGTCATCCAGATGCACGAGCGCATCGAGCGGCCCGAGACCCTCATCGGCTCCACCTACAAGCTCAAGACGCCGCTGTTCGAGCATGCCCTGTACGTGACGATCAACGACATCGTGCTCAACGCCGGCAGCGAGCACGAACAGCGCCGGCCCTTCGAGATCTTCATCAACTCGAAGAACATGGACCACTTCCAGTGGATCGTCGCGCTCACCCGCATCATGTCGGCGGTGTTCCGCAAGGGCGGCGACGTGACCTTCCTGGTCGAGGAAATGAAGGCCGTGTTCGATCCGCGCGGCGGTTACTTCAAGGCCGGCGGCGTCTACATGCCCTCCCTGGTCGCCGAGCTGGGCAGCATCGTCGAGGACCACCTCAAGTCGATCGGCATGATCAAGGATCCCGAGCTCAGCGACGCGCAGCGCGCGCTGATCGCCGAGAAGCGCGCGGCCTACGCGGCGCTGGACTCAAAAAAAAACTCTGAAGTAAGCCCGGCCGGCGGTTTCCGCGTCGCCGGCGACGCGTCGCCGGTCGTCGACGACCGCAGCGGCGAGCTGTTCCCCGAGCCCCGCGTGCGCGCCGAGCGCCGCGAGGAGGACGTCGAGGTCACCGGCGACGGTGGCGTGTCCTTCCCGCCCTCGGCCACCATGTGCCACAAGTGCAGCACCAAGGCGCTGGTCATCATGGACGGCTGCGCGACCTGCCTCAATTGCGGCTACTCCAAGTGCGGGTGAGCTGGGGTGCATGGGGTGGCTCTCGTTCACTGTGATGTCCAAGTCTTGCAATATGGGGGCTTCGGGAGGTTGTGGTGGTGATCTCTGATTTTCTAACGGACGATCAGGATGAGGCGGCGGTCAGAAAGCTAGTGCCGAAAATCTCCGAGTTGCTCACAAAGGACGAGGCAATCGAGTACATCGCAGTTCAGAAGAAGCTGGTGATGAATTTGACGCCGGACGCAATAGTCCTGACCAATCGAAGGTTCATTGCAGTCAGGCCAAAGATGCTCGGAATGACCTTTCAGGACTTCATGTGGAGAGAAGTGCACGATGTGCACATGAGCGAACAGATGGTCGGAGCAACCATTCTTTGCCGAACAATTGATGGTCGCTATGCACAGGTCGATAGTCTTCCAAAGAAGCAGGCTAGACGTATTTACTCGTATGCTCAGAACATTGAGGAACAGGCATACGAGAGAAGACAGCAGGTAGAGTTGGAGAAGCTTCGAGCTTCTGCGGGAGGCGTTGTCCTGCATGCCCCTTCAGTGCCGGTAGCCCCGCCAGCTATTCCGGAAACATCTCTTCAGGCGGCCACGCTGGTGGAAGATCCAGTCGCGGTCTTGGGGAAGCTGAAGCAGCTGCTGGAAGCTGGTTTGATTGACCAAGGTGAGTTTGATCTTAAGAAGGCTGAGGTTCTGGCGCGGCTGTGAGGAACTGGGTTATGCCTAGTCGAGCGCAATAACTGAAGGGCCTTCCGCCGGACGAGAGGGAAGATCAAGGGCTTTCGCCCGCTCCGCGTGCGAGTCCCTTTTGTCTTGTCAAAAGGAACCAAAATCGCTGGCTCCTGACGCCCGCCGGATCGGCTTCGCCGCTCCGGTGCCCTGTGCTCCTCAACGCCGGCGGCTCGGCGCCCAAACTCGCTTCGCTCAGACAAGGGCGCCTCTACGGCCGCCGCCCTCTGCGGTGCTCGGCGGTCTTTAAGTCGCGAAGATCAACATCAAAAACCATCGCAACGGCAACCAACTTAGCCAAGCGAAGCGAGCACATGTGCTTCGAGGTCGTAGCTTTGGACCGTAGGGTGCAATAAGCGAAGCGCATTGCACCATTCCCGCTGCGCGCCCATCGTCTTGGGGCAATGATCGAGAGCAAGGTCGAAACAAGGGCTGGATCCCAGCGTTCGCTGGGATGACGGCATGGAGGTTGTGGGCCGTAGGGTGGGTCGCGGCATAGGCGATTGCCAGCGTCGTCTCCGGCCGCGCCGCGCCATGGGTGTTGCGTCGCGCAACCCGTCCCACGGTGCTCGAGCCCAGGACCGTAGGGTGCAATAAGCGAAGCGCATTGCACCATTCCCCCTGCGTGCCCATCGTCTTGGGGCAATGATCGAGATCAAGGTCGAAACAAGGGCTGGATCCCAGCGTTCGCTGGGATGACGGCGTGTAGGGTCTGCCGATCGCGTAGCCCGGGTAAGCGAAGCGCACCCGGGGCCTCGGTTCGAGTCCGGTGCCGTCGGGCGGTTCGAGCCGGATGCGATACCCACCGTCGCGTGCTGGCGCCCCCCCGGCCTGTCCGGTGGCGCGTGGCGGCTGGCCTCAGCCGCTGACGACGCGGTTGCGGCCGCCGTGCTTGGCGGCGTAGAGGGCCTTGTCCGCGCGCGACATGAGGTCGCCGACGGTGTCATCGGGCGCGCGGCGGGCGAGGCCGACGCTGATCGTGACAGGCATGGCTTCCGAGGCGAAGGCGACCGCCTCGCGCAGGTATTCGCACTGGATGCGCGCGCGTTCCAGGTCGGCCTCCGGCAGCAGCCAGGCGAACTCCTCGCCGCCGTGCCGGCTGACCAGGCCGAACCCGGCGCTGGTGGCGCGCAGCACGTCGGCGACCTGCACCAGCACCTCGTCGCCGGCGGCGTGGCCGTGGGTGTCGTTGACGGTCTTGAAGTGGTCGATGTCGAGCAGCGCCAGGCAGAACGGCTGGCCGTCGGCAAGCGTCTGCTCGAGCGCGGCGCCCAAGGCGCGGCGGTTGGGCAGGCGGGTCAGTGGGTCCAGGCGCACCTGCTCGTTGAGGTCGGCGTTCTGCAGTTCGAGCTCATCGCTGAAGCGCGACAGCTGGTCCTCGTACCATTCGCGCTCCTGCAACTGCAGGCGCAGGGCGCGCGAGACCCGGCGCAGCTCGAGCAGGGCCGAGACCTGTCGCGACAGCGCGTTCAGCGCCTCGCGCTGGTAAGGCGCCAGGTCACGCGGTTCGTGGTCCATGACGCACAGGGAGCCCAGCGCCATGCCATCGACGTCGACGAGCGGCGCGCCGGCGTAGAAGCGGATTCCCGGCGAGCCGGTCACCACGGGGTTGTCGCGGAAGCGGTCGTCGTCGCGGGCGTCGGGCACGATCATGACCTCGTGCGGATCGAGGATCGCGTGCGCGCAGAAGGCGACATCGCGCGAGGTCTCCGTCTCGTCCAGACCGATCCGCGCCTTGAACCACTGGCGCTCGGCGTCGACCAGGCTGACCGCGCCCATCGGCATGCCGCAGATGGCCGCGGCAATGGTGACCAGGTCGTCGAACGAGGACTCGGCAGCGGTGTCGAGGATCTGGTGGCTGTGCAGCGCCTTCAGCCGGGCGGCCTCGTTGTCCGGTTTCGCCGGTCGCGGCATGGCGGGATCCTGTATGCGATGGACAAAGCATAGGGATCGCCGCAAGGCGCGCAACACCCGGTCGGTCCTGCGTCACGGAATGGGCCTTGCCTCGTCCGGGTCGGGGGCTGCCGCCACGATGCCAGTACGAGAATCCCCACCCGGACCCTGGCCCTTGCGCGAATGAGAGCTATTCGCGTTTAATAGACGCCGTTGTCACCCGGTGGGCAAGCCGTCAGCCAGCCGCCGGTCCCTCGACCCCGCCCTTCGTCGCCTGGCCCCCCACGGGGCCCGCGCAGTCACGCCCGGCGGCCGCTCCCCTCGCCCTGCACCTGCCGTATCCGGAGTCTTTCCCACGTGAACACCCGTCTCACCCCCGCTCGCCGCGCCGCCCGCCTTCCTGCCCTCCGCGCCAGCACCCATGCCGTGCGCCTCGTGCTGGCGGGCCTCGCCTGCGTTGGCCTCGCCTCGCCCCTGCACGCCGCGGAGGCCGCGCCGGACGGACGGGTGAGCGCCACCGACCTGGATGCCGTCGAGGTCGTGGCCCAGCGGGCCAGCGACTATCGCCCCGACGCCTCGGCCACCAGCGCAGGCCTGGTCCTCAGCGCACGCGAGACCCCGCAGTCGATCACCGTGGTGACCCGACAGCGCATCGAGGACGAGGGCCTGGAAACGGTGACCGACGTGGTCGCCAACACCACCGGCGTATCGGTGAACCAGTACGAGACCCATCGCGCCGGCTTCACCGCGCGCGGCTTCGACATCACCCACCTGCAGGTCGACGGCGTGCCCACGACGTGGGAAGCGGCCTGGAGCTCGGGCGAAGTGCAGACCAGCCTGGCGGCCTACGATCGCGTGGAGGTCGTGCGCGGCGCCACCGGCCTGATGACCGGCGCCGGCGATCCGTCGGCGGCGATCAATCTGATCCGCAAGCGCGCCGACAGCCGCGAGCTGACCGGCAACGTCGAGCTGGGCGTGGGCAGCTGGGATCGCCAGCGCATGTACGGCGATGTCGCCGCGCCCCTCAACGCCTCCGGCAGCGTGCGCGTGCGCGCGTCGGGCGAGTTCGCGCAGGGCGGGAGCTGGCTGCGTCATGCGGACGACCAGTCCTCGACCCTGTTTGCCACCCTCGAGGCGGACCTCACGCCATCGACGCGGCTGACCCTCGGCGTCAGCGAACAGGAAACCCGCAGCAATGGGCCGATGTGGGGCGGACTGCCCTACCGCTACGCCGACAGCGGGCGCGTCATTCCGTGGGACCGCTCCGACACCACGGCGGCGAAGTGGACGCGCTGGGATACCGCCTACACGAACGCGTACGCCCGCCTCGAGCACCGTTTCGCGAATGGCTGGCGCGTGCGCGCCGATGCCAGCCGTGGCAAACGCGATGCCGACTCTTTCCTGCTGTACCTGTCCGGCCCGCTCGTCGAGGACGGCACCGGCCTGACCGCGTTCCCGGGCGCCTACATCACCGCGACCCGCCAGGACGACGTGGGCCTGCACCTGGACGGCCCCTTTACCCTGGGCGGGCGCGAGCATGAGTTCGCCGCCGGCCTGCTGTACTCGGACAACGACTTCATCGCCGACAGCCGCGACGCGCCCTGGCCGTATCCCGAGGTCGGCGACTTCGACGACTGGGATGGCAACTACCCCGAGCCGGCCTGGGGCGCCCCGTATCGCTACGAGAACGGCCACACGCGCCAGGACGCGCTGTACGCGGTCGCGCGCTGGTCGCTGGGCGCGCCGGTCTCGCTGGTCACCGGTGCGCGCGTGACCGACTACACCCGCACCGGCGAAGGCCTGTGGACCGCGCCGCATCAGGTCGATGTCGACCATGAAGTCACGCCGTATGCCGGCGTGGTCTGGGACTTCAGCCCGGCCTGGTCGGCCTATGCGAGCTACACCGACATCTTCCGGCCACAGGACGCACGCGACCTGGAGGGCGACCTGCTCGATCCCGTCATCGGCAAGAGTGCCGAAGTCGGACTGAAGGCAGAACTCGCCGGCGGCCGCCTGTACGCGTCGGCCGCGCTGTTCCGCATCGAACAGGACAACCTGGCGCAGGAGGCCGGCGTGGTGGACCGCGGCAATGGCCCGGAGGTCTACTACCGCGCCGCCGAGGGTGCGACCAGCGACGGCTTCGAGATCGACCTCGCCGGCGAGATCCTGCCCGGCTGGAACGCCAGCGCCGGGTACAGCCAGTTCGAGGCCGAGGACGCCAATGGCGACGCCTTCAACACGATCTACCCGCGAAAGCTGCTGCGCGTGTTCACCACCTGGCGCCTGCCGGGGGCGTGGCGCGCGCTGACCCTCGGCGGTGGCGCGAGCTGGGAGAGCCGGACCTACACGATCGATCCCGCCCTGCCCGGGGGCTCGGACGGACGCATCGAGCAGGCGGCCTTCGCCCTGGTCAACGTCATGGCGCGTTATGCGCTCAGCGACAACGTCGCCCTGCAGCTGAACGTCGACAACCTGCTGGACGAATCGCACTTCGGCATGTTTTCCGCGTACAACGCGCTGACCTTTGGCGCGCCGCGCAGCGTCAACGCCACCCTCCGCTACCGCTTCTGAGGCGCCGGGACGCCATGCCCATGGACACGACCGCCGCCGCGCGCATCGCAAGCGCGCCCGGCCCACGTTCCGCCCGACGCGTGGTGTTGCGCGTCGCGACGGCGCTGCTGGGCGGCTATGCCTTTGCATGGGGCTTCATCGCTGCGACCGCGGCGACGTTGTTCGCCGCCGGCATGGGCTTCCACGATGCCGAGTTCCTGGCCAGTGCGCTCGGATTGCTGGGCTTCGTCGCGGTGTTCCTGTGGGCCATCGCGACGCCCCGGCCGGTCCGGTTCGCGGCGGGGCTGGTCGCGACGGCGTTGGCGATGTCCGCGCTCGCGTCCACGGTCCAGGCGGTGCTCGCGTGAGTGCCGCCGCGCCTGCGTTCCAGGGCGTCCGCCAGGCGATGGCGTGGTTGCACACCTGGTTCGGCCTCGTGCTCGGTTTCGTCCTGATGGCCGCGTTCTTCTTCGGCGCGCTGTCGGTGTTCGACCGCGAAATCGATCGTTGGTCGATTCCCTCGACCCGTTTCGAGCCGCAAGCGATGCCCGCCTTCGACGCGGTGCTGCGGCCGGCCTTCGAGCGCATGCAGCCGGCGCCAGCGGCCGTGGCGGCGATGGCGCCACGCGTGGATGGCCCCATGCCCGAGCGCTACGACACCGTGGTGAGCTGGAGCGCCTACACCACCCATCGCGATCCGGTGCTCGCCCTCTATGCCGGCTACCAGGTGCCCAACGCGAAGGATCCCGAGGAGGCGATCTGGGCCTACGGCACCATCGATCCGCGCGACGGCACGCCCCTGCCGGACGACCGCCTGAAGATCGGCAGCGGCTTCTTCTACCCGATGCACTACAGCCTGACGCTGGACTGGAAGAACCTCGGGATCTGGATCGTCGGACTGTCCGCGCTGGTGATGCTGGCCGCACTCGCCAGCGGCGTGGTCATGCACCGGAGGCTGTTCCGCGAGTGGTTCACCTTCCGCCCGGGCAAGGCCCGGTTGCGCAGCGTGCTGGACCTGCACAACCTGACCGGTGTCGTCGCGCTGCCGTTCCACTTCTTCTTTGCCTTCACCGGCCTGCTCATCTTCGCCGCGGCCTACTACTTCCCCGTCGGCCACACGCAGTTGCATGAGCTGCATGACCTGCACGCGGACCTCGAGGCCCGCCAGACCGGTTTGCCGCACCTGCGCGCCGGCGTGCCCGCGGGGCTGGCCGACGTGGACGCCATGGTCGCCGAGGCGCGCCGACGCTGGCAGGCGCGCGGCATGGCCGGTGACGTCGGCTTCCTGGTGCTGCAGCACGTGGGCGACGCCAACGGCCATGTCAGCGTCTACCGCGCCGGCACCGACCGCATCGCCCTGGTCGGGCAGGCCATCCACTTCAGGGCCTCGACCGGCGAATTGCTCCACGAGGATCCGCCGGCGACGGCGGTGGCCCGGGCCAGCGAATTCCTGACCGGGCTGCACCTGCAGCACTTCCGCCACTGGTTGCTGCGCTGGCTGTATGTGTTCGGCGGCCTGGCGGGCGCGGTCTGCATCGCCACCGGCTTCGTGTTCTTCGTCGAGAAGCGCAAGCGCCAGCATGCGAAGCAGGGACACCAGGGCGCACGCGTCGTCGATGCGCTCGCGGTCGCCGCGGTGACGGGCATGCTCCTGGCGACGCTGGCGATCCTCGTCGCCAACCGGCTCTTGCCCGACGACCTGCCGGCGCGCGGCGACTGGGAACGCCTGGCGTTCTGGGGAAGCTGGTTGCTGGCGCTGCTGCACGCGGGCTGGCGCAGTGCACCGGTCGCGGCGGGGCGCCCGAACCCGGCCTGGCGCGAGCAATGCCGGGCCGTGGCCGCCCTGGCCATCGCCGCGGTGCTGCTGAACTGGACGGGCACCGGCGACCACCTGCTGCGCACCCTGGGCGCCGGCTACTGGCCGGTCGCCGGGGTGGACCTCGCCCTGCTGGCCACGGCGCTGCTGGCGACGCTCGCGGGGCGTCGGCTGCAACGTTCCGCCGAGCGTGCCAGCGAAGCCGTCGCCGGCGGGGAGCCCGCGCGTGTCTGAGTGCTTGCTGGCGCTTGCCTTGTCGGCCTGTGTGGTCGGCATGGGCTGGTTGGCCCTGGCGATGGACGTGCACGCGCGCCAGGCGTGGGGCCGACCCGCCGGCGCGAAGGCGGCGCGCACGCTGCGGGCGATGGGCACCACGGCGCTGGTGCTCGCGCTCGTCCTTTGCCTGCAGGTGGACCACGCCACGATGGCGGTGCTGGTCTGGGTGATGGCGCTTGCCGTCGGGGCCGTCTCGGTCGCGATGGTGCTGGCCTGGCGCGCCCGGTGGCTGGGCCTGCTGGCGCCCTGGACCGGTCGGGACGCCCGGAAGGAAGCGCCGGCGTCGACTCCCGACGGGCATCGCGACCCGGACAACGCCACGCGCCGGAATCGATAGGCACGCGGCCGCGCCCTCGCGCTCCGGAGGTAGGCCACGACTGCGACCGCTCCGACATCGTCGACGACCGCCTCACATCCACGCGTGCTAGCATCGCGCGCTGAAGGGGAGTAGCTCCCAATCGCTGTCGCCGTCATTACGAGCCTTTCCGGCTCCGGTGCAGCAGCAAGCCCGTCATCGCTGGCGGGTCTGCGAGCAAGACCTTCGCCGTACCACGGCGAAGGCATGCCCGTTCGATGCCTCTGTCCCTGGCCCACCCTGCAGCGCGACCTGCGTGTCGCGCCCGGGATCCGTGCAGTCAAACGAAGAGCCCGTCCATGGAAGCCCTCGCCAACCCCGAAATCTGGATCGCACTTGCCACGCTGACCGCGCTCGAGCTCGTGCTCGGCATCGACAACATCATCTTCATCTCGATCCTGGCGGGCAAACTGCCACCCGAGCGGCGCGATACCGCCCGGCGCGTGGGCATCGCCCTGGCGGCCGTGACCCGGCTGTGCCTGTTGTTCGCGATCGCCTGGATCATTGGATTGACCGCGCCCTTGTTCACCCTTTGGGGCCATGCCTTTTCCTGGCGGGACCTGATCCTGATCGGCGGTGGCCTGTTCCTGATCGGCAAGGCGACGCACGAGATCCACCAGAAACTGGAGGGAGCGACCGAGCACGTCAGCGTCGGAGCGGCGACCGCCACCTTCGGTGGCGTGATCGCGCAGATCATGGTGCTCGACATCGTGTTCTCGCTGGATTCGATCATCACCGCGGTGGGCATGGTCGACGAGCGTTGGGTCATGGTGACCGCCATCCTGATCTCGATCGCATTCATGCTGATGTTCGCCAAGCCGATCGGCGACTTCGTCGAGCGGCATCCCACGGTCAAGGTGCTGGCATTGAGCTTCCTGATCATGATCGGCCTGGTGTTGATCGCCGATGGCTTCGGGCAGCACATCCCGAAGGGCTACATCTATGCCGCGATGGCGTTCTCGGTGTTCGTGGAGTTGATCAACCTCTGGATCCGCAAGCGCTCGGCTCGCAAGGTCGCGCCCGTCGAGCTGCACGAGAAATACTCCGACCGGCCACGAGCGAGCGACGCTTGAAGTCTGGACACCCCGGCAGGCCTTGTCTGCCGGGGTGTCGTGCTCGGGGCGACGACTGCGGCCGTCCCGAAGGTGCCGTCATTCGATCGGCGCCCATGCCCGTGGCCTTCACCTGGCGGCGTACTCCGTGAACGCCAGCCCCACCGATGGCGTGGTCCTCCGCGCAAATGTGACGCGGACGCGGGTTTGGAACGATTCCATCACCCCTTGTTTACCGCGTCGTCGTGAGTCTCGGGCACAGAGGATGAAACGGCGCGCATCGAGCGTGCTCCGTGGCCTCTGGAGCGGACACGCCGTCCGCGCAACCCTGGAGAATCCTGATGAACACCCGATCAAAACTGCTTCTTGCCATGCTGGTCCCGGGCATGGCCCTGCTGTCGGCGTGTACGCCGGACACCGACACCGAAGCCGACGTCATGGCGCCCGACGCCGTATCCGAGGCCGACACGATGGCGCCGCCGCCGGTCACCGACGCCACGGAACCGGTCCCGGGTGACATGACGCCGGCGGACGGCATGGATGCGCCGCCGCCCATGGAGAAAAGCTTCGCCGAGCTGGACGCGAACATGGATGGCGGCGTGACCCAGGACGAGCTGGCGCCGACGGACATGCTGTACGAGCACTTCCCGGTCGCCGATGCTGATGGCGACGGCACGCTGACGGAAGCGGAGATCACCCAGCACCGTTCGGACATGGCCGCGCCCGAGGCGCAGTAAAGCCGCAGCCCCGCAGCCCCGTGCAGGCTGCGGTACGGGGCCCGGGGCCGCCCCGGTGGGCCGCACGCGCCGCAGGCCCTCGCGCGGAGGTCGACGGCGAGCCCCGCGGCCCATGGCGTCAGACGGGCTGGATGATCGCCAGGATGTTGCCTTCGCTGTCCTTGAACCAGGCCGCGCGGGCGCCGCCGCCGCTGCCGATCTCGCCCTCCCACTCCATGTCGGGCATGTCGTAGTGCTCGAAGCGCACGCCGCGCTGTTTGAGCGCTGCAACCTCGCGCTCGATGTCGTCGACTTCCCAGAATGCCTGGCTCGCGAGCGAGGTGCCGGCATTGCCGGTCGGATACAGGAACGCGGAGGTCCCGCCGCCGAAGACGTAGGTGACGCCCCCTTCCAGCTCGGCGCCCGGTACGAGGCCGAGGACCTGCTCGTAGAAGTGCCGTGCACGCGCGACATCGCGGGCGGGGAGATATGCGTGGATGGGATGGTCCTGGAGCATGGTGTTCTCCTGTCGAGGCCGGCGCGCGGTCGCGGCTCACGCGACCGATCGCGGCCGGCATGGGGTCGACGATCCTGCGCATGCGGATTCGACAGCTGGTCCACGTCCGCATGCATCGGGCCGGACGCCATTTGCCGCACTGTCGAACGGGCACCCCACGATGCCAGGGGCACCCGTCCCCGTGGTTGATCCCAGGGAACACAAGGGGCCATCGAAGGACCTGGCGCGCCCGGCAAGGCGCGAGGACGCCGACTTCCGGTCAGGAACGGACGATCGGTCGACGCTGCAGCGCCCGCCTGCAGCCGGCGGCACCGCCCATCGGACACAGCGGCCCGTGACGGCGAATCGCGACGCGTCCGGCCTGGAATGCGCGGAGCGATTCCAGGCCGGGCGTGGGCTTACCCCTGTTTGGCGCTGCGCTTCCAGAAGCGGCCCTTGGCCGCGTCGACGAAGCCCGCGACATCCGCCGGCTCGACGACGCCCGCATCGGCCTTGATCTTCGCGGCCGCGAACAGGTGCTTGCGGGTCCCGCCGCATGCGGCGATGGCCTTGAGGTGGTTGAAGGCATCGCGGAACCAGTCCACCGCACCCGGATCACGGGCCAGGCGCGCGGCCTCGTCGGGGTCGAGGACGCTGGCGACCGCGTCGAACATCGCCGAGGGCGTGCCCGCCAGTTGGGCATCGGCGTCCATGGCCTTGCCGTCGGCAAGGCGGATGCGCAGTTTCGGCGCGACCACGGTGACGTGCGCGCCGGCCTTCTCGACGCCGCGCTTGAGCGCCTTGAGTTGCGCGCGGTCACTGCCCTCGGCCACCAGGATCGCGATCGAACGGCCCTTCAGGGTGTCCTTCATGCGATCGATGATGCGCAGGGCGGGGGACGGTTCCAGGTCGAGGATGGGCGCCGCCGGATCGGGCGCGGCCGGCAGCGCGTCCATGCCAAGGCCATCGGCGACGCGTTGCGCCAGCGCCTCGTCGACGTGGCGGAGGTGGCCGACGATCGCCTCGCGCACGTGCGGCGTGCCGACCTTCGACAGTTCGAAGGTATAGGCCGCCGCCATGTGGTCCTGCTCGATGGCGCTCTGGCTGCGGTAGAACATCCGCGCCTGGCTGTAGTGGTCGGCGAAGCTGGCCGGCCGCACGCGTCCCTTGCGGGCATCGTCCGGTGCGCGTTCGGCGAACGAGCGGAAGCCGCGCGCCTCGCTGGCCCTCGGGCCCTCCGGGTCGAGGCTTTGCGGCTCGTAGGCGACGCGGCCGCGAGGGACTTCCATCTGCATGTGGCCATCGCGCTGGTGGTGCGCGAAGGGGCACTTGGGCGCGTTGACCGGGATCTGGTGGAAGTTGGGGCCGCCCAACCGCTTGAGCTGGGTGTCGAGATAGGAGAACAGGCGGCCCTGCAGCAGCGGGTCGTTGCTGAAATCGATGCCGGGCACGACGTTGGCCGGGCAGTAGGCCACCTGCTCGGTCTCGGCGAACACGTTGTCGGGGTTACGGTCGAGCACCATGCGCCCGATGACGGTGAGCGGCACGATTTCCTCGGGGATGAGCTTGGTCGGGTCGAGGTGGTCGAACGGGAAGCGCTCGGCGTCCTCCTCGGTGAACAACTGCACGGCCAGTTCCCATTCCGGGAAGTCGCCGCGGTCGATGGCTTCCCACAGGTCGCGGCGGTGGAAGTCGTTGTCGGCGGCCTGCAGCTTCAGCGCCTCGTCCCACAGGGTGGATTGCAGGCCCAGCTTCGGTCGCCAGTGGAACTTGACGAAGGTCGAGCCGCCCTCGGCGTCGACCAGCCGGAAGGAATGGATGCCGAAGCCCTCGATCATCCGCAGGCTGCGCGGGATGGCGCGGTCGCTCATCGCCCAGGCGACCATGTGCATGCTCTCGGGCATCAGCGAGACGAAGTCCCAGAACGTGTCGTGCGCGCTGCCGGCCTGCGGCCAGCCGCGGTCGGGCTCCATCTTCACCGCATGGATGAGGTCGGGGAACTTCATCGCGTCCTGGATGAAGAACACCGGGATGTTGTTGCCGACCAGGTCCCAGTTGCCTTCGTCGGTGTAGAACTTCACCGCGAAGCCGCGCACGTCGCGCGGCGTGTCGACCGAGCCCGCGCCGCCGGCGACGGTGGAGAAGCGGCAGAACACCGGCGTGCGCTTGCCCTTCTCGGTCAGCACCTTGGCGGTGGTGTGCTTCGACAACGAGCGCGTCAGCTCGAAGTAGCCGTGGGCCGCGCTGCCGCGCGCATGCACGATGCGTTCGGGAATGCGTTCATGGTCGAAGTGGGTGATCTTCTCGCGGAGGATGAAGTCCTCCAGCAGGCCGGGGCCGCGCGGCGAGGCACGCAGCGAGTTCTGGTTGTCGGGGACCGGGATGCCCTGGGCGGTGGTCATCGTCGGATGCGCGCCACCGGCCTGGTGCTGCGGTTCGCCGCCGATGCCGCGTCGCGGCGCGTCCTTGCGTCCGGCCGTGGACCGTGGGGCGGGGGCGGGCTTCTTGCGGCTGGCCATGCGAACTCCATTGCGGGGGGCGGGCGAGGAGTGTCGCGTGCCGCGAGTGAAGGCCTTGGGGTGGCGGCGTGAATGCGTAGGGCCGGCGTTCATTCGCGCCTGCCGCGCGCGCCCCGGCGACACCTGGGCGATACCTGCCCGGCAGCACCCCCTGGCGCGGTTCACGTCCGCACCACGCCCGACCGTCGATGCTCGAGCGCTCGCCCGCGCCTCGTGGCCGGCCCGCAACGCCATGGGTGAGTTCCCGATCGCCCCGACCGGAGCACGCCACCGGATGATCTTCTCCGCCCCCGACAAGCAGGTCCGCTACACGCTCGCGCACCAGTGTCCCGTGGAATCGCCGCAGTTCCTGCGCGAGATGGGCGTCATGCTCGGCCCCGCCATCCTCCCCGGCAACCGCGTGGTGGCGCTCCGCAACGGCGCGGAGATCTTCCCCGCGATGCTGGAGGCCATCCGCAGTGCCCGCACGACGATCACGTTCGAGACCTACATCTACTGGTCGGGCGAGATCGGCCGGGTGTTCGCCGAGGCGCTTTCAGAGCGCGCGCGGGCGGGGGTCAGGGTACACATGCTGATCGACTGGGTGGGCAGCGCCAAGATGGACCAGGCCCTGCTCGAGCGCATGGAAGCCGCGGGCGTCCACCTGGTCCGCTACCGGCCGCTGAACTGGTACAACTTCGGCCGCATGAACAACCGCACCCACCGCAAGCTGCTGGTGGTGGACGGCAGGTTGGGCTTTACCGGCGGCGTCGGGATAGCGGATCCGTGGGAAGGCGACGCGCAGGACCCGGAGCACTGGCGCGACATGCATTTCCGCGTGGAGGGCCCGGTCGTCGCGCAGATGCAGACCGCCTTCAACGACAACTGGATCAAGACCACCGGCCAGGTGCTCAACGGCGAGGACTTCTTCCCCGAACTGCATCCCCTCGGCGATACCCACGCGCACCTGTTCGTTGCCTCGCCGGCCGGGGGCGCGGAGAGCATGCACATCATGTACCTGATGGCGATTGCCGCCGCCGAGCACAGCATCGACCTCCAGGCGGCCTACTTCGTCCCTGACCCGCTGGCCGTCGAGGCCATCGTCGCGGCGCGCGCGCGCGGGGTGCGCGTGCGCATCACGGTGCCGGGCGAACATATCGACTCGAAGGTCGTGCGCATCGCGTCCAGGGCCGCCTGGGGCGAACTGCTGCTGGCCGGCGTGGAGATCCACGAATACCGGCCGACGATGTTCCACAACAAGATGCTCATCGTCGATCGTGCCCTGGTGTCGGTGGGTTCGACCAATTTCGACATGCGTTCCTTCCGCCTCAACGACGAGGCCAACCTCAACCTCTACGACACGGCGTTCGCCGAGGCGATGACGGCGGTCTACGAGGCCGACCTCGAACGCACCCGGGCCTACAC
Source organism: Marilutibacter aestuarii (assembly GCF_006546775.1). GTDB lineage: Bacteria > Pseudomonadota > Gammaproteobacteria > Xanthomonadales > Xanthomonadaceae > Marilutibacter > Marilutibacter aestuarii. The sequence continues at coordinate 41,921 of NZ_VICE01000140.1, forward strand.
CCACGACGCCTGGCGACGTCGTCCGTTGCGGCAGAAATTCATGGAGAAGGTGGTGCGGCCGTTCAAGTCGCAACTCTAGGCCCCGCCGCGCGCGGAAGGCGTGCGACCGGACGGGCGCGAGGCGTATGCTGGAGGCCGGCCTCCGGAGAGCGTGGACATGCGTGGATCGGGTATTCGATGGGTGCTGGCGATGTCGCTCGTCATGGCCGGGGCCGCGCTGGCCACAGGGCCGGCTCCGCCACCCGTGCCGCCGGGCCATGACGCCGTCCTTGCCGAAAAGCTGGGTGCCGACGAGTACGGCATGCGGCGCTATGTGCTGGTGATCCTGAAGTCCAGCGACACCCCGGTGGCCGCGGGCGCTTCGCGCGACGCGATGTTCAAGGGACATTTCGCCAACATGAAGCGCCTCGCCGACGCGGGCACCCTGGTCCTGGCCGGCCCATTGGACGGCGTCGATGGCTGGCGTGGCCTGTTCGTCCTCGCGGTCGAGGACGTCGAGGCGGCGAAGGCGATCGTCGCCACCGATCCGGTGGTCGCCCAGGGCGAGATGGTGCCCGAGTTCCACGCGTATTACGGATCGGCCGCGCTGATGGGCGTCAACGAGGTGCACGCGCGCATCGCGCGCACGAATCCCTGAGCGCGGGGCGACGGGCATCCGCGGCCCGGTAGCGACCGCGTGAAGCCCGGCGAGCCGGTCGCCGGTTAGGCTGGCGATCTCCTGGAACGCGTAGGCCTGGCCATGTCGATACCCGCACGCATGCTGTTCACGCTCCTGCTGGGCGCGAGCCTGGCCGGGAGTCCGCTCCGCGCCCAGGACGCTCCGGCCGACGCGCCTTCGGGCTATACGCAGGTCGAGCCGACGCGCGATGGCATCGGCAAGGCCTACATGGGCCGCGAGATCGCGTCGATCATGGGCTGGCAGGGGGCGCAGTGGCTGGAGCGGCGCGAGCGCGAGCGCGAGGAACGCGGCAGCCGCCTGCTGCGCGCGCTGGACCTGGCGCCCGGCATGACGGTCGCCGACATCGGCGCCGGCAGCGGCTACTTCACCCGCCGGATCGCCCCCCGTGTCGCCCCCGGCGGCCGCGTGTACGCCGTCGACGTGCAACCGGAGATGGTGGCCATGCTGCGCGAGGTGGCCGCCGAGGTCGAGGACGGCGAGGTGGTCCCGGTGCTGGGCGGCGCCCGGGACCCCAACCTCGAGCCGGGCAGCATCGACCTGGCCCTGATGGTCGATGTCTACCACGAGCTGGAATACCCGGCCGAGATGCTCGATGCGCTCGTCCGCGCGCTGAAGCCGGGCGGGCGGGTGGTGTTCGTCGAGTACCGCGCCGAGGACGACGCGGTGCCGATCAAGCCCCTGCACAAGATGAGCGAGCGCCAGATCCGCCTGGAAGCGGAGGCGCACGGCCTCGCCTGGGAGCGGACGGTGGGTTCGCTGCCGCAGCAGCACGTGGTGGTCTTCCGCCGCGCGCAGGACCCGTAACCCTGCGCCGCGGGAGCGGGCTCAGTCGCCCGGGATGAGCTGGGCGCTGCTGCCCGAGCCGAGCACCCGCACGCGACCGCCCACGGCCAGCTTGCTGGCATCGTCGGTCTGGATGGCCGACTCGCTGCCGTCGTCGAAACGGATCATGACCATGTAGGCGACGCCCGTCTTCGGCGCGTTGGCGACCTCGGCGGCGGCATCGGTGGCGTCGCGCGTGGCGCTGCTGGCGACATCGTAGGCGTCGTAGGAATAGCCGCCGGTGG
>NZ_VICE01000141.1 GCF_006546775.1 Marilutibacter aestuarii
GGGCAATGCCGTCCGCCAACAGGCCGCGCGCGGCCTGCCGCCACTCGGCAAGGTCGGCGCCATCGTCCAGCGAGACGCGGCGCATCAGTGGCCGAACAGGTCCGCCTGCGCCGGCGGACGCGCGGCGGCGGCGCGGATGAGCCGGCTGTCGACGTCGGCGCGCGGCCGATGGTCGAGCGTGACGATGAACGGCGCGACCTTGCCCATCGCCACCCGGAGCCGGACCAGGTCGTCGTAGCGCAGGCGGCGGTGCCGGCGCATGACCAGCAGCTTTTGCACCGTCCGGGCTCCCAGCCCGGGCACCCGCAACAGCATCTCGCGGTCCGCCGTGTTGAGGTCGACGGGAAACTTCTCGCGATGGCGCAGGGCCCACGCCAGCTTCGGGTCGATGTCGAGGTCGAGCATGCCCGACTGCCCGGGCGGTGCGATCTCGCCGACATCGAAGCCGTAGAAGCGCATCAGCCAGTCGGCCTGGTACAGGCGGTGCTCGCGCAACAGTGGCGGCGGCCGCAGGGGCAGCGCCCGCGAGGCGTCCGGGATGGGGCTGAACGCGGAAAAGTACACCCGGCGCAGGCGATAACTCGCGTAGAGGGTGCTGCTGGTCTCCAGCACGTCGCGGTCGCTGGCCGCGTCGGCACCGACGATCATCTGCGTGCTCTGCCCCGCGGGTGCGAAACGCGGGGCTTTCTTCTCGGCCCGTGCCTCGTCGATCCCCAGGCGCAGGCGGCCCATGGAGCGCCGGATGTCGCCGGCATCCTTCTCCGGCGCCAGCGCGTTGAGCCCGGACTCGGTCGGCATTTCCACGTTGATGCTCAGCCGGTCCGCCCAGCGGCCGGCCGCGGCCAACAGTTCGGGCGAGGCGTCGGGAATGGTCTTGAGGTGGATGTAGCCGCGGAACCGCTCCTCCACCCGCAGGCGACGCGCGACCTCCACCAGCATCTCCATGGTGTAGTCGCTGGTCTGGATGATCCCCGAGGACAGGAACAGGCCCTCGATGTAGTTGCGCCGGTAGAAGTCCATCGTCAGGCGCACGATCTCGTCGACCGTGAAGCGCGCCCGCCGCACGTTGGAGCTGCGCCGGTTGATGCAGTACGCGCAGTCGTAGATGCAGAAGTTGGTCAGCAGCACCTTCAGCAGCGAGATGCAGCGGCCATCCGGCGCGTAGGCATGGCAGATGCCCATGCCACCGGTCGAGCCGATGCCATCGCTCCCGCGCGAATCCCGCTTGCGGCCGCCGCTGGACGAACAGGACGCATCGTACTTGGCCGCATCGGCCAGTACCGCGAGTTTCTCGGTCAGTTTCATGCCTTGCCAGCCTGCAGCGCGGCTGTCTCACCGGATGAGACTGAGCCCTGTTCAGCTTTACCGAGCGTGCGGTACCGCGACGCGATGCACTGCCCGGCCCAGCGTTGCGGCCGTGCCGCAGGCCTGGCCTAGCCCTGGGCGGGGACCCCGATGCGGGTATCGGCAGCGAGGAAATCGCCTACCCGACGGGCCAGGTCGGATCGCTCGGCCGGCGTGGTGTCGTCCAGGGGCAGGTAGACCAAGCGCGCCATCATGCGCTGCGCGTCCGACATGCCCGTGGCGGGCGGCAGCGCAAACAGGCTCGTGGCACCGCGCGTGGCATCGTAGCCGTGGCGCAGGAGGTACCAGACGAGGCGTTCGGGTTCGCTGCACTGGACCGGCAGGACCCAGTGGACGTGGGGCTCGGCCTCTGCCGCGGGTACGATCCCCGCCGGCAGTTGCGACACCAGCGAACGCCCCGCTTCGATCCGGGATGCGATGCGTCGGCGGTCATGGCCGCGGACACGGCGGTGCATGAGCGCGAGCAGCGCGTGTCCAGGACGATGGCGGAGCTGGGCCAGCAGGTCCCCCGAGCCGAAGCCCCGCACCGATGCGGCGATGATGGCTTCGTGCGAGCGCCCGGCCCACCTGCAGGCCGCGGCGAACAGGGAATACACCGGTCGCCGGTTGAGCATCTTGAGGACCATGTAGAAGACCACCCGCCTGAGGAACGCCCTCCGCGATTGCAGCGGATACGCCGCTTGCCGGCGACCCAGCGTCGCGCGTGACGCAGCGTCGCGAAACACGAGGATCCCCCCGCCCAGCGCCGTCGCGGTCTTGATCGGTCCGAAGCTGAACATCGCCAGGTCGGTCCCAGCATGCCCCCGGTAGCCATCGGCGGCGTACGCCTGCGCGCAGTCCTCCACCAGCAGGATCCCATGGCGCTTGGCGAACGCAGCGATCGGCGCCATGGGCACGCGGGCGCCAAACAGGTGGGCGACCACCAGGACGCGGCTGCGCGGGGTGACGGCCCGCTCGAGCGCGTCGAGGCGCGGCGCGCAGGTCGCCGGATCGATATCCACCGGCACCGCCTTCAGACCGCTGAGTTCGATGATGGCCACCATGTCGCGGATGGTCACCGCCGACACCAGCACTTCGCTCCCCTCCGGCAATGCCAGGGCCTGCAGGTAGAGATCGAAGCCACTGCGGACCGACAGGGTGGCGAGCACGTGGCCCGGAGGCCCCCAGCCGGCTTCCAGGCGAGCCGCGGCATCGCCCCGTCCCGGCCAGATCGAACGGACGCAGGCATAGCCGAGGTCGCGCCACCCGATATCGAGCACCTTGCGCGGAATCATCGCCGCTCCCCGCACGGGACATCCCGCGCGCCGCACGCCAATGGCGGCAGGGCGGCGCCGGGCAAGATCGCATCAGGGCTGGCGATCGGACAGGCACGGCGCGTCGTTTGGCCAGGAGCGTGGGGGGCAGCACGCAAAGTGCGCCGCACCGTTTGCTGACCTGGCTCGCGCATGAGCCACCCCGCCCCACCGTGCATCGGGACGCGACCGGCCCTCAGTCGTCTGCTTCCAGGTAGGGGCGCACGTCTTCCGCGACGCGGCGGTCGTCGACGGCCAGGAGGTCCTTCAGGATCGCGGTGTGGCCTTGCCCGGCCAGGACGATCACCCGGTCGCCCGGGGTCGCGGCCTTCTGGATGTTGGCGTACATGCGGAAGTTGCGATGCCACCAGCTCGCCGAGGCGTCGGCGCCCGCGAAGCCGTCGCCGGCGCCGACCGCGTTGGTCCGCAGGTACAGGCCCTTGTTGATGGCGTCGCGCTCCGGGTCGCTCGCCAGTTGCAGCAACTGCGCCAGCGACAGGCTGGACTGCTCGCGGTCCTGCTCGGCAGAAAGCGCCTTGAGGCGCGCCTCGATGTCCGCGCGCGCCTGGGTGTCGTGGGCGTCCATGTAATCGAACATCGGCTGCGCGTCCCAGCCCACCTGGTCCTCGTCGAAACAGGTCACGCCCTCCAGGCCCGCCAGCTTCGCCACCCGGAAGCCGATCTGGTAGGTCTCGTTCGTGGGCAGGTCGAAGCGTCCGTCGACGTAATCCTCGAACTGCGCGTCGTAACGCGCCTGGTCGCCGGGACGGCATTCGGCCAGGACGTCTGTCGGTGCGAAGCCGGCCAGGCGCGCGGCAAGGCCATCGAGATAGGCCTGGTGGGCCGGCGTGGTCACGTCCACGACCCCGCTCTTGACCATGTCCCGGCCCGGGTTGGCGAAGTGGAACATGCCCACCAGCATCACCCGCGCCGGCGCGGACGCGGGTTCGGGCGTGGCGGCGACGGTCGCCGCGGAGACCACCACGAGGGCGGTGGACAGGGCGGTTCGAAGCAGCAGGGACATAGGCATTCGGCAGCATCCTTGTGTCGGGGCGATCAAGCTTACAGATGCGCGATCGACGCCGGGGGTTCAAATCCCGTACCGCGGGCGTGTCGATCCGGGCATGGCCCGTTCGTCGAAGGGATACGTGCACGCCATGCACCCCACCGCGAAAGGAGCCCCAGCGATGACCACCCCCGCCAAGAACACCATCTGCCTCTGGTACGACGGGAACGCCCAGGACGCGGCCCGGTTCTACGCCGAGACCTTCCCCGACAGCGAAGTGACCGCCGTCCACCGCGCGCCGGGCGATTATCCCGCCGGCCAGGAAGGCGACGTCCTCACCGTCGAATTCACCGTCATGGGCATCCCCTGCCTGGGCCTCAACGGCGGGCCGGCCTACAAGCACGACGAGGCGTTCTCGTTCCAGGTCTCGACCGACGACCAGGCCGAGACCGACCGCTACTGGAACGCCATCGTCGGCAACGGCGGCCAGGAAAGCGCTTGCGGCTGGTGCAAGGACAAGTGGGGCGTGTCCTGGCAGATCACCCCGCGCGTCCTGACCGAAGCCTTCACCCACCCCGACCGCGCCCTGGCCAAGCGCGCGTTCGAGGCCATGATGACGATGAAGAAGATCGACATCGCCGCCATCGAAGCCGCCGTGGCCGGGAAATAAGCCCACCGCCTCAGCACGTACGACCCGTTCCCCCAACCCAAGGAGAGACCATGAAGATCGTGACCAGCCTCAGCTTCCAGGGACAATGCCGGGAAGCCTTCGAGTTCTATGCCAAGGTCCTGGACGGCAAGATCACCGCCGCCTTCCCGTACGGCGACGGCCCGCCCGACATGCCGATCACCGACGAGAAGTACAAGGACTGGCTGATGCACTGCTGGCTCGATGTCGGCGACCAGTCGCTGATGGGCGCCGACATGGACGTGGAGTGGAGCCCCAACATCGACAAGCCCAAGAACGGCTTCGACGTCACCCTGCACACCGAAGACCTCGCCCAGGCCGAGCGCTGGTTCAAGGCGCTTTCCGAAGGCGGCAAGGAAGTAATGCCCTTCGCCGCGACCTTCTGGTCCCCCGGCTTCGGCTCCGTGGTCGACAAGTTCGGCGTGCCCTGGATGGTCAACACCATTCCCGCCGATGAAGGGAAGCCGCCGCAGGGCTGACGCGCCGCACGCAAGAACGCCAAGGGCACCCGTGCCCGGTCCGGAAGTGCGCGATGCCAGGGCTCGCGCGCTTCCGCCGGGCGCGCGTGGTCGCGGGCCGAGCGGAGTCACCACGCGGATTTCCTGCATCGATTCCCCTGAGCGACGCTGCCTCAAGGCAACACGGCCGTGCGAGGATAGGGCGACTGCAACCGCATCCACCCAGGCATGACTGATACGACCCATAGCTTTTCCGACCTCCACGGGGCCGCCTACGACGCAATGGACCGTGGTGCATTGACGGAGGCATCGCGGCTTTTCGCCGCCCTCCTGGATGCCGAACCCGACAAGCGCGCCTACCACTACATGCGCGGCCTGGCGCACAAGTACATGCGGGACTGGCCCCTCTGCCTGCAGCACAACCTGCGTGCGAAGGCGCTGGCCGACGACGAGTGCGAGGCCGAACACTGGAACGCGGCCATTGCCGCGACGGCGATGGGCGACTGGGCCGAAGCCCGGCGCCTGTGGACGTCTTGCGGCATCCGCGTGCCGGAAGGCGACGGCCCCATCGACGACGACTACGGCGTGGCCGTGTCCAGGCTCAACCCCTGGCATGGCGGCGAAACCGTGTTCATCCGCCGCATCGATCCCGTGCGTGGCCGCCTGCTCAACGTGCCGCTGCCCGAAAGCGGCCACCGGTTCGGCGACATCGTCCTCCACGATGGCGCCGCTACGGGACACCGCTACGACGGCGAGCACAAGGTCCCCGTCTTCAACGAAATGGCGCGGCTCGTCCCTTCGGAGTTCCAGACCTTCGTCGTCTTCATTCGCTGCGGCCAGCGCGATGACCGCGATGCCCTCCTGCGCGCCACCGCACCCGGCATCGGCTACGCGGAGGACTGGACCGAGAGCGTCCGCCACTACTGCCTGCGGTGCAGCTACGGCACCCCGCATCGCCACGACGCCGTTCGCGACGACGACTGGCGGCCCGATCGCAACCTGGGCATCGCCGCACAAAGCCGGCGCGCCGTCGAGCATCTGCTGGCGCAATGGGTCGCCGGCGGCGGCGACCGCCACCTCGAAGCCATCGAAACCCGCGAAGTCGAACCGCCCCCTTGCGAGGAAGGCCATGTCTGGTGGCGAGGGCCGGACGAGGACTGAGGACAGTACACGCGGAGCCTGCGCACGCCGGCCAAGGCCCGGTCGAGGGAAAGACCTCGCGCCGCTGGATGTCCGACGTACCCGCCTTCAGCCCCGTCATCGCCCCGTCCTTGCCCGGCGGGCACGCCAGCCGCGCCTTTTGGACCATGCATCACGACACCGCGGAGCGCAGCGCCACTACCCTAGGCCGCATCATCCCATCGTGAGACGCACCGAATGAAGTACCTGCTCGCCCTGCTGTTCGCCCTGCCCCTGTCCGGCTGCCTTTGGGTGCCGGTCGACGTGGGCGGTCCCGCCGGCAAGGACCTGGTCTGCCATAAGGGCAAGAAGACGCTGGAACTGCCGCCCGAGGCGATCAGCGCGCACCTGGGCCACGGCGACCACCGCGGCCCCTGCTACTGAAGCGACATTCGCAGGAAGCGAGTCAGGCACCCGGGTGGCGGCAAGCGTCGCGCCCGGGTGTTTTTTCATCCACCCCCGAAGCGCTGCCCCCCGTAGCCCGGGTAAAGCCGAAGGCTGCACCCGGAGATCCGCGCGAACTCAGGGAACCTCCAGCAACCCGGTCGACTTCCTTTCGCCCCTGTACCCTTTCCCGCGCCGGCGCCTCAGCCGCCGCCCAGCAGGACCATCGGCAGCGCCATCAGCCCCAGCAGCAGCACGATCGCAAGTACCGTCAGCACGACACGCACCGGCTCGTCCCGCAGCACGGTCCAGAACGTCCCGGCCGTGCCATCGCGGACCGCGGCCTCATGCTCGGCGCGCACGCGCGCAGCGCGTCGGGCCTGGTAATCGTCCATCAGGCGCCGCGCCCGCTCGAAGTCCGCGTTCTCGCTGACATGGATGCCGCCCGCCGAGATGCCCCACATGCTCGGCGGGGTTTCATGGAACGCGATACGCGCCTCGTCGAGCATGGCGCGCACGTCGTCGGCCTCGTCTTCGGGCACGTGGCGGAGGTTGAGCAGGAGTCGGGCCATGCCGCGATCTTAGCCCACTCCCGGTACGGCACCCGCGCAGGACGCACGACCCTGGCTCGCGGGTGCGACCATTCCCGGACCCGGCGCGCGACCGCTCGAGGCATCCTCGAACCCTGGCGGCAACCCGAAAGATTACGCGCACGAGGTGGCGAGTCTTGCCCGCAAGCGACTCTGATGCGTGCCCCGCCCGTGCAGTCGGCTTGAATTCACGCGACAGGCCCCAAGCTTCGTGGACACACGCATGACAGCGGAGGCAGCATCTTGACCGACTGGTTCAAGGCTCTCACGAGCATCGTCAACCGCCACGAACCTTCGCCCGATCCGCATGCCCTGCCGCGTGCCGCCGCCGCCCTGCTGCTGGAGATGGCGGTGACCGCGGATGGCGGGGACCAGGTCGAGCTGGAGGTGGTCCACGCAGCGATGGCCAAGGTGTTCGACATGGCGCCGGCGGAGCTCGCGTCGCTGATGGAGCAGGCCCACCAGGCCAGGCGGCAGTCGGTGTCGCTGCACGAATTCACCCGCGATCTCCGTCCCGGCCTCGACGCCGACCAGCGCGCCGAACTCGTCGAATGGCTGTGGCGGGTCGCCTTCGCCGACGCCCGCCTGGACATGCACGAAGAACTGATGGTCCGCCGCGTCGCCGACCTGCTCGCCGTGCCGCATTCGGAATTCATCCGCCGCAAGCTCATGGCGAAGGCACAGCAATAGCCAGGAAGCCAGTGTCGGCGGCAGCCGGCGTCGCGGGCGCCGTGGTGATGGGTTTCGCTGCGCTCTACCCATCCTACGGGCTGCGGGGTGAAGTGAGCCGCTTCCGGGCGGCTCAGCGCACCAATTGCCAGCCCAGCGTTTCCCCGTGGGCCAGCGGCGCGATGTGGCGGTCGCCGTAGGGCAGCACGTCGGGGATCGTCCACTCGTCCTTGCGCAGGGTCACGGTGCCGGTGTTGCGCGGCAGCCGGTAGAAGTCCGCGCCGAAGTGGCTGGCGAAGCCTTCCAGGCGGTCAAGCTTGCCGGCAGCCTCGAACGCGGTCGCATACAGTTCCAGCGCGTGCAGGCCGGTGTAGCAGCCTGCGCAGCCGCAGTCGGCTTCCTTGTCGCCGCGCGCGTGCGGGGCCGAGTCCGTGCCCAGGAAGAAGCGCGGATCGCCGCTGGTGGCGGCCTCCAGCAGCGCCTGGCGGTGCGTCTCGCGCTTGAGCACCGGCAGGCAGTAGTAATGCGGCCGCAGCCCGCCGGTGAACAGCGCATTGCGGTTGTAGAGCAGGTGGTGCGCGGTGATCGTCGCGCCGATGTCGCCGCCCGAGTCGCGCACATAGTCGGCCGCATCGCGGGTGGTGATGTGCTCCAGCACCACGCGCAGGCCGGGGAAATCGCGGCGCAGCGGGGCGAGCACGGTTTCGATGAACACCCGCTCGCGGTCGAACACGTCGATGTCGCGGTCGGTCACCTCGCCGTGGACTGCAAGCACCATGCCCAGTGCCTGCATGGCCTCCAGCGCCGGGTAGGCGCGCCTGGGGTCGGTGAGACCGGAATCCGAATTCGTGGTCGCGCCGGCCGGATAGAGCTTGACCGCATGCACGAAGCCACTGGCGTGCGCGCGATGGATTTCCTCCGCCGGCGTGTTGTCGGTGAGGTACAGCGTCATCAGCGGCTCGAAGTCCGAACCCGCCGGCCGCGCGTCGAGGATCCGCTCCCGGTAGGCCGCGGCCAGCGCCGTGGTGGTCACCGGCGGCCGCAGGTTCGGCATGACGATGGCCCGGCGGAACTGCGCCGCCGTGTGCGGCAGCACCGCGGCGAGCTGCGCGCCATCGCGCAGGTGCAGGTGCCAGTCGTCGGGGCGGGCGAGCGTCAGGGTGGTGCCGGCGGGCGCCAGGGCGGAACGCGCCTGGTCGGAGACGGGGATGTGGTGGGCGAGCGGGATCACGGGACGGGAAGTCTGGGCCGATGGGGTGCTTACCCTACCGCAGCGGCGCCGTTCGGTGCAGTGCAGGCAGGGTCCAGGCAGGTCAGGGACCGCGCAGAAGACCGGCTCGGCCACATGTTCTGGCCAACGTCCTTACCCGGCGATCGCCCGCCATCAAGGCCCTTACCCACCCGTCACGTGGCAAGTGAACCTGACCCCATTCTGCCTCGGTCAATGCGCCCTGCGTGCCCTACTGCAGCGGCGCCAGCCGATCGGCCGCGTCCTGGCACACCACCACCCCACCCTCGCCCGTCGACTCGCCCACGGCCTGCACGCGCATGCCGACCGCCAAGGCCTGCACGTCCACCGGCTCGGCCTTGCACAGGTTCCAGCGCGCCGGCAGCTCCACCCGGACCGCGCCCCGTCCCGCTACGTCCAGCTCGACGATGGCGTTGCCGTCATAGGCCCAGGGCTGCGTGTCGATGGAGGTGATGGTGCCTTCGACGCGCATCCGGCCACCCTCAGGTGCCGCCGTCTCCGGTGCGGTGGCACAGGATGCGGCGGCCAGCGCCACGACGAGCGCCAGGCTGGCGGGAAGGACGGCGGCGATACGGGTCATCTGGCGCTCTCGCTGGGATTGGAGTCAGCGCGAGGGTACTCCATGCGGTGTAGCGGTACTTGTTCACGGCCGAACTGACCGCGAACGACCTGGACGCGCTTCGCGCCCACACCCCGTCAAAGAAAGGCATGGGGCCGCGACGGCTTCCGACCACAGAGCGAAGCCTTGAGCCAGCGCTCCGCGACCCTCAAATCCCGTGACCGCTCGTAGTCAGGGAATAAACGAACCGGAACCCATTCTTTTGAACCAACGGGAATTCAACTTCGTCCCGTATCCCCTTCCATCGATTCCCGCAAGACGCTGGCATACGTATCCATCCGCGTCCGCAACCCGATCAGAAGCCAGCCCGTGCCGTAGAGCACGAACATTGCGAAGACCAGGATGCCCTCTACCAGATTGACATCGAAGGCCGACGTCCAGTCGCCCCAGGTCCAATCACGGAACTGGAGGTACAGCGCCACCAGCAGCGGAAACACGCCCAACCGCTGCACGCTACCGAAGACGAGCCCCATGCGACGGTCCATGTTGGAGCGCAATTCCTCTACAAATCTCAATCGGGCGTCCCGCTCAACGGCAGGAAATTCCTGGAGTTCGAGCGCCAGTTCGCGCCACTTCCCGAAGTCGAGATCCATCTCATCCGCATGGACCTGTCGCGACCGGAGGAACTGCGGAAGCTCGCGACGAAGCGTCCCGATGAGGGACAAGGCCACACCGCCCAGCTCGACAGCAAGGCATGCACGCACCAGCCAGATGGCGACCTCGCCCGGCAACCAATGCGACCAGGTCTGCGCAATGGCAAATCCAATCGCGGCCGCCGCCATCGCGATCCAGAAACTCCAGCGCTCGAATCTGGTCGGTCCAGGGCCTTTAGTCTCGGACACATAGCGCTGCACGCGTCCGTACAACCAGGAGAAGGTCAGCGACTCAGCGTGTTCACTTCTCTTCTTCGCGCTCTGCTCGCTGACGATCGTCAAGCCGGGCCCTCTCGCTGATCCAAATCGCCACTCGTCGCATTGCGCTCCGACGCTTCAATCTCCGCTTCCTTCTGAATTGCCTCTGTTCCGACATCCACCGGGTCCGCTCGGGACTCCTTGATCTTCGGAGCTTGGGGCTGCCAGGCCTTCAAGTGCTGGCCCACCTGCTCGTAGAAGTCGGGGATGGCCTGTTCCAGATCGGCCACGAAATTCTTGCGTTGGGCGAAGCGGCCCGCAAGATCCCGTGCGTAGACCACTTCGAAGGAAGACACGACCTTTCCGCTCTCCTCCGCCACCTCTGGGCACTCGCGAAGGACCGTCAAGGGATGTTGCGTGCAGGCGCCCCTCCCGGGCCAGTAGAACCGGACATGTACGCTCTCGGGCTTGGACTTCGCCAACTGACGCAGCAGCCAGGTCAACCTTGCCTTGGTCGACTTCCGGTCTCCGGGCGCCGCCACGCGCATCGACGCATAGACCGAACGCCTGTTGAAGTCCACGGCCACCTCAATGGCGGCTGCCGTGTTTGGGACGGAGAAGATACTGCGCAGGCGGCATTCTTGGGCAAGGCGCTCAGCGTCCTCTTTGATTCTCAGCCCGGGATCCGCCACATGGGCTCTGGGAACCTTGACGGATACCTCCTCGCCAAGCTGCCGACTGAGGATCAAGCTCAGGTCCCGGGTCTCCTGATACCAGGCCCCCACGACCTCTTGCACATCACTGGACTTGGCCGACAGCGTGCCTCCCGCCTGTACCGCATTGGCCACTGCGGTCCAAGCTGCGGGCATCTGGTCGAAGCCCTTCACGCCGGCACTAGGATGACTGAGGAAACGAATCATCTCATTCAGGATCACGCGTTGCTCGCGGTCCCCGACGTCGCCATTCTCCAGATGAAGCGTGGCTTGGGTTAGCACATACATCCAAGACCAGTGCCAGAGACTTGCCTTCTTCATGGAAGCACCGCTCAGTGCAACCGGGTGGTGACTCGGCAACGGGGCGAACTGGTTGGAGATGGTCAACAGCGCATCGATGCCATTGAGTCTGGCAAGTTCCAAATACGACTCGAGTTGTTGGGCGGTGAGATCGGTATTTCCCACCTTGGCCTCCACCAGCGCGGTCCATCTAGTAGCCCCGGAACGCAGCACCAGCAGTCCATCCGGTCGAACCTTCGCGTCGCCCCCTTTTTGCAGGACGACCTCTGTATAGGCCTCCAGCCGCGTTCGCGCTCCGGTCTTGATGCCAAGATCGGAAAGAAGAGCCTTACCGAAGTCCTCGACGGTTTCCATGCAGGCCAGAACGATGGATAGAGTCCGGCCCTCCTTCGACGTGTCAGCCAATACGGGAAAGAGCCTAGCGCGCTCGCCCCGGACAAGAAATTCAGGCCGATCTTCCATGCCATACCCCCTTGCCAAGCCTCGAATCAGGCTTGGATCATGCCACGATCTCGGCATGGTTACTCGAGAGGCGTGCCGAACAAAAATAGCAGGGGTCAGAGGTGCTTTCCCGACACGACGGAGCGCCGTTGCCGATTCTTAGGATGTGAGCGATCCTCCAGCCCAAGTGTTTCCTTCCCTAGCCGTGCTCATGTCACGACAGTCCTGCATGGACCTCATCTGCATTTTCCAGCACGTCCTGCAGGGCCGGGACAAGGAAAGAGGACGGAGATAATCAACTACGCTTGATTGCCTCCGATCGCTATTACTCGGCGAACTCCGGAAACGCGGGCAGTTTCCCTACGTCGCGTGGATCGTGCTGGATGACCACGGTCGCCTTGAGGTGTTCGGCCATCTTCCGGAACCTGTCGAGCGAGGCGAGCGAGTCGGCGCGGTCGGTGTTCCAGTTGGGGATGCCGTCGGTCGCGTAGTTTTCGTGGAAGTGGGTCACGTCGCCGCTGAGCAGCACGTTGCCCTGGCCCGGCAGCTTGACCAGCAGGCCGTGGTGGCCGGGCGTGTGGCCCGGCAGGCTGACCATCACCACCGAGCCGTCGCCGAACACGTCATGTTGTGGCTGCGACAGGGGCTGCACCGTGCCCTCGCCCGACGTCCAGTGCGCCAGGGGCGCGCGGCGGCGGGCATAATCCGCGGCCGGCATGCCATCGGGCGGCGTGTCCGGTCGCACGGCGTCCCAGTCCCCGCGGCCGATCAGCAGCGTCGCGCCGGGGAGCGAGGCGAGTTGCCCGGTGTGGTCGTTGTGGTAGTGGCTGAGGCCAACGAAGTCGATGTCGGCCGGGTCGATGCCGGCCGCCCGGAGCTGGTCGACCAGTGCGACCTTCGGCGCCCGCGGCGAACCATCCGCCGGCTGGCCCGTGTCCCAGACCAGATAGCGGTCACCGTGGCGCACCAGGTAACAGCTGTACACCAGTTGCAGCTTCAGCTCGGGATAGGCGTAGGTATCGGAGAACGCAGCAACGCTTTGCGGCGCCGGGGCGCCACCGCAATCCAGGCGGGACAGGGCGACATCGGCGGCGTGGGCGGGAAGGCCCAGCAACGCGAGCAGCCCCACGGCGGCCCCCATCCGCAAGGGCGAAGCAAGTGCGATGGACATGGCGATCTCCGTTCGTGGCATCCAGTCGCGACTATAGCCCGACGGCAGATCGAAGCATCACCGGGGGTTGAGCGGGCACGTCCCCCGTGATCCCGGCGTCCCACGGGCGTGGCCAAACCGCTCGAACGGTGCGCTAAGCTCGTGCCATGTGCTACTCCGCCCTGGTCAAAGCAGAGTTCACCCGCTTCGTGCGCGAGTACGGAGCGATCATGGACATCGAGACCTATGTGAAGACGTACT
>NZ_VICE01000142.1 GCF_006546775.1 Marilutibacter aestuarii
GGCCGTTCAGCCCCCCGCTCGGCGCGGAGGCGGGGGCTTGGGTACAATCTGCGCCCCGACGCAGCACGGTTCCCCGGACATGATCGTCCTCGAGGGCCCCCAGGCCCTGTCCTCGTTCCGCCGCGAACGCCTCCAAGCCCGCCTCCAGGCCGTCCATCCCGAACTCCGCCTGCTGGGCGCGTGGCCGGTCTACTGGGTCCAGCCCGAGGCCGGTGCCGATCCCGACCTCGACACGCTCTGCCGCATCCTCCAGGCCGGTCGCCAGGCCCAGCCGCTGGCCGAAGGCGCGACGGCGCGCTTCGTGACGCCGCGCCTGGGCACGCTCTCGCCTTGGTCCAGCAAGGCCACCGAACTGCTTCACGGCGCCGAGCTGCCGGTCCAGCGCGTGGAACGCGGCCTGCGTTACGACCTGGCCGGCTGGCCCGTGGACGCGGACACCCGCGCCGCGGTGGCGCGGGCGCTGTACGATCCGATGACCCAGTCGCTGCTGGAGACGCGCGAGGCCGGCGAGGCGCTGTTCACCGCGCCCGGCCGGGGCGAGCTGGAGCGGATCCACCTGGCCACCATGGACGCGGCCAACGCGCGCCTGGGCCTGGCGCTGGCCGACGACGAGATCGCCTACCTGCGCGAGCGCTACGGCGTCCTCGACCGCGAGCCCTCGGACGTCGAGCTGATGATGTTCGCGCAGGCCAATTCCGAGCACTGCCGGCACAAGATCTTCAACGCCTCGTGGACCATCGACGGTCGCGAGATGTCGTCCAATGGCGGCCCCGCGTCGCTGTTCCGGATGATCAAGAACACCCACGCCCACACCCCCGAGCACACCCTGTCGGCCTACAGCGACAACGCGGCGGTGGTGGCCGGCTACATGAGCGCCCGTTTCCGTCCGGATCCGGCCACGGGCGGCTACGTCACCGAGCCCGAGGCAGAGTCGGCCTTCTGCATCAAGGTCGAGACCCATAACCACCCGACCGCGATCGCCCCGTTCCCCGGCGCGAGCACCGGCAACGGCGGCGAGATCCGCGACGAGGGCGCGACCGGGCGCGGCGGCAAGCCCAAGGCGGGCCTGTGCGGCTTCAGCGTCTCGCACCTTCGCATCCCCACCCTGCCGCAGCCCTGGGAGCGCCCGCGCGCGCTGAACCCGCGCATGGCGCCGGCCCTGGACATCATGCTCGAGGGCCCGATCGGCGCGGCTGCGTTCAACAACGAGTTCGGACGCCCGAACCTCGCCGGCTACTTCCGCAGCTTCGAGCTCGACGAAGGCCAGGTCGACGGCACCGCGCTGACGCGCGCCTACGACAAGCCGATCATGCTGGCCGGCGGGCTCGGCGCGATCGACCGCGTCCAGGTCGAGAAGCACGGCCTGGCCCCGGGCCACGCGGTGATCGTGCTGGGCGGTCCGGCGATGCTGATCGGCCTGGGCGGCGGCGCCGCCAGTTCGGTCGCCTCCGGCACCAGTTCCGAAGACCTGGATTTCGCCAGCGTGCAGCGCGACAACCCGGAAATGGAGCGCCGCTGCCAGGAAGTGATCGACCGCTGCGTCGCCCTGGGCGAGGCCAATCCGATCTCGAGCGCGCACGACGTCGGCGCCGGCGGCCTGTCCAACGCGATCCCCGAGCTGCTGCACGACTCCAGCGTCGGCGGCGTCATCGACCTCGACAAGGTGCCCAGCGACGACCCCTCGCTGAGCCCGATGCAGCTGTGGTGCAACGAATCGCAGGAGCGGTATGTGCTGGGCCTGCCGGCCGACCGCGTGGCCGAGTTCGCGGCGATCTGCGAGCGCGAGCGCTGTCCCTTCGCGGTCGTCGGCCATGCGACCGCGGAAGAGCGCCTGGTGGTGGGCCATGGCGCCACGGTCGATAACGCCGGCGAAGCCGGCCGCGACTGGGCGATCGACCTGCCGATGGACGTGCTGTTCGGCAAGGCGCCGAAGATGCACCGCGACACCACCCGGCCGGCCGACGCGCCTTGGCCGTCGCTGGACTGGAGCGGCCTGGACCTGCGCGAGGCGGCGCTGCGCATCCTGTCCCACCCCACGGTGGCCTCGAAGAACTTCCTGGTCACCATCGGCGACCGCACCGTCGGCGGCCTGACCGCGCGCGACCAGATGGTCGGCCCCTGGCAGCTGCCGCTGGCCGACTGCGCGATCACCCTGGCCGGCTTCGACAGCCACGTTGGCGAGGCGATGTCGATCGGCGAGCGCACGCCGCTGGCGCTGCTCGATGCCCCGGCGGCGGCGCGCATGGCGGTCGGCGAAGCGATCACCAACCTCTGCGCGGCACCGGTGGAAGCGCTCAACCGCATCAAGCTCTCGGCCAACTGGATGGCCGCGGCCTCCCACGACGGCGAGGATGCCCGCCTGTTCGACGCGGTGCGCGCGGTCGGCATGGAACTGTGCCCCGAACTCGAACTGAGCATCCCCGTCGGCAAGGACTCGTTGTCGATGCAGGCCCAATGGGACGTGATGGGTGATTCGCAAGCAGTGATTGGCGGGCAGGGCGCTGGCGCGGTGCCTGCGAATCCCGAATCACGAATCACCAACCATAAGAGCGTCTCCCCGGTCTCGCTGATCGTCAGCGCGTTCGCGCCGGTGCTCGACGTGCGCGCGCAGCTGACGCCCGTCATGGATCGCGAGGAGGAGTCGGAGCTGTGGCTGATCGGCCTGGGTGCCGGCAAGCAGCGCCTGGGCGGCTCGGTCCTGGCGCAATGCCATCCCGATGCCACCCTCGCGGGCCCGCATGGCGAGGACTTGCCGGCCTTCGCCGGGCAGCCGTCCGAGGACGGCCGCCGCAACGCGGGCGTGCCCGACCTGGACAATCCGCAGCGTTTGCGCGACTTCTTCGAACTGATCCGCGAAGCGCGCGAGGCCGGCCTGCTCAAGGCCTACCACGACCGCTCCGATGGCGGCGCCTTCGCAACCCTGTGCGAGATGGCGTTCTGCTCGCGGCTGGGCCTGGACATCAACCTCGACGGCTGGGGCGACGATGCCTTCCGCACGCTCTTCAACGAAGAGCTGGGGGCGGTGGTCCAGATCGCCAGCGAGGACCGCGCGGCGTTCGCCGACCTGGTCGCGCGACACGGCCTGATCGATTGTGCGCAACGCATCGCGCGCCCGACCACGGCGCCGGTGGTGCGCGTGTACGAGGACGGCGACACCCTGGCCGAATGGCGCTGGGACGAGCTGTTCGACGCCTGGTGGTCGACCACCCACGCCATGCAGCGACTGCGCGACAACCCCGAGTGCGCCGACCAGGAGCGTGACGAGGCGCGCCAGTTCGCCGCGCCGGGGCTGAAGCCCAAGCTTGCCTTCGATCCGGCCGAGGACGTCGCCGCGCCCTTCGTCAACACCGGCGCGCGGCCGCGGGTGGCCATCCTGCGCGAGCAGGGCGTCAACGGCCAGGTGGAAATGGCGCGCGCCTTCGACCGCGCGGGTTTCCAGGCCTTCGACGTCCACATGAGCGACCTGATCGGTGGCCGCTTCACGCTCGACGACTTCACCGGCCTGGCCGCCTGCGGTGGCTTCAGCTACGGCGACGTGCTCGGCGCCGGCCGCGGCTGGGCGACGTCGGTCCTGGAGCGGCCCGCCCTTCGCGATGCGTTCGCCGCCTTCTTCGCGCGCCAGGAGACATTCGCCCTGGGCGTGTGCAACGGCTGCCAGATGCTCAGCCAGCTCAAGCCGATCATTCCCGGGGCCGGTCACTGGCCGGAGTTCCTGCGCAACGCCAGCGAGCAGTACGAAGCGCGCCTGGCCCAGGTCGAGGTCCTGGAGTCACCGTCGGTCCTGCTGCGCGGCATGGCCGGTTCCCGGCTGCCGGTCGTGGTCGCCCACGGCGAGGGGCGTGCCGCCTTCGGCGACGCGCTCGATCCCGCGGCGGTGCCGGTGGCGCTGCGCTTCGTCGACGGCAATGGCGAGGTGGCCCATCGCTACCCGCTCAACCCCAACGGGTCGCCCGCCGGCATCACCGGCCTGAGCAGCGACGACGGCCGCGTCACGATCATGATGCCGCACCCCGAGCGGACCCTGCTGAGCGCCAACCTCAGCTGGGCGCCGCGCGACTGGGGCGTCGATTCGCCCTGGCTGCGGATGTTCCGCAACGCGCGGGTGTTCGTCGGCTGACTATTGCGCCGGAGATGACACACTGTCTGCCGAGGGGTCGGTCGAGAATATGAACCGGAACTCGACCTCCTCGCCACCCAGGTTCCTTTGTGATTCAAGAAAGCTGTAGGTGGGTGCCTTAGAGCTTCCGGAGAACAATTCATACCAGCGGGCGTACGCATCGGGGTTCCGGGTGCGTAGTGCACCCATGCAAAGGCTCAGTCCACACGCAAAATCGCTCACGGACAACTCCGAAGTGAGCGCGCGATCAACTGCGTTTCGATATAGCCAGGTCACGTCCTGTGCGTCTGTGTCCCTGCTCGTGTCGCGGACCATCGCTTCCATGACATCGTCGAACCGATCCGTTTGCAGCGTTGCCCCGGCCGATTCGACAGAAATGCTATCTCCTACTAGCAGTCCTGATTCCGCGTTCAGGTAGGGGTGTTCGACGGGTCTGCTCCCCGATGCGTCGAAGTCAGCGCTGCTGGAGCCGGAGAAAGTGGGCGGCGGAGTCTGATCGGCGAGTCCGACACTGCGCGACATACCCGCTCCGGGTTCCCCCGCGTCGTTCTGATGTGCGTTTTCAGCCAACGTGCCGTTCCCATGCTTCTCGACTTCAGAGCACGAAGGAACAATCGTTGCAACAATGAATGCTAGCGCCAGCGCGCCGAGTCCATGTCGAGGCATTCTCGATAACTCCAGGCCGTCAGGGGTTCAAGAACCCACCCGCCCGCGATGGGGGGTGGGTCCAACTGCTTCACTCGGGCTGGGTGGGAACCTCCGGAGGAGGCGGATAACTGATCTTTACCCGTCCCCCGCAGCAGTCCCTGACGCCATAGCGCCCGTTCGTTATCGTGACGCTACAACTGTTCGTGCACGTGTGTACCAAGCCGTTCACGGTTACCGATTCTTCCGCGGAAGCGGAGAATGCCAACAGGGTGACACCTACAGCCACGAAATAGCTTCTTGCTTTAGACACTATCCTGATCTCCTTGTCATGTGGCGTCTTTCGAACGCATATCCATTCTTCAAGGATCGTTTCCTGAAGAAGAATCCACGCTCGTCCACTAGTCTCTGGCTCCCGAGGGGGTAGTCAACTGGACGACGCATCGAGCTCGGTTCCCGCTAAAGGCGCGGAAGGAAAGTAAAGTCTCGCGGGAGGCGGTGTTTGAGTGGCCAATTTGTGATGCGTATCGCGGTCTGCTGCGACCGGCGGCGGCCGGATTATCCGTTCTCTCCTGATAGAGTCAGGTCCCGTCCGGCGGCGTGGCATGCGTGTCCGGATGGCCCTGCGGGCCGCGCGCGCCTTGTGCGGCGCGGTCCTTGGAGAGAAGCGTGAACGCACCCAGCGAAGAGGCAGACCCCGAAGGTATGGATACCGCGACATCCGGCAACCCGGCAGGCGGCGACGGCGCCACCGCCACGGTGGCCGCCAGCGTCGACGAGCGCATCGTCGAGGCCCTGGTGCAGAAGGGGCGCCTGAAGGACGCCGACCTCGTGCGTGCGCGCCGCCTGCAGGAGGAGACCGGCGGCAGCCTGTTGTCCCTGCTGGGCCGCCTGGGCCTGGTCTCCGAGCGCGACCACGCCGAGACCGTGTCCGCGGTCACCGGCCTGTCGCTGGTGGCGGCCAAGGACGCCCCGGACCTGCCGCCGGAGGACGTCGCGCTCAGCGTGAAGTTCATGAAGCAGTTCCATGTCTGCCCGCGCAACGTCACCGCGCATGCGGTGGAGTTGCTGATGGCCGACCCGCACGATGCCTATTGCGTGGATGCGGTGCGCCTGGCGCTGCAGCGGCCGCTGATCCTCAAGGTGGGCCTGCGCTCGGAGATCGATGCCCTCATCGAACGCTGGTATGGCCAGGGCCGCAGCGCGATGGGTGCGATCGTCGAGACCGCCGAAGGCGAGGGCAGCGGCGACCTGGACGATGTCGAGCACCTGCGCGACCTCGCGTCCGAGGCGCCGGTGATCCGGCTGGTCAACCTGGTGATCCAGCGCGCCGTCGAACTGCGCGCCTCCGACATCCATATCGAACCCTTCGAGAACCGCCTGAAGGTGCGCTATCGCGTCGACGGCGTGCTGCAGGAGGGCGAAAGCCCGCCGCCCAACCTCACCGCCGCGGTGATCAGCCGCATCAAGATCATGGCCAAGCTGAACATCGCCGAGCGCCGCCTGCCGCAGGACGGCCGGATCATGCTGCGCGTGCAGGGCAAGGAACTCGACCTGCGCGTGAGCACCGTGCCCACCGCGCATGGCGAGAGCGTCGTCATGCGCCTGCTCGACCGCGAGACGGTGGTGTTCGACTTCAAGAAGCTGGGCTTCACCGACCACTTCCTGCCGCAGTTCCAGAAGGTGCTCGACCAGCCTCACGGAATCCTGCTGGTGACCGGCCCCACCGGTTCGGGCAAGACCACCACGCTCTATACCGCGCTGAGCAAGCTCAACACGCCCGACGTCAAGATCATCACCGTCGAGGACCCCGTCGAATACCAGATCGAAGGGATCAACCAGATCCAGGCCAAGCCGCAGATCGGGCTGGACTTCGCCCAGGCCCTGCGCTCGATCGTCCGCCAGGACCCTGACATCATCATGATCGGCGAGATGCGCGACCTGGAGACCTGCCGCATCGCGATCCAGTCGGCGCTGACCGGCCACCTGGTGCTCTCGACCCTGCACACCAACAACGCCGCCGGCGGCATCACCCGCCTGCTCGACATGGGCGTGGAGGATTACCTGCTCACGTCCACGATCAACGGCATCCTCGCCCAGCGCCTGGTGCGGCGCCTGGAGCAGCGGCATGCCGAGAAGTACCTGGCCAGCGTCGAGGAGATCGAGAAGTTCGACCTGCGGCGCTACCAGCCCGAGGGCGACATCCACCTGTACCGGCCCCGACCTTCGGCGGTGTCGCCGACCGGCTACTCGGGCCGCACCACCATCATGGAATTCCTGGTCATGAACGACGCCCTGCGGCGCGCGGTGATGCGTCATGCGGGCATGGGCGAGCTGGAACAGATCGCCCGCGAGGCGGGCATGCGCACCATGTACGAGGACGGCATCGCCAAGGCCCTGGCGGGCGAGACGACGATCGAGGAAGTGTTGCGGGTGACCGAAGATGCGTGAGTACGGCCCGGCCATGGCGAAAGGGAAACGCGACATCGGCGGCCCCCGCCCTGACGTTCATGCCAGGCGTTCGTGTTCGTCCCGGTTCCCGATGCCCGGTTTCCGGCGCTGCCGCTGATGGCCCTGTTCTCCTACAAGGCACTCAACGCGCGCGGCGAGATGCTGGAGGGCCAGATGGAAGCCGCCAGTCGCGACGAGGTCGCGCTGCGTTTGCAGGAGCAGGGCCACCTGCCGGTGGAGGCGCGACCGGCCAGCGAGGGCGGCGGCGGCTCCCTGCTCAAGGGCCTGCTCAAGCCCCGGAGCTTCTCCGGCGAGCGCCTTGTCCAGTTCACCCAGCAGTTGTCCACGCTGCTGGGTGCCGGCCAGCCCCTGGACCGCGCACTGAGCATTCTGCTGGAGCTGCCCGAGGACGAGGCCGCCAAGCGTACGCTCACCGACGTGCGCGACGCGGTGCGCGGCGGCACCTCGCTGTCGACGGCGCTCGAGCGCCAGCACGGGACCTTCTCGCGCCTGTACATCAACATGGTGCGCGCCGGCGAGGCCGGCGGCAGCATGCAGGAGACCCTCGCGCGCCTGGCCGATTACCTCGAGCGCAGCCGCGCGCTGCAGGGCCGCGTCGTCAACGCGCTGATCTATCCCGCGATCCTGCTGGTGATGGTCGGACTGAGCCTGCTGTTCCTGCTCGGCTACGTCGTGCCGCAGTTCGCGCAGATGTACGAGAACCTCGACGCCGAGCTGCCCCTGTTCACCCAGGTCGTGCTGGGCGTCGGCCTCTTCGTGCGCGACTGGTGGATCGTGCTGCTGGTGGTGCCCGCGCTGGCGCTGTGGTGGTTCGACCGCAAGCGCCGCGACCCGGTGTTCCGCGAGGCCCTGGACGGTTGGCTGCTGCGCCGGCGCTTCGCCGGCTCGCTGGTGGCCAAGGTCGAGACCGCGCGACTGGCACGCACCCTCGGCACCCTGGTGCGCAACGGCGTGCCGCTGATGGCCGCGCTGGGCATCGGTCGCAACGTGATGAACAACCGCGTGCTGGCCGACGACGTCGAGAAGGCCGCCGCCGACGTCAAGAACGGCGTGTCGCTGTCGGTGGCGCTCTCCAAGGGCAAGCGCTTTCCCCGGCTGGCGCTGCAGATGATCCAGGTCGGCGAGGAGTCGGGCGCACTCGACACCATGCTGGTCAAGACCGCCGAAACCTTCGAGCACCAGACCTCGCTGGCGCTGGACCGCATGCTCGCCGCGCTGGTGCCGCTGGTGACCGTGGTCCTGGCGGGCGTCGTCGGGATGGTGGTGCTGGCGGTGCTGACACCGCTGTACGACCTCACCAATGCCATCGGGTGATCGCGCCCGGATGCGTTACGACAATCTGAACGCGCGTCACGCGACGGACGGACGGGGGCGGCGGCAAGCGGCCAAGTGCGGTACACATCGAGGGACGTTCCATTCCGTCCTTGACGCCTGCCCACCGCCATCGACGCATTGATAGACCGCTTCACTTCGAACGACTTACGAACAACACGAGGATGCCTGCCATGACCCATCGACGTTCACTGACCCGTTCCCCGTCCCCGGCCCGACAGGCCGGCATGAGCCTGATCGAGATCATCATCGTCATCGTGCTGATCGGTGCGGTGCTGACCTTCGTCGGCAGCCGCGTACTGGGCGGCGCGGACCGCGCCAAGGCCAACCTGGCCAAGTCGCAGGTCACCACGCTGGCGCAGAAGGTGGAGTCCTTCCAGATGGACACCGGGCGCCTCCCCGGCAGCCTGGACGAGCTGGTCACCGATCCGGGCAATGCCCCCGGCTGGCTCGGGCCCTACGCAAAGGCGCAGGAACTCAACGATCCGTGGGGCCACCCCGTCGAATACCGCACCCCCGGCGAGAGCGGCCCCTTCGACCTGGTGATCCTGGGCAAGGACGGCAAGGCCGGTGGCACCAGCGTCGACGGCGACGTGCGCTACGAATAAGCGACGCGACCGATCGCACCCTGATGCGCATGGCCTGCCACTCCCGGGCCCGCCCGGCGTCGGCGGCCCGCCAGCATGGCGTTTCGCTGATCGAGATGCTGCTGGTGGTCGCCCTGTTCGCGATCGCCAGCCTGCTGGCCGCGGCGGTGCTCACCGGCGGCATCAAGGGCATGCAACTGCGATCGGCGGCCAAGGAAGTGGCCGCCCAGTTGCGCTACACGCGCGCCCAGGCGCTGGCGACCGGCGAGGCGCAGCGCTTCGTGATCGATCCGCGCGCCCACACCTGGGAAGCGCCGAACGGCCGCCATGGCGAGATCCCCGAGGACGTCGCGATCCATTTCACCGGCGCGCGCCAGGCCCAGCCCGCCGACGGGCTCGGCGCGGTGATGTTCTTCAAGGACGGCGCGGCGACCGGCGGCCGGGTGGCCCTCAGCGTCGACAACGCGGCCTGGCACATCGACATCGCCTGGCTGACCGGCGAGATCCGCATGCGGCGCGCCGAGGTCGGGCCATGAGCCGCGCGCTGCGTCGTCCCCCGCACCGGCAGGGCGGCTACACGCTGATCGAGGTCATCGTCGCCTTCGCCCTGCTGGCGCTGGCGCTGGGGCTCCTGCTGGGCACCCTCTCGGGGGCGACGCGGCAGGTGCGCTGGTCGGGCGATGCGGGCCGGGCGGCCCTGCATGCGCAATCGCTGATCGACCAGATGGGCATCGCCGCGCCGATCCGCGCGGGCCGCGACGACGGTGACTTCGAAGACGGTCGCTACCGCTGGACCATGGAAATCACCCCCTGGGAGGACCCGGACGTGCCGCCCGATGCGCCGCCATCGAACAACACCGGCAACCGCCTCTACGAGATCGCGCTGGCGGTGGAGTGGGGCGAGGGCGGTTCTGGCGAGCACCTGCGGCTGCGCACCCTGCGCCTGGTGCAGGGCGGGCTGGAGGACGTGCCGTGAGCCGCGTCGCGCATCGACGTGCCGGGGGCTTCACCCTGATCGAGGTCCTGCTGGCGACCGTGCTGCTCGCCGCCGGCCTGGCGCTGGCATTCGCGACACTGACCGCGGCCACCCGTACCGTGGACCGCGGCGAGGCGATGGCACAGCGCGGGGAGCGCGAGCGCGCGGTGCTGGGCTTCCTGCGCAAGCGCATCGCCGCCGCGCGTCCGGTGGCCTTCGGCGTGGACGAACAGACCACCCTGCCGATGCGCTTCGTCGGCCAGCCCGACCGCATGGCCTTCGTGGCCGACCTGCCGGATTACCTGGGGCAGGGTGGCCCGTACCTGCATGCCTTCAGCATCGAAGGCAATGGCGAGGACAAGCGCGTGGTGCTGGACCTGCAGGTGGTGCAGGCCGGGCAGGCCTACGAGGACCTGCAGCCGCGACCGCCGGAACTGCTGGTCGGCGAACTGGCCGACGCCCGGTTCCGCTACCGCGCGCTGGACGGCAACGGCGAACTGACGCCCTGGCTGGATCGCTGGGAGACCAGCGAGCAGTTGCCGCTCCTGGTCGAGGTCAGCCTGGTCGACGCCAACGGCCGTCCCTGGCCGACCCTGGTGGTGGCGCTGCCGCAGGCCGGCAACCTGGCCGGCGGCGCATTCGTGGGTGGGCTGTGATGCCGGGCCGGCATCCGCATCCGCTTGCAACCCGCGCGCGCGGTGCTGCGCTGCTGCTGGTGCTGTGGCTGATCACGCTGCTCACCGCCCTGGTGGGCGGCTTCGCCCTGGCGGCGAAGGTCGAGGCGATGCAGGGCCGCGTGCTGGTCAGCGGGCTGGTCGCCGAGAACGCGGCGCGCGCCGGCATCGAGTACGCGATGACCCGGGTCGATCTCAACGACCCCAGGCGCCAGTGGCGACCCGATGGCCAGGGCCATGCCTGGCAATACGGCGGCGCCGAGATCGAGGTGAAGATCGTCGACGAGAACGGCAAGGTCGACCTCAACCAGGCCGATGCCGGCCTGCTCACCCGCCTGCTGCAGGCGCTGGGCAGCGACCCGCAGGAGGCCGCGCGGCTTGCCTCGGCGATCATCGACTGGCGGGACCTGGACATCCTGACCCAGGTCGCCGGCGGCGCGGAGGATCCGGACTATGCCTCCGCCGGGCGTCCCTACGGGGCCAAGGACGGCGAGTTCGAAAGCGTCGCGGAGCTTGAGCAGGTACTGGGCTTCACGCCGGAGATTTATGCGCGAATTGAGCCTCACGTCACGGTTTTCAGCGGCCTCGCCCGGCCGGAGGCTGCGTTTGCTTCATCACAGGTATTGACCGCGATGGGCATGGACGGCGAAGCGATCATCGAACAGCGCCGCCAGCTCGACCCGGTGACCGGCCTGCCGGTGGGCACCACCCCCGACGGCTTGTCGCTCGTGGGCAGCCGGAGCGGAACGTATAGTATCGACAGTCGCGCGCGGCTGACGGATGGCCGCGAAACGGTGGTGCGCGCGGTGATCCGGGCAGGGGGGAGCGCCGTGCCGGGCATGGCCTACACCGTGTTGCGCTGGGAGGAGGGAGTTTCACCGCGATGACAGGACTGCGAGACCGCCTTGGGCCGATCAGGGCCCGGCTATGGCCGGGTGCGGGCCGTTTTCTGGACTGGTGGGCCCGGGGCCTGGCGGCCTGGCTGCCGGCGACGATGCGGCGTGCACTGGGTGTTGGCCGCGGCCGCCTGATGCTCCAGGCTGCCGCCGGGGAGATCGTGCTGGCGCGTCACCAGGATGATGCCCTGCGCGAACTGGGCCGCATTCCCGCGCAGGCGCCCGCGCCGGCCGTTTCGGCACCGTCCATGCCGGGCGAGACCGACCCGCTGGGCCGCCTGTTGGCGCCGCGTCTGGCCGAACTCCCCCGCTGGCTGCTGCTGCCCGCGTCGAGTTGCCTGCGCCGCCACCTCGTCCTGCCGGCCGCCGCCGCGGACCGCCTGCGCGACGTCGTCGGCTTCGAAGTGGACCGGCAGACACCGTTCGACCTCGCGGACGTCGCCTATGACGCGCGCCTGCTCGGCCGGCGCGAGCGAGATGGCCAGCTCGAGGTCGAGCTGGTGGTGGTGCCGCGCAAGGCGCTGGCACCGCAAATGGAGGCCTTGGGCGCGCTCGCGGACGGGTTGGCGGGCATCGACGTGGCCGGCGAAGACGGCCGGCCGATCGGGGTCAACCTGCTCTCGCCGGACCAGCGTCGCCAGCAACGCGATCCCTGGCGGGTGTGGAACTGGGGACTGGCGACCCTCGCGGTGCTCGCCACCGGCCTGATGCTCTGGCAGCTGCTGCAGAACCGCCGTGCCGCCGCAGAGGCCTTCGAGGCCCGGATCGCCGAACAGGCGGCCGCCGGGCGCCAGGCGGCCGAAAAGCGACAGAGGCTCGTGTCGCTGATCGAAGGCCAGGCCTTCCTCGACGCGACCCGTGCCGAGCGCCCGACCTCGGTCGAGGTGATCGACGAGCTTACCCGCCGCCTGCCCGACAACACCTATCTGGAGAAGTTGTCGCTGGAAGACCAGCGCATGATGCTGATCGGACTGAGCAGCGAAGCGCCGGCATTGATCAGTCGCCTGCAGGGCGCGCCCTACTGGCGTTCGCCCGCGCTGGCGGGCGCGCTGCAGCCCGATCCCACCAGTGGCCGCGACCGCTTCACCCTGACCGCCGAGCTGGCCAATGCCACGCCGCCGGCGGGCTCCCCGCCGACGAACGCGCCGACCGCGCCGCCGGCCCCGGTCCCGGTCCCGGCTCCGCCGACGCAGGAGGCCACCGATGACGCCGGATAAGCGCGATCGCTGGCTGGCCCTGGGCCTGCTGGTCGGCCTGTGCGTGCTGGCCTATTTCGTCCTCATCCACCCCTGGTGGACGGTGCCGATGATGGAGGTCGAGCAGCGCATCGAGACCCTGCAGCAGCGCGAGCTGCGCCTGCGGATGCAGCTCGAGCAGGAGCCGCAGGTCGACGCGCGCCTGGCCGAGCTCACCGAACTGCAGGCGAGCCACCCGGGCTTCATGACCGAGTCCAACCCCGAGCTGGCGACCGCCGCGCTCATCCAGCGCCTGGAACGCGTGGTCAGCGATGCCAGTCCGGGCAACCGCAGCTGCGGCATCGTCAACCGCTCGCCGCTGGAGCCCAGCAACCGCGAGCCCTACACCCGCGTCACCGTGCAGGTGCGCCTGAGCTGCGGTAGCCGCGAGACCGCGGCGGTACTGCACGCGCTGGAAAGCGGCTCGCCGCGCCTGTTCATCGGCAACCTCAACATCCTCGTCCAGCGCCGATATTTCGCCCCCGGTACCGGCGGCGATACCGGTGAAGGCGGGCAGGACGTCACCTTCGATCTCTATGGCTACCTGGTGCCGGCGGGCAAGGGAGGCATCGATGCGCCTCGATAACGCCGGCCCTCGGACCTGGCTGCTGGGCGCCGTCGCCGGCTGGGCGGTGATCGCCCTCCTGCTGGCGATCGTCGGCATGGGCGGTCGCGTCGTGCCGGTCGAGGCCGGCGACGACATGCGACAACCGCTGCCGCCTGTCCCCCGTACGACGGCGCGCGCGCTGGGCCCCATGGAGCAGTACGCCGAGATCTCCACGCGCCCGCTCTTCAGCAGCGACCGCAAGCCGCGTCCGTTCACGCTGCGCAACGACGAGGAAGGCAAGGGCGAGGACACGAGCTTCGATTACGTCCTGACCAGCGTGCTCATCACCCCACGGCTGAAGATGGCGATCATCCAGCCGGCTGATGGCAGCGAGTCGGTGCGGGTCAAGCTGGACGAGGCGCCCGAGTCCCATCCGGCCTGGCGCCTGGTCGAGCTGGCCGCACGCTCGGCCGTGTTCGAAGGCCCCGAAGGCCGGAGGAGCATGGAATTGCGCGTGTTCGATGGCGAGGGTGGCACCGCCCCCACCGCGATGACCCCGCCGGGCGGCACGCCGCCGGACGGCCTGCCCGAGCCGCCGCGCGATCCGCCTGCCGGCGAAGTCGCCGACGCCGATGGCGGAAACCCCGAGGCCGACGCCAAGCCGGCGATGACGCCGGAATCGCAGATGGAAGCGATCCGCCAGCGCATCCAGGCGCGCCGCGCGGCGCTGCGCGAGCAGTCCGAGAACCGCCAGACCCCGCCCCGACAGCCGATGCCCCCGGATCCGCCGTCGTCCCCGCCACCCAACCCGCCCGCCGAGAGCCGGTAGAGTGTCCGCAATGAATCCATGCCCCGAGCTTCGCGACCCGTCTGTCGCCGTGTCCACCGCCCCCTCCCGTGCCGTGCCCGTGGGCGCGCGCGTCCGCGGCGCGACCCGGCAACTGCTGCTCGCCACGGCGATCGTCGCCGTGCTCAATGCCTGCGCGTCGTCGCCCGTGCCGCGGATGAGCCGCGAAGGCGACATGCGTGCGCAGACGGCAAGTCCGCAGTCCGCCGCGCCCGGCACCGTCGCCGGTGTCGAGGCCGAGCCGCTGGATGACGCCGAGGGCGGCCCGAAGCCGCAGATCCGGCGCGGCAGCGGCCAGGTCATCAACCAGGCCGCGGCGGCGGCACCGCCCCCCAACCTCGGCGGCACCACGGGCGAGGCGACGTTCAACTTCGAAGGCGAATCGCTGCATGCGGTCGTCAAGGCCATCCTCGGCGACATGCTCGGCCAGAACTACGTCATCGCGCCCGGCGTCCAGGGCACGGTGACCCTGGCCACGCCCAAGGCGGTCAGCCCGGCCAATGCGATGAGCCTGCTGGAGATGGTGCTAGGGTGGAACAATGCGCGCATGGTCTACGCCGACGGCCGCTACAACATCGTGCCGGCCGACCAGGCGGTGCCGGGCAACGTCGCCCCGCGCACCGGCAGTGCGACCACCGCGCGCGGCTTCGAGGTGCGCGCGGTGCCGCTGCGCTACATCTCGGCGGAGGAAATGAAGAAGGTCCTGGAGCCCTACGCGCGCCCCAACGCGATCGTCTCCACCGACCCGGCGCGCAACGTCATCAGCATCGCCGGCACCCGGGCGGAGCTGGAGAACTACCTGCGCACCATCCAGATCTTCGACGTCGACTGGCTCTCGGGCATGTCGGTGGGCGTGTTCCCGATCCAGTCCGGCAAGGCCAGCGAGGTGGTCGCGGACCTTGAGAAAGTGTTCGGCGAGCAGAGCAACTCGCCGGTGGCGGGCATGTTCCGCTTCATGCCGCTGGACGGCGCCAACGCCGTGCTGGTGATCACCCCGCAGGCCGAGTACCTGGACGACATCCAGGCCTGGCTCGAGCGCATCGACAGCGCCGGCGGCGACATGCGCCTGTTCACCTACGAGCTCAAGTACATCGATGCCGGCGAACTGGCCGAGCGCCTGTCGGAGGTGTTCGGCAACAGCAGCCGGGGCGGTGGCCGCAGCGGCGGCGCGCCGTCGCTGATGCCGGGCCTGGACCCGGTGGAGCTGCAGTCCACCGACAGCGGCAGCGTCGCCAACATCGGCGGCAAGGGCGGTGGCAGCGAGGGTGGCAGCGACATCGGCGGCATGTCGCTGGACCAGCGCCAGGGCGGCGGCAACGGCAGCGTCACCCTCGAGGTCGAGGGCGCGCAGGTCGGGGTGTCGGCGGTGGCCGAGACCAACTCGCTGCTGGTGCGCGGCTCGCCCGCGGCCTGGAAGTCGATCAAGGACGTGATCGAGCGGCTCGACGTGATGCCCATGCAGGTGCACATCGAGGCGCAGATCGCGACGGTGACGCTTTCGGGCGAACTCAGCTATGGCGTGAACTGGTATTTCGAGCAGGCGGTGAATGCATCGGTCGACAGTGGCGGTGCCGGCCTGCCGAGCGCACTCGGGCGCGGGATCTGGGGCGACCTCGCCGGCAAGGTCGCCAATACCGGCCTCGGCTGGACGTTCCTGGGCACCAACGCGGCGGCGGTGATCAGCGCCCTGGACGAAGTCACCGACGTGCAGATGCTGCAGTCGCCGTCCTTGTTCGTGCGCAACAACACCGAAGCGACCTTCAACGTTGGCGCGCGCATCCCGATCTCCTCGGTGACGGTCAATCCGAATGTCGGCGTCGGCGATACCATCAGCCAGGTCCAGTACCTGGAGACCGGTACCATCCTCAAGGTCCGCCCGCGCATCACCAAGGACGGCATGGTCTTCCTCGACATCGTGCAGGAGATCAGCGCGCCGGGTGACACCCCCGACGCCAATGGCAACGTGCGCATCGACACCCGCAAGCTGAAGACCCAGGCCGCCGTCCAGAGTGGCGAGACCGTCCTGCTCGCG
Organism: Marilutibacter aestuarii; assembly: GCF_006546775.1. Taxonomy (GTDB): domain Bacteria; phylum Pseudomonadota; class Gammaproteobacteria; order Xanthomonadales; family Xanthomonadaceae; genus Marilutibacter; species Marilutibacter aestuarii. The sequence continues at coordinate 16,361 of NZ_VICE01000142.1, forward strand.
GGCCTCATCAGCGAAGGTACCCAGCGCGGCTCCAGCGGCCTGCCGGGCCTGAGCCGGATCCCGGTCATCGGCGGCCTGTTCGGGCGGCAGACGTCCAGCTCGGGGCGCGAGGAGACGATCATCCTGATCACGCCGAAGATCGTGCGCAATCCGCAGGAAGCCCGTAGCCTGACCGACGAATATGGACGCCGTTTCCGAGCGCTGGAGCCGCTCAACCGCACGCCCAAGCCCTGATGCCCGAACGCCCCGTCCGTCGCCACGGACCCGAACATGGCTGACTCGCCCATCGTCGTCGTGCCCGTGGGGGCCGACGACGTCGCGCTCGATGCGTGCCTTGGCGCGCTGGAGGCGCATACGCCCGCCGATACGCGGGTGTGGCTCGCCGACGACGCCCAGGTCGGGCCGCGAGGCTATGCGGTGATCGAGCGCTGGATGGCCGACACCGCCCTGCAGGCCGACTACACGCGGCGCCAGCGCAGCATCGGCGAGGTCGCCCACCTGGACGAAGTCCTGGCCGCCTGCGGCGATGCCGACGTGGTGGTGCTCGCCGCGGACGTGCGTCCCACCGCCGGCTGGCTGCCGCGCCTGCAGGCCTGCCTGCACGCCGACGGCGCGGTGGCCACCGCCACGCCCTGGTGCAACGCCGGCGAAGCCGCGGCCTGGCCGCGCATCGGCGAAATCAATCCGCTCGCCCACGAGCCCGCCAGCCTGTCGCGCGCCGCCGGTGCGATGCCGGCGCTGTGCCCGGAATTGCCGGCGGCCATCGCCCACGCGGTCCTCCTGCGCGGCAGCGCGCGCAGTCGCGCCGGCGGGCTCGACACCAGCAGCTACGGCGCCTGGTACGCGGCCCTGATCGATCTTTCGCTCCGGCTGGCCGGGCTGGGCTGGCGCAACGTCCTGTGCGACCAGGCCTTCGTGCTGCGCGATCGCGAGGGCCTGGCCTTCGACGGCGACATGGAGCGCCTCGCGGTGCGGTGGCCCGGCTGGCACGCGCGGTTGGCCAACTTCCTCATGCACGATCCCCTGCGAGGGCCGCGCGCCCGGCTCGAGGCCCTGCTCGCCGAGCTCGGCCCACCGGACCCGCAACGCGATCTGTTCTGGGACGCCCACGAAGCTTCGCCCACCGGCGGGGCGACCGGGAGCGGCGCGCCATGAGCCGACCCTCGCCCGAAGCCGGGATCGCGGCGGTGGTGGTGACCTACCGCAGCCTCGAGACCATCGACGAATGCCTGCAGCGCCTGCGCCGGGCCGATGGCGTGGTGGAAATCCGCGTCGTCGACAACGGCTCCGACGATGGCACCGTCGACATCCTCCAGCGCCATGCATTGCAGGACCCGCGCGTGCGTTTCATCGCCAACCCCGACAACCCCGGCTTCGCGGTCGCCTGCAACCAGGGCGCGGCCGACAGCCACGAGCCCTGGCTGGCCTTCGTCAATCCCGATTGCCTGCCCGAAGCCGACGCCCTTGCGCGCCTGCGCGCGCTGGCCTCGACCCTGCACGAGCCGCTGCTGGGCGCGGACCTGGTGGACGAGGCGGGCATCCGCGATGCCGCCGCGCGCCGCCACGACCCGGATTTCGCGGCGATGCTGCGGGGCCTGCTCAGCGGCCAGGGCCTGCGCAGCACCGCGCACGCCATGGCGCTGGCGCCGGACGACGGCGTGGCGCTGCAACCGGTCGAGGTGGTGTCCGGCGCCCTGATGCTGATGCCGCGGTCGCTGTTCGAACGCATCGGCGGTTTCGACGAACGCTACCGCCTGCACGCCGAGGACCTGGACCTGTGCCGCCGCGCGCGCGCGGCAGGCGCCACCCTGGCCGTGGCCAACCGCGTCAGCGTGGTGCACGTACGCGGGGTGTCCAGTCGCAGCCGGCCGGTCTTCGTCGAGTGGCACAAGCACCGCGGCCTGTGGCGCTACTTCAGGACCTTCGAGGCCCCGCGCCGCGGCCTGGCGATGCGCGCGGCCGTCTTCGCGACCATCTGGCTGCGCTTCCCCGTCGCGGTGTTGCGCGCGCTGCTGCGCTGAAACGACGTCGCGGCGGGCTCGATGGGAGGCGCCCCGTATCGCACCACGCGCAGACGATGGGTTTCGCTTCGCTCTACCCATCCTACGGCTACCGTGCGGGAACGACGGGCAAGCACGTCCCGTCATCCCAGCGAACGCGGGGATCCAGCCTTTGCGGCGGGTCTTCAGCTTTGGCGGGGTCAATAGGCACGCCGCATCGCGGCACCACGCGCCGACGATGGGTTTCGCTTTGCTCTACCCATCCTACGGTTACGGTGCGGGAACGACGGGCAAGCACGTCCTGTCATCCCAGCGAACGCTGGGATCCAGCCTTTGCGCCGGGTCTTCGCTTTGGCGGGGTCAAGAGGCACACCGCATCGCGGCACCACCCGCCGACGATGGGTTTCGCTTCGCTCTACCCATCCTACGGCTACGGTGCGGGAACGACGGGCAAGCACGTCCTGTCATCCCAGCGAACGCTGGGATCGAGCCTTTGCGCGGGGTCTTCACTTTGGCGGGGTCAAGAGGCGCGCCGCATCGCGGCGCCACCCGCGGACGATGGGTTTCGCTTCGCTCTACCCATCCTACGGTTACGGTGCGGGAGCGACGGGCAAGCACCTCTTGTCATCCCAGCGAACGCTGGGATCCAGCCTTTGCGCGGGGTCTTCGCTTTGGCGGGGTCGAGAGGCGCGCCGCATCGCGGCGCCACGCGCCGACGATGGGTTTCGCTTTGCTCTACCCATCCTACGGTTACGGTGCGGGAACGACGGGCAAGCACGTCCCGCCATCCCAGCGAACGCTGGGATCCAGCTTTTGCGGCGGGTCTTCGCTTTGGCGGGGTCGAGAGGCGCGCCGCATCGCGGCACCACGCGCGGACGATGGGTTTCGCTTCGCTCTACCCATCCTGCGGCGACATGGGCCTATTGTTCCGCTCGACCTGGCCTGCGATCGCGTGGGGGTGCGGGCGCCTATCGGCGATGCGCGTTCAGGGTCTCGCGCAGGTCCAGGGCGGCCTGGGCAGCCGCTTCGGCGTAGTCGTCGCCATTGGACGCATACAGCACCGCGCGCGAGCTGCTGACGATCAGGCCGGTGCCTTCGGCATTGCGTGCATGGGTGACCACCGCCGCGGCGTCGCCGCCCTGGGCGCCGACGCCGGGGACCAGGAACGGGATGTCGTCGCCGACGATCGCACGCACCTCGCGCAGTTGTCCGGGCCAGGTCGCGCCCACCACCAGGGCGCAGTTGCCATGGTCGTTCCAGTCGCGGGCGACCGTCTCGGCCACGTGCTGGTAAAGCGGTCGGCCTTCGACCATGAGGTCCTGCAGGTCGCCGGCGCCCGGGTTGGAGGTCCGGCACAGGATCACCACGCCCTTGTCGGCGTGGTCGAGGAACGGCTGCACCGAGTCGCGGCCCAGGTAGGGGTTCACGGTGACGGCGTCGGCGCCATGGCGGACGAAGGCTTCGTCGGCGTAGTGCCGGGCCGTGCTGCCGATGTCGCCGCGCTTGCTGTCCAGGATCACGGGAATCCCGGGGTGGTGGGCATGCACGTGCGCGATCAGGCGCGACAGCGCGTCTTCCGCACCGAGGGCGGCGAAATGCGCGATCTGGGGCTTGAAGCAGCAGACATGCTCGGCGGTGGCATCGACGATGTCGCGGCAGAAGTGGAACACCGCGTCGTCGTCGCCCGCGAAGCGCGCCGGGAAGCGCGAAGGCTCCGGGTCCAGGCCGACGCAGACCAGCGAGTCGGCCTGCTGCCAACGGGTGCGGAGGGATTGCATGAAGCTCATCGCGGGGCTCCGGGTCTCAGGTCACCACGATCGGTGCGTCGCGCGTGACGATCACGGTGTGTTCGAACTGCGCGGCATGGCCGCGCGGGCAGACCATCGACCAGCCGTCATCGGCCTCGACGGTCCGGGTGCAGTGGGTGGCGAGGAAGGGCTCGACGGTGATCACCATGCCGTCGTGCAGGCGGCGCGCGTCGCGCGGATCGTAGTATCCCGGGATGGTGCCGGGCGCCTCGTGCAGGGCGCGTCCCACGCCATGGCTGCCGAGGTCGCGGATGACCCGGAAACCACGACGCGCGGCCACTGCCTCGACCGTGCGGCCGATGCTGCTGATCAGGTTCCCGGCACGCAACTGCGCGACGGCACTGTCGCGGGCCTCGCGGGCGGCATCGAGCAGTCGCTGTTGGCCGGCGCTCGCCGTGCCGACCACGAAGCTGGCGCCGGTATCGGCGAAATAGCCATCGAGTTCCGCGGAGACGTCGATATTGACCAGGTCGCCCTCGCGCAGCACGGTCCCGTCGGGGATGCCGTTGGCCGCCACCCGGTTGATGCTGATGCAGGTCGTGCCCGGGAAGCCATAGGTCAGCGCCGGGGCCGACCGGGCGCCGGCCGCCTGCATGCGCGTCGCGGCGAGCGCGTCGAGGTCGCGCGAGACCATGCCCACCACGGCCGCGTCGCGCATCTGCGAGAGGATGCCCGAGACCAGGGCACCGGCACGCCGGAGTCCGTCGATGTCGCCCTGGTGTTCGATGGTCATGCCGTCGTCCTCCCCCGGCCCGCCGGCCCGCGGTGGGCCGGGGGCTCGTATCGATCCCCGCGCTTACTTCAGCGCCTTGAAGCGCAGGCGGTGCGGGCCTGCGTCGTCGCCCAGGCGGCGCTTCTTGTCCTCTTCGTACTCGCGGTAGTTGCCCTGGAAGAACTCCACGTGCGAGTCGCCCTCGAACGCCAGGATGTGCGTGGCGATGCGGTCCAGGAACCAGCGGTCATGGCTGATCACGAACGTGTTGCCCGGGAACTCCAGCAGGGCATCCTCGAGCGCGCGCAGGGTCTCGATGTCGAGGTCGTTGGACGGTTCGTCGAGCAGCAGCACGTTGCCGCCCTGGAGCAGGGTCTTGGCCATGTGCAGGCGGCCGCGTTCGCCGCCCGAGAGCGTGCCCACCAGCTTCTGCTGGTCCTGGCCCTTGAAGTTGAAGCGGCCGATGTAGGCGCGCGACTGGATCTCGATGCCGTTGATGTTGAGGATGTCCAGGCCGCCGGAGACTTCCTGGAAGACGTTGTGGTTGCCCTCCAGCTTGTCGCGGCTCTGGTCGACGTAGGCCAGCTGAACGGTCGGGCCGGTGACGATCTCGCCGGAATCGGGCTTTTCCTGGCCGGTAATCATCTTGAACAGCGTCGACTTGCCGGCGCCGTTGGGGCCGATGATGCCGACGATCGCGCCCGGCGGCACGATGAAGCTCAGGTCATCGATCAGCAGGCGATCGCCGAACTTCTTGCTGACGTTCTTGAACTCGATCACCGAGTTGCCCAGGCGCTCGCCCGGCGGGATGAAGATCTCGTTCGTCTCGTTGCGCTTCTGGTAGTCGACCGACTGCAGCTCTTCCAGGCGGCCCAGGCGCGCCTTGCCCTTGCTGCGGCCGCCCTTGGCGTTCTGCCGCGACCATTCCAGTTCCTTGGCGATCGCCTTCTGGCGGGCCTTTTCCTGGTTCTCTTCCTGCTTCAGGCGGGCTTCCTTCTGCACCAGCCACTCGGTGTAGTTGCCCTTCCACGGGATGCCGCGGCCGCGATCGAGTTCGAGGATCCACTCCGCGGCGTTGTCGAGGAAGTAGCGGTCATGGGTGACCGCCACGACGGTGCCGGTGTAGCGCGCCAGGAACTGCTCCAGCCACTCGACCGACTCGGCATCGAGGTGGTTGGTCGGCTCGTCGAGCAGCAGCATGTCCGGCTTCTGCAGCAGCAGGCGGCACAGCGCCACGCGGCGCTTCTCGCCGCCGGACAGGTTGCCGATCACCGCGTCCCACGGCGGCAGGCGCAGGGCATCGGCGGCGACCTCGAGCTGCTGCTCGAGCAGGTGCGCGTCGCCCGAGGCCAGGATCGCCTCCAGGCGCTCCTGCTCCTTGGCCAGCGCGTCGAAGTCCGCGCCTTCCTCGGCGTAGGCGTCGTAGACCTTGTCCAGCGCGGCCTGGGCCTGGAGGACCTCGCCCACGCCTTCCTCGACCGCCTCGCGGACGGTCTTGGCCGGGTCGAGCTCCGGCTCCTGGGCCAGGTAGCCGACCTTGGTGCCGGGCTGCGGGCGCGCTTCGCCGCTGAAGTCGGTGTCCACGCCGGCCATGATCCTGAGCACCGTCGACTTGCCGGCGCCATTGAGGCCCAGCAGGCCGATCTTCGCGCCCGGGAAGAAGGACAGGGAGATGTCCTTGATGATCTGGCGCTTCGGCGGCACGATCTTGCTGACGCCGTTCATGGTGTAGATGTATTGCGACATGGGGGTTCTCGGCTCCGCGTGCGGACGGCGGCCGGCTGCTGGGGCAGGGCCGCGGTGATTCGGTCAGATGACCGCCGATTATCCCGCAAGCCCCCCGGCGGCGCCAGCGGGGCGGGGCCCGGGGCCGCGCTGCCGTTCAAGTTTGGCGTAGACTCCGAAGTCCCCTCCCACCCCGTCCATGACCGGAGTAGCAATGTTCCCGCGCGATGCCCGTATCGAAGGATTTGACCCCGAACTCGCCCAGGCGATCGCCGACGAGGCGCGGCGCCAGGAAGACCACGTCGAGCTGATCGCCAGCGAGAACTACGCCAGTCCGATGGTGATGGAAGCGCAGGGCAGCGTGCTGACCAACAAGTACGCCGAGGGCTACCCGGGCAAGCGCTACTACGGCGGTTGCGAGCACGTCGACGTCGCCGAGCAGCTGGCGATCGACCGCCTGAAGGCGCTGTTCGGTGCAGACTACGCCAACGTGCAGCCGCACTCGGGCAGCCAGGCCAACCAGGCCGTGTACCTGGCGCTGCTGCAGCCCGGCGACACCATCCTGGGCATGTCGCTCGCCCACGGCGGCCACCTGACCCACGGCGCCAAGGTCAACATCAGCGGCAAGCTGTTCAACGCCGTCCAGTACGGGGTCGACGACAACGGCCTGATCGACTACGACGACGTCGAGCGCCTCGCGCTGGAGCACAAGCCGAAGATGCTCGTGGGCGGCTTCTCGGCCTACTCGCAGAAGATCGACTGGGCCCGTTTCCGCGCGATCGCCGACAAGGTCGGCGCGCTGCTGTTCGTGGACATGGCGCATGTCGCCGGCCTGGTCGCCGCCGGGGTCTACCCGAACCCGCTGCCGCACGCGCACGTGGTGACCTCGACCACCCACAAGACCCTGCGCGGCCCGCGCGGCGGCATCATCGTCGCCAAGGATCCGTCCGAAGACCTGGTCAAGAAGCTGCAGAGCATCGTCTTCCCGGGCATCCAGGGCGGCCCGCTGATGCACGTGATCGCCGCCAAGGCGGTCGCCTTCAAGGAGGCTCTGGACCCGGCGTTCAAGACCTACCAGGCACAGGTGGTGAAGAACGCGCAGGCAATGGCCGGCGTCATCATCGAACGGGGTTACAAGATCGTCTCCGGCGGCACCGAGAACCACCTCATGCTGATCGACATGATCGGCAAGGGCGTGACCGGCAAGACCGCCGAGGCCGCGCTGGGCAAGGCCCACATCACCGTCAACAAGAACGCCGTGCCCAACGACCCGCAGAAGCCTTTCGTGACCTCCGGCCTGCGCATCGGCACCCCCGCGGTCACCACCCGCGGCTACCAGGAGGCCGACTGCGTGGAACTGGCCCACTGGATCTGCGACGTGCTCGACGCCCCCGAGGACGAGGGCGTGATCGCCGCGGTGCGCGAGAAGGTCACCGCGCAGTGCCGCCGCTTCCCGGTGTATGGCTGAGGGCCGGTGATTCGTGATAAGTGAGGGGTGATGGGCGAGCGCCCGTCACCGTTCCCGTCCTGGCAATCACGAATCACGAATCGACCCATCACCGCGCATGCACTGCCCCTTCTGCCAGCACACCGACACCCGCGTGATCGATTCGCGGGTCTCCGACGACGGCGCGACGATCCGCCGTCGCCGCGTCTGCGAGGCCTGTGGCGAGCGTTTCTCCACGCTGGAGACGATCGAACTGAAGCTGCCGGTCATCATCAAGAGCGATGGCCGGCGCGAAGCCTTCGACGCGCGCAAGCTGCGGGCCGGCTTCGACCGCGCGCTGCAGAAGCGCCCGGTGTCGGAGGAACAGATCGAGGCGGCGGTGCGGGCGGTCGTCCACCAGTTGCGCATGACCGCCGAGCGCGAGCTCGGCTCGATGCGGGTGGGCGAATTCGTGATGGCCGAGCTGCGCAAGCTCGACCACGTCGCCTACGTGCGCTTCGCCTCGGTCTACCGGGCCTTCGAGGACGTGGCCGATTTCCGCGAGGAGCTCGACCGGCTGGAGAGCGACAACTCCGCCGAGGGCCAGCTGCCGCTGCTGGACGAGGCCCTGGCGGCGACGCGGCGGCGCAAGCCCCGGTGAGCCGCTCCGCGGGGAGCCGGCCGGGTCTTTTCCACCGACAGCCACGAGGACGACGCCGAGCATGAGCGCACCGGTTTTCACCGCCCTGGACCACCTGATGATGAGCCGCGCACTGCGGCTGGCCGAACGCGGCGCCTTCACCACCAAGCCCAACCCCATGGTCGGCTGCGTGCTGGTCGACGGCGACACCGTGGTGGGCGAGGGCTGGCACGAGCGTGCCGGCGGCCCGCATGCCGAGGTCAACGCGCTGGCCGCGGCCGGCGCGCGGGCGCGCGGCGCGACCGCCTACGTGACCCTGGAGCCCTGTGCCCATACCGGTCGCACCGGGCCGTGCAGCCGGGCCCTGGTCGAGGCCGGCGTCGCGCGCGTCGTCGCGGCGATGCGCGACCCCTTCCCGGAAGTCTCCGGGCGCGGCTTCGAGGCCCTGCGCGAGGCCGGTATCGAGGTCGCCCACGGCCTGATGGAGGCCGAGGCGCGCCACCTCAACCGCGGGTTCCTGTCGCGCATCGAGCGCGGCCGGCCCTGGGTCCGCGTCAAGCTGGCCACCAGCCTGGACGGACGCACCGCCCTGGCCAACGGTGAGTCGAAGTGGATCACCGGCGAAGCCTCCCGCCTCGACGTCCAGCGCTGGCGCGCGCGCGCCAGCGTGATCCTCACCGGGGCCGGGACGGTGCTGGCCGACGATCCCATGCTGACTGCCCGGCTGGGCGACGACACCCCCTTCGTGGCGCCCCTCCGCGTCGTGCTCGACCCCGGGCTGGCGACCGTGGCGCGGGGCCGGGTCCGCGAAGGCGACGCGCCGACCCTCTACGTCCATGCCCCGGACGTAAAGCCGCCGCGGCAACTGGATGCGCAGGTCGCCTCGGCGCCGGTGAAGGGCGGCCGTTTCGACCTGGAGGCGGTGCTCGTGCAACTGGCGCGCGACCACGACGCCAACGAGGTGCATGTCGAGGCCGGGGCCACGCTGGCCGGCGCCCTGCTCGGGGCCGGGCTCGTCGACGAACTGCTGCTCTATGTCGCGCCCGTCCTGCTGGGCGCGCGCGCGCGACCGCTGTTCGCCGACCTGGACATCGCCAGCATGGCCGAGCGGCTGGAACTGACCCAGGTCGACGCCCGCCGCGTCGGCGATGACACCCGCCTGCTGCTGCGGCCGCGGACCGGCTAGGGCAGGGCGCAATGGGCAGCAGCGGCTTCAAGGATCACTTCTCCGGGGTCGCCGGCCACTACGCCGCATCCCGCCCGGACTATCCCGATGCCCTGTTCGACGCGATCGCCGCGGTGGTCCCGGCGACCGCCCGCGCCTGGGAAGCCGGCTGCGGCAGCGGCCAGGCCACGCATGGGCTGGCCGCGCGCTTCGCCCACGTCCACGCGACCGACCCCAGTGCCGAGCAGCTGGCGCGCCACTGGGCGGCCGCGTCGCCCGCCGGCGGGCGCGTGACGCTTGCGGTCGAACCGGCCGAGTCGACCGTGCTGGCCGACGGCAGCGTCGGGGTGGTGGCGGTCGCGCAGGCCCTGCACTGGTTCGACCGGTCCCGTTTCTTCGCCGAGTGCCGCCGCGTGCTGGTACCCGGCGGGGTACTGGCGGCCTGGGGCTATGGCGACTTCCTGCCGCCGGAGGGCATGGTCGACGCCGTGGCGGACTATCGCCGCCAGATCGCGCCGTACTGGCCGCCCGAACGCGTCGAGGTCGACGCCGGGTACGCGGGCTACGACTGGCCGTTCCCGGCCCTGCCGGCGGACGCCGGCTGGCTGGAGGCCGAGTGGAGCCTGCAGCGCTTCCTGCGCTACCTGGGCAGCAGCTCGGCCAGTGCGCGCTGCCTGCAGGCGACCGGTGACGATCCCGTCGCCCGCCACGCGCCCGCGCTCGCCGCGGCCTGGGGCGACCCCGCCGACCTGCGGCAGGTCCAGTGGCCCCTGTTCCTGCACCTGCGCCGCAAGCCGGACTGACCGGCCGCCAGGCCCGGCAGGGTCGAGCGCGCTGGAACACTGCATCGCGCCGCGGGCCACGGACCACGGGACGCGGATGCTAGAATTGCCGCGCCGGCCAGGCCCCACGGGCCCGGGCGGCACACTGACACGACGTCTTCAGGGCGGGGTGGAATTCCCCACCGGCGGTAGGTTCGGGCAGGCGGTCACGCCGCGCCCGGGCGAGCCCGCGAGCGCCTCCGGCACGGCCTGCAAGGGTCGGGCGGGAGGGTCAGCAGATCCGGTCCAATGCCGGAGCCGACGGCCAGGCCTCCCCCGTGCAGCGGGAACGGCCCACAGTCCGGATGGAAGAAGACGGCAACGTACGTTCCCACGGCCCGGCCGCGGGACGGGCGTGCCTCATGCCTTGTGGCGTTTTTCGCTCACACACGCGGGAAACCTACACATGCAGAACCCTCTGCCTACGATCGCAAGCGCGGCCCCGGCCGTCCCCGGGCGCCCCGGCGCGCCTGCCGGCCCCTCGTTCCGACCGGAGGCGTGCTGATGTTCACCGGCATCATCGAAGGCCTCGGCCGGGTCGCCGCCATCGAACCCCTGGGCGGCGACGTCCGCCTGCACCTGGAGGTCGGCAGCCTGCCGTTCGAGGACGTGCGGATGGGCGAGAGCATCGCCGTCAACGGCGTCTGCCTGACCGTGGTCGCGTTCGACGCGGGCACGTTCGCCGCCGACGCCTCCAACGAGACCCTGGCCCTGACCACCCTGGGCCACCTCGAACCGGGCGCGGTGGTCAACCTGGAGCGCGCGATGCGCCCCACCGATCGCCTCGGCGGCCATCTGGTCAGTGGTCATGTCGATGGCCTGGGCCAGGTGCTGGCGATCAGCGAGGACGCGCGCGCCCAGCGCTGGCGCTTCGCCGCACCGGCCGAACTGTTGCGCTACGTGGCCCGGAAGGGTTCGATCTGCGTCGACGGGGTCAGCCTGACCGTCAACGCGGTCGACGCGGAAGGCTTCGAGGTCGCCCTCGTGCCCCATACCGTCGCCCACACCGCCTTCGCCCATGCCCGCGTCGGCAATGCGGTCAACCTCGAGATCGACCTGGTCGCGCGCTACGTCGAGCGCCTGCTGGCCTGGCGCGCGCAGCCGGAGTCCCAGCCATGAATTTCGCCCCCATCCCTGAACTGCTCGAGGAGATCCGCAACGGCCGCATGGTCGTGATCGTCGACGACGAGGACCGCGAGAACGAGGGCGACCTGATCATGGCCGCCGAGCTGGTCAAGCCGTCCGACATCAACTTCATGGTCACCCATGCGCGCGGCCTGGTCTGCCTGTCGCTGACGCGCGAGCGCTGCGCCCAGCTCGGCCTGCCGCCGATGGTGCGCGACAACACCTCCCAGCACCACACCAACTTCACCGTCAGCATCGAGGCGGCCGAGGGCGTGACCACCGGCATCAGCGCCTACGACCGCGCGCACACGGTGCGTACCGCGGTGCGCCCCGACGCGAAGCCCAGCGACCTGCACCAGCCCGGCCACATCTTCCCGCTGCAGGCGCAGCCGGGCGGGGTGCTCAACCGCGCCGGGCATACCGAGGCCGCCGCCGACCTGGCGATGATGGCCGGGCTCGAGCCCGCCGGCGTGCTGGTGGAGATCCTCAATGCCGACGGCAGCATGGCCCGTCGGCCCCAGCTGGAGGTGTTCGCCGCCGAGCACGGCCTGAAGATGGGCTCGATCGAGGCGCTGATCCGTTACCGGCTCGACACCGAGCACACGGTCGAGCGGGTCGACGCCCGCCCGATCGAGACCGAGCACGGCGAGTTCCAGCTGGTCACCTACCGCGACCGGCTCAACCACGGCCTGCACTTCGCGCTGTTGCGCGGCGAGGCGGTCGCCTCGATCCCGACCCTGGTCCGGGTCCACGTGCAGAACCCGCTGTCGGATGCGCTGCACTGGCGGCGCCCCGACTTCGGCCCGGCGGTCGGCGACGTCCTCGCCGCCATTGCCGCCGAGGAGCGCGGGGCGCTGGTCCTGCTCGGCGACAGCGCCAGCCCCGACGCGCTGCTGCGACGGATCCAGTCCGGTCCGTCGCAGGGTGGGGCGGACGCGGGCGCGCCGGAGGCGTCCGGCGGGCGCGGACAGGCGCTGGGCGAGTGGCGGCGAAACGGCGCCGGCGGCCAGATCCTGGCCGACCTGGGCCTGGGCAAGCTGCGGGTGCTGGGCACGCCGCGCAAGCAGATCGGCCTGGCCGGCTTCGGCCTGGAAGTGGTGGAGTACGTGGAGCCCTGAACCGGCGCCGCGACGCCGTCACCGCTTGTCATGAACTAGCCGCTAAACTGACATCCTTAGACGAACACGACACGAAACCGCCCATGTCCCATATCGAAGGCGACCTGCGCAGCCCGCAGGGCGCGCGCTACGCGATCATCGCCAGCCGCTGGAACCCGCGCATCACCGACACCCTGGTGGCCGGTGCGCGCAAGACCTTCACCGACAACGGCGTCTCCGAGGACGCGGTGGACGTCATCCGCGTGCCCGGCGCCTGGGAGATCGCGGTCACCGCCGAGCGCCTCGGCGCGGCCGGCGGCCATGCCGCGATCGTGGCCCTGGGCTGCGTGGTCCGTGGCGACACGCGTCATTACGAACAGGTCGCCGACGGCTGCTCGGACGCGCTGATGCGGGTCTCGCTGGACTACGGCGTGCCGGTCGCCAACGGCGTGCTGGCGGTCGACCGCTTCGAGGATGCCGAGGCCCGCGCCGGCGGCAGCCACGGCAACAAGGGCGAGGAGGCGGCGCTGGTCGCGATCGAGATGGCGCACCTGCTGTCGCAGTTGCCCGCCGGCTTCGACGTGCCCGCCGACGCCCTGCCGGAGCTGGCCTCGTGAACCGCCGTCGGACCGATGGCATCGATCCGGTGGCGCGCAGCCGCGCCCGCCGGCGCGCGCTGCAGGCGGTGTACGCATGGCAGCTGTCGGGCGCACCGGTGCGCGAGGTGCTGGCGCAGTTCGCCCACGAGCAGGCGCGCGAGCACGCGGACCTGGCCTACTTCGAGGACCTGGTGATCGGCGTCGACGAGCATCGCAAGGACATCGACGCCGCGCTGCTGCCCTTCCTCGACCGCAGCGTCGAGGAAGTCGACCCGATCGAGCGCGCCGGGCTGCGCATCGCCGCGTACGAGTTGCGGCATCGCCCCGACGTGCCCTACCGGGTGGTCATCAACGAGGCGATCGAGAGCGTCAAGAAGTTCGGCACCGAACACGGCCACACCTACGTCAACGGCGTGCTCGACCACGCGGCCGCCGAGTGGCGCGCGGTCGAGGTGAACGCCCCGCGCGGCGGCTGAGGCCGCCGGTCCCGCGCCGCGCCCGCTGGCGCGGCAGTCCGGAAACGCCGCATGCATGACGCGCCGCCCGACCCGACCGAGTTCGACCTGATCCAGCGCATCCGCCAGCGCGCCGCCGGGCGCGCGGACGTGGTGCTGGGCATCGGCGACGATGCCGCGATCCTCGAGGCCGCGCCCGGCCGCCAGCTGGTGGTGGCGATGGACACGCTAAACGCCGGCGTCCACTTCCCGCTCCACACCGCCCCGGCCGACATCGGCTGGAAGGCGCTGGCGGTCAACCTGTCCGACCTGGCCGCGATGGGCGCCGAGCCGGCGTGGTGCACCCTGTCGCTGTCCCTGCCCGAGCGCGACGGCCCGTGGCTTGATGGCTTCCTCGACGGCTTCCTCGCGATGGCCGCGGCGCACGGCGTGGCCCTGGTCGGCGGCGACACCACGCGCGGTCCGCTGTCGGTCTGCGTGACCGCCCACGGCTGGGTCGAACCCGGCGCGGCGCTGCGAAGGTCCGCAGCGCGTGTCGGCGATGACGTCTGGATCTCGGGCAGCCTCGGCGATGCGGCCGCCGGCCTGCGTTTCGCGCTCGCCCCGGGCGAGCCGGCGGAGGACGACGAACACACACGGGCGGCGGTGCGCTGGCTGCGCGAGCGCCTGGACAGGCCGACGCCGCGGGTGGACCTGGGGCGCGCGCTGGCGGGCCGCGCCCATGCCGCGATCGATGTGTCCGACGGCCTGCTGGCCGACCTGGACCATGTCTGCGAGGCCAGCGGCGTCGGCGTGCGCGTGTGGGCGGATGCCTTGCCCTGTTCGGCGTCGCTGTCCAGCGTCGTGGACGCCGACCTGCGTCGCGCGCTGCAACTGGGCGGCGGCGACGACTACGAACTGTGCTTCACCGCGCCCGCGGCCCTGCGCGACGCGCTCGGCGAACTGTCGCTCGCCCTGGCGGTCCCGCTCAGCCGGATCGGCACGGTCGGCGTCGGCGAACGGGTCCGGGTGATCGACGCCGGACTCGACCAGGACGGCCCCGAATGGGTCCCGCCGCGACGGGGCTACGTCCACTTCGACCCCGACCCCGACACCGACCCGGCACCCGGTCCCGGCACCCGGAACGACTGAATCGCCCCCGCAGCGCGCGCCGCTCCGGCCGCATGCCGCGTTGCAGCGTGCTCGCGTCCGTACCCGCTGGTACGGTCCCCGTCGACGCGTCAATGCGTCAGCGTATGGTCGCCGAGGGGGCGGGACCGCCGGGATATCGGATAGTCGGGAGGGTCGATCCATGGGCAGGAACGCAATTCGTCTCGCATGCGCCGTCGTGCTGCTGTGCGCCTCGGCGCTGGCCGCGGCCGGCGACTTCAGCAAGCGCTATGCCAGCATCCAGAGCTTCGACGGCACCGCGCTGGGCGCACTGGTGCTGGTGCCCGAGGGCGAGGGGCCCTTCCCGTTGCTGGTGATGCCGGCCAGCTGGGCGCTGCCGAACCTGGAATACCTGGGCCGCGCCCGCCAGCTGGCCGCCGATGGCTACGTCGTGGTCAGCTACACCTCGCGCGGGTTCTGGGATTCGGCCGGGCGCATCGACATCGCCGGCCCGGCGACGGTGGAGGACGTCAGCGCCGTGATCGACTGGGCGCTGGCGAACACGCCGGCGGACCCGGCGGCGATCGGCGCCTCGGGCATCTCCTACGGCGCCGGCACCAGTTTGCTCGCCGCCGGCCGCGACCCGCGGATCAAGGCGGTGGCGGCGCTGAGCGGCTGGTCCGA
Source organism: Marilutibacter aestuarii (assembly GCF_006546775.1). Taxonomy (GTDB): domain Bacteria; phylum Pseudomonadota; class Gammaproteobacteria; order Xanthomonadales; family Xanthomonadaceae; genus Marilutibacter; species Marilutibacter aestuarii. The sequence continues at coordinate 31,707 of NZ_VICE01000142.1, forward strand.
CCTCGAGGCCTCGCTGTACGCCAATCGCACGGTCAGCCAGCAGGGCGTGGGCCTGCTGGTCGCCGCGGGCGCGCTCACCGGCCGGCCCGGACCCGAGCTGACGGCGATCACCGCGCGCGTGCTGCTGGGCGACTACGACGGCGCGGTCCAGGGCATGTTGCCGGTCGCGCCCGAGCGTGGCGCCCGCAGCGAGCTGGCGCAGATCAACCTCAACGGCACGGCCGTCCTGCTGGGCAATGCCTTCAACGACGGCCTGTTCCCGCCCAATCCGCTGGTGGACTTCTTCAACGGACTGACCGGCCCAAGCCAGTTGATCCTCAGCCAGGGCGACCACGCCACTGCCGAGCTGCCCGGTGCGCTGGGCCTGCCCAACGAACTCTACGACGCCGCCACGCGCTGGTTCGACCACCACCTGCGTGGACGCGACAACGGCGTGCCGGCCGAGCCCCGGGTGCGCATGGCGACCCTCTCCGGCGACTGGCAGGCCTTCGGCGACTGGGCCGCGGTGCAGGCAGGCGCGACCGAGTATGGACTCTCGCGCCCCGGTGGTTTCGTGCCCACCGGTGGCCTGACCGGCACGGCGAACAGCGGCTGGACGCATCGCATCGGCACCGGGCTGCCCACCCTGGCCGATTCGGGCGTGGTACTGGTGTCGGGCCTGCTGCAGGGGCTCGGGCTGCCGGCGACCGCGTCGATCCCGCTGGTGTCGCGCGTCGGCGCAGCGGTCTGGGTGGGGTCCGCAATGCCGGCGACGCGCACGCTCGTGGGCGCGCCAGAGCTGCGCATCACGGTCACCCCCAGCCAGTCGTCGCTGAGCCTGTTCGCCTACCTGTACCGCATGGACCGCTGGGGCACCGGGCACCTGCTCAGCCACACGCCGTATTCGCTGCGCGGCGTGGCGCCGGGCGTGGCCACGCCGGTGGACATCGCGCTGGAAGCCACCGCAGCGGAGATCCGTGCCGGCGAGCGCCTGGTGCTGGTGATCGACACCACCGATCCGCGTTATGCCGACGCGACCTCGCTCGGTGGCACGGTCGCGTTCTCGTCGCCGGCCTCGCGACCGGCACGGCTGCGCGTCGCGCTCAAATAGGCCATGCGTCGCGGCACGCGCCATCGCGGCGCGCCCGCGACGCGCCCTGCAACTTGAACGTGGCGTTCAGTTGCTCACGGACTCCTCATACCCCCGGTGGAAGCATCGGGGCATGGATGCCACTGCCAACCCCACACCGTTCTTCACCGTGGCCGAGCGGCTCGTCCTCGACGCGCCGGACGACGACTGGGACCTGGTCCTGGGCGACGGGCCCATCGTCGCCACCGCGATCCACGATGGCCACGCCATGCGTCCCTCCCTCGCTGCGCATCTCGCGGTCGACGATACCGGCCGCCGGCGCGAGGAGGACCCGCTGACCGGCGCGCTGGTCGAGGCCGGCGACGTGAGGCTGCGGGTGCGCGCCTCGCGCTTCCAGGTCGACCTCAACCGTCCGCGCGACCTGGCCCTGTCGACCGACCCCGCCGATACCTGGGGGCTGAAGGTCTGGAAGGGCCCGCTGCCGCCCGGCGAACTGGCGACCTCGCTCGCGGCGCACGATCGCTTCTACGCGATGATGGCCGAGCTGATGGATCGCTTGATCGCGCGCTGGGGCTGCGTGCTCCTGCTCGACATCCACAGCTACAACCACCGCCGCGACGGTGCCGGGGCGCCGCCGGCACCTTCGGGCGACAACCCCGACATCGACGTCGGCGCCACCACGCTGGACCGCAGCCGCTGGGGCCACGCCGTCGAACGCCTGGTGCAGGTCCTGCGCGAACGCCCGGCCGCGGGACGCACGCTCGACGTGCGCGAGAACGTGCGCTACGACGGCGGCGGGCACTTCCCCGAATGGCTTCATGCCGCCTATGGCGACAAGGTCTGCGCCGTGTCGCTCGAGTACAAGAAGTTCTACATGGACGAGTGGACCGCCCGGGCCGACATCGCGGTGCTCGAAGACCTGCGCCGTGGACTGGCGGCCGCGGTCGACGCCGTCCGCGGGGAGTTCCACGCATGCCGGTGAGCGCGATGCATGCCCCGCCGCGCGCGCTGCCCCCGGTGGCCGCGCGGGTCGATGCCGCCCTGGTCGAGCTCGACCGCCAGATCGACTGGCTGCTGGCGCTCTCGCCGATCGACAACGACGGCGCGTGGGAGGCATTCGAGGCCAGCGGTTTCCGCCAGGCGCCACCGCTGCGTTACATCGACCTGGAGATCGACCTCGACGAGGCGCGCCAGCGCCTGGACGCGCTGCCCCTGGACGACATCGAGTCGCCCCTGCTGTCGGGCCTGCTCAGCGAGAAGCAGCGCGAACTGGAACGGCACCTGCAGCTCGTGCGACTGCGCGGCACGGAGGGCTTCGTCAACGCCAGCCTCGACCTGTTCGGCGGCGTCGATGCCGGTCTGCGCGCGCTGGCCGACGAGATCCTCGCGAGCGTGCCGCATGGCGCGCCCCTGGTCGCCGACGCCGGCATCGACGAGGTCGTCGAAGCGGTCGAGGCCGAGCTGGAGTGGTACCGCGGCCGGGCCGGGGATTTCAAGGCCGACGTGGTCGTGGACACTGACATCGGCTCGATGATGATGGTCTCGCACGGCACCTTCTACGTCGACGGCGGGATCCGCCTGCCGCGCGCGCGCGTGCAGCCGCTGGTGCAGCACGAGATCGGCACGCACGTCGTCACCCGTTACAACGGCGGCCACCAGCCGCTGCGCCAGCTCGAGGTGGGCCTGGCCCACTACGACGCCCTCCAGGAAGGCCTGGGCGTGCTCGCCGAGTACCTCGCCGGCTACCTGCCCGGCGACCGCCTGCGCGTGCTCGCCGCGCGCGTGGTGGCGGTCGACATGGCCGTCGCCGGCGAGGGCATCCCGGAGATCCACGCCTGCCTGCGCGAAACCCATGGCCTGCCGACCAACGAGGCCTTCGACATCGCGGTGCGCGCGCTGCGCGGCGGCGGCCTGACCAAGGACGCCGTCTACCTCAGTGGCCTGCGCGACCTGCTCGACCACCTCCACGCCGGTGGCGAGCTTGGACCTTTGCTTCGCGGCAAGTTCGCCCTCTCGCACCTGCCCGTCGTCGATCGGCTGGAAGAGGAGGGCTGGGCGGTGCCGCCGGCGCTGATGCCTCGCTATGCCCACGACGACGGCTTCGCCGATCGCCTGCAATGCTGCCGTGACACCGGCATCGCCGACTTCTTCCACATGGAACCACGCGCATGAACGAACGCACCGCCTCGCCGATCAAGCTGGGCTTCGTCATCAACGACATCGCGACCGAAAAGGACAACTTCACCACGATCCGCCTGGCCCGTCGCGCGATCGCGCGCGGCCACGAGGTCGCGTTGATCGGGCTGGGCGGCTTCATCTACGACAGCAACGGCGTCATCCGCGCGCATGCCCACCGCCCGCGTGGCACCGGCTATGCCGACGATGCCGAGCTGCTGGCCGACCTGCAGGCCGACGACGCCCGGATCGAGCGCATCTCGGTCGAGGCGCTGGACGTGCTCATGCTGCGCAGCGATCCGGCCGACGAAGTCAACGAGCGGCCGTGGGCGCCCAACAGCGGGCTGCTGTTCGCCCAGCTCGCGGCGCTCAAGCACGTGATCGTGCTCAACGATCCCACCCACCTGACCGATGCCTCCAACAAGACCTATTTCCAGCACTTCCCCGAGGAAGTGCGGCCGGTCACCTGCATCACCCTCGACGCGGAGGAGATCAAGGCCTTCATCGCCGCGCACGACGGCCATGGCGTGATCAAGCCGCTGCAGGGCTCGGGCGGGCAGAGCGTGTTCGTGGTGACGCCCGACAGCGGCGGCAACCTCAACCAGATGATCGACGCCGTCACCCGCGACGGCTACGCCATCGTCCAGGAATACCTGCCGCGCGCGGTCGACGGCGACCTGCGCCTGCTGACGCTCAATGGCCGGCCCCTGGAAGTGGAGGGCACGTACGCCTGCATCCGTCGCTACAACGACAGCGGGGACGCCCGCAGCAACATCAGCGCCGGCGGCAAGTACGAGATGGCGGTGCCTGACGAGGATGCCCTGCGCATCGCCAGCATCGTCGCCCCCAAGCTCATGCGCGACGGCATGTACTTCGCCGGCCTGGACATCGTCGGCGACAAGATGATGGAGATCAACGTCGATACGCCCGGCGGGATCAACATGGCCGACGACCTCACCGGCCTTGACTTCAGCGGGCACATCATCGCCGACCTCGAGCGCAAGGTCGCCATGCGCGACCACTACAACCGCACGCTCAGCAACACCGAACTGGCAATGATGTAGGCCGCCGCGTCAGTCGCCCAGCGCCGCGCGCACCCGAAGGCGCAACCCGGGCAGGACGTCCTGCTCGAACCAGGGGTTGGCCTTGAACCAGGCGACGTTGCGCGGGCTGGGGTGCGGCAACGGCAGTCGGTTCTGCTCCAGGTGCGCACGCCAGTCGCGCACCGTGGCGGTCAGGGTCGCGGCATCGCGTGTCCCCAGCACATGGGCCTGCGCATGGCGGCCCACCAGCAGGCTCAGGCGCACGTTCGCCAGCAGCGGCAGCAGCCGCGGGTGCCAGGTGGCCCGGCACTCCGGTCGCGGCGGGGCGTCGCCACCGCTGCGCTTGCCCGGATAGCAGAAGCCCATCGGCACGAGGGCGACCCGATCGGCATCGTAGAACGTGGCGCTGTCGAGCCCGAGCCACTCGCGCAGGCGCCGGCCGCTGGCATCGTCCCAGGGAATGCCACTGGCATGCACGCGCGCGCCCGGCGCCTGGCCGATGACCAGCACGCGCGCGCGGCGGCTCGCCTGCACCACCGGGCGCGGCCCGAGCGGCAACACCGCCGCGCACTGCGTGCAGGCGCGGATCTCGCACAGCAGGGCGGGCAGGGCGTCGGCCACGGCTCAGGGTGGCAGCAGCTTGCCGGGGTTGAGCAGACCGTCCGGGTCGAACTGCGCCTTGATCGCCCGCATGATCGCAAGGGTGGGCGCATCGATCGCGAGCGGCATGAAGTCGCGCTTGGCCAGTCCGATCCCGTGTTCGCCCGAGAGCGTGCCGCCGAGCGCGATCGCCAGCGCGAAGACCTCGGTCATCGCCGCCGTCGCGCGCGTGCGCTGGGCATCGTCGGCCGGGTCGTACATCAGGTTCACGTGCAGGTTGCCGTTGCCGGCGTGGCCGAAGCAGACGATGGGCAGGCGAAAACGTGCGGCCAGGGCCTGCACGCCCTCGACGAGTTCCGGGATGCGCGACACCGGCACCACCACGTCTTCGTTGATCTTGCCCGGCGCCAGCGTCCGAAGGGCGGGCGACAAGGCCTTGCGGGCCGCCCACAGGCGGGCGCGGGCCGCCTCGTCGCCGGCCGCATCGAGCGAGACCAGGCCGTCGCCGCGCGCGGCCTCCATCAGCGCATCGACGTCGTGGGCGAGCGTGGCGCCGTCGCCGTCGGCCTCGATCATCAACAGGGCGCCGGCGTCTTCCGGCAGGTCTGCGCCACCGACGTCGCGCGCCAGGCGCACGGCATGGTGATCCATGAACTCCAGCATCGACGGCGTCACCGGCTGCGCCATCAGCCGTGCCACCGCCCGCGCCGCGCTGGCGACGTCGCGATAGAGCGCGCGGATGGCGCGACGTTCGGCGGGTGCCGGCGCCAGCCGCAGGGTCGCTTCCACGATCAGTGCGAGCGTGCCCTCGCTGCCGACCAGCAGGCGTTGCAGGTCGTAGCCGGTGGCGCCCTTGGTGGTCGCGCTGCCGCAGCGGATCAGCGCGCCGGTTCCGGTGACGGCCGTGAGCGCGAGCACGTTGTCGCGGCTGGCGCCGTACTTCACCGCGCGGGGGCCGCCGGCGTTGCAGGCGAGGTTGCCGCCCACCGTGCTGTAGCCCGCGCTCGTGGGATCGGGGGGCCAGAACAGGCCGTGAGGCGCAAGCGCCGATTGCAGGTCGCCGTTGAGCACACCGGGTTCGACGATCGCGCAGCGGTCGCCCGGGCGGATGTCGATGATGCGGTCCATGCGCTCGAACGAGACCACGACGCCGCCGGCCACCGGGACCGTGGCGCCGGTCGTGTTGGTGCCGCGCCCGCGGGCGACGAGCGGCACGCCATGCCGGCGGCAGGCCTGGACCAGCGCCTGCACGCAGCCGGCGTCACGGGGCAGCGCGACCGCGTCGGGCAGGGCCTCGCGCCGTGAATTGTCGAAGCCGTAGGTGAGGCGTTCGCCGGGATCGGTGCGCCAGCCCTCGCCGAGCAGGTCGGCCATCTCGCGGTCGAGCGCGGTGGGCAGCGAGCGCACGGGGTCAGGCATCGTCCGCGCGGAAGGCATCGCGCAACCACGCCAGGCGCGGGGCGGCGGGATCGCCGCTGGCGTCGACCACGTCGAAGCGGCAGGCGCGCGAAGCGTGCCGCGGATGTTGCTGGAGGAAGGCCTGCGCCGCGCGCACCAGCTTGCGACGCTTGTGCACGTCGACCGAGGCCGCGCCGCCGCCGTAGCCCGCACTGCGTCGGTAACGCACCTCGATGAACACCAGCGTCTCGCCGTCGAGCATTACCAGGTCGATCTCGCCGACGCGGCTGCCCGCGTTGCTGGCGACCTCGCGCAGTCCGGAGCGGACGAGCTCCGCGCGGGCCGCGGCTTCCACCGCCGCGCCCCGCCCGCGGGCATCAGCGGCGGTCGCTGCCATCCGTGAGCGGCATCACCACGCCGCTGATGAAGGTGGCCCAGGTCGGCGTGCGCTTGATGTTGCCGAAGCCGTCCATGCGCAGGGTGCCCGTCGCGCCGGGGATGGATGCGTCGGTGCCGGTGACCAGGCGCTCCATGTAGGCCGACAGCTGCCAGGCATCGAAGCCGAACGCGAACAGGCGCGCCGCGCCACCGCGTGCGGTCGGCAGGGTTTCCGCGGTGAAGGCGGCGGTCGGCAGGCCGCGCGCGCCGCGCGCGGTCCAGGTCTCGGTCGGGAAGGCGATGCCGTCGAGGACGCGGTCGTCCTCGGGCTTTCCGGTGCCCGACAGCAGTTGCGAAGTCGCCACCCGCGGCTTGCCGGCGAGCCCGGCGAGGGCCAGCTTGGGCATCAGTTCGCGCACGCTGTTGCCGCGCATCGCCAGGAACACCGCGTCGATGCCGCCTTCGCGGCTCGCGAACGGGGTCAGGTCGGCGACACCTTCGCCGACCACGTCGGTGACGGTCGCGCCGCGCGAGGCGAGATGCTCGCGCAGTGCATCGACCGCGCGACGCTGGCTTTCCTCGCTGCCCGACACCACCATCACGCGCTTGGCGCCGCGTTCCAGCAGGTATTCGGCGGCGGCGGCGCCCTCGTCCTCGGGCGAGAGGGCGAACGCGGCATTGCCGGCGGGCGGCGGCTGGCTGCCGCTGTTGAGCGCCAGGATCGATACCGGCAGCGCGCCGCGGGTGAAGAGGGCATCGACCGCGTTGCGCTCCAGCGGGCCGACGACGAAATCGTTGCCCTCCGCGACGGCCCGGTCGTAGGCCGAGAGCGTGCCGGCGATGCTGCCGGTGGTGTCGTAGAAACTCACTTCCGGGCGACGCCGGTGCTCGCCGTAGTAGCCCGCCAGGAAGCCATCGCGCACCGGCGAAGCGGCGACGGCCATCTCACCCGAGAGGGGCAGCAGCATGGCCAGCTTGACCGGCGGCCGGTAGCCGTCGGGATCGGCGGCGGGGCGGCCGTTGGCGTCGAACGTCCAGGCGGTATGGTCGAACGGGCGGGGCAGGGGCAGGCCGCGTTCCAGCAGGGCCTGGCCCATGTAGTTGTAGAGCGGCTCGCCGGCCGGAAGGGCGGCGGCCTCGCGCGCCAGTGCGGCGTCGTCGAGCTGCGACAGCAGGTCGCGGATCTGGCGCTCGTTGTCCAGGCGCGCCTGCCCCGTCAGCACCGTGCCGCTGCGCGCCAGCGCGCTGGCCTGTGCGACCACCGGGCTCATCACCACCTTCGCGGTATCCGTCGAGCGCGTGGACAGTCCACCGCAGCCGCCAAGGATGAGCATGGCCAGCGCGGGGCCGGCCAGCCAGCGCGTGGCGGGGCGGATCGAACGGGAATTGGACAGTGGGGGCATGGGCGATGTCCGCCGCGGGGCGGCGTTGTTCAGGAACCGGGTACGATTCTAACCGTCCCTTCGATGGAATCACCCGTCATCGCCACATCGCCCGCCACCCTGCACGTCGTCGCCACGCCGATCGGCCATCTGGGCGACCTCAGTCCGCGCGCGCTGGAGGTCCTGGGCTCGGTCGCCGCGATCTGCGCCGAGGACACCCGGCACACCCGGCAGTTGCTGGCGCACTTCGGCATCGAGCGCCCGCTGGTGGCCCTGCACGAGCACAACGAGGACGCACAGGCCGGCCAGCTCGTCGAACGCCTGCGCGCCGGGGAGGCGCTGGCGCTGGTGTCCGACGCCGGCACCCCGCTGGTGAGCGACCCGGGCTACCGTCTGGTCCGCGCAGCGCGCGCGGCCGGCATCCGGGTGTCGCCGGTGCCGGGGGCCTGCGCCGCGATCGCCGCGCTGAGCGTCGCGGGGCTGGCATCCGACCGTTTCGCCTTCGAGGGTTTCCTGCCGGCGAAAGCGGGCGCGCGTCGGAAGCGACTGGCGCGCCTGGCATCCGAGACGCGCACCCTGGTCTTCTACGAATCGTCCCATCGCATCGAGGCTTCGCTCGCCGACTTGGCCGAGGCCTTCGGGCCCGCGCGGCCCGCGGTGTTGGCGCGCGAGCTGACCAAGCTGTTCGAGACCGTGCTTGACGGCAGTCTCGAGAGGCTGTTGGCGACCGTTTCGACCGACCCCAACCAGCGCAAGGGCGAGTTCGTCGTCATCGTGGAAGGCGCGGGCGACGACGCCGATGCGCGGGTCGCGGAAGGGCGTCGGCTGTATTCGCGGCTGGTCGCGCACCTGCCGCCGTCGACCGCGGCCAAGCTCGCCGCCGAACTGAGCGGCGCGCCGCGCAAGGCGCTGTACGGCGGCTGAGCCCGCGCGGCCGATCGCGGGCGGCCTGACGCTTCGCCGACGGCCATGCGGCGCGGCGAAGCGCTACAATGCGCGCGGCGGAGTCGGCCAGGCAGTCGCGTCATGCAATGCATGCCGAGGAAAGTCCGGGCTCCACAGGGCACGGTGCCAGGTAACGCCTGGGCGGCGCGAGCCGACGGAAAGTGCAACAGAGAGTAGACCGCCGATGGCCCGCGAGGGCACAGGCAAGGGTGAAACGGTGCGGTAAGAGCGCACCGCGAGTCTGGCAACAGACCGGCACGGCAAACCCCACCGGGAGCAAGACCAAATAGGGAGACGATGCCGCGGCCCGCGGTGTCTCCGGGTAGGTTGCTCGAGCGTATCGGCGACGATGCGCCTAGAGGAATGACTGTCCACGACAGAACCCGGCTTATCGGCCGGCTCCGCCGCCTTTCTGGCTCAGTGAGCCAGAAAGGCCCCAAAGTTTGTCGCGACAAACTTTGGGCCCCAGGCTGTCCTCTCCATACCCCCGCTCGCCCGTCGGGCTCGCCGCCCCCTGACTCAGGGGGCTGGAGGCTGTGATTTGGGATTGGGGATTGGGGATTGGGGATTGGGGATTGGGGATTGGGG
>NZ_VICE01000143.1 GCF_006546775.1 Marilutibacter aestuarii
CGCAAGGAGCGGCAAGGCGAGCTCGATGCGCTGGACGCAGCGCGCCCGCGTGATGCCAAGGCGGTCGCCGCCGCCAAGCGCGCATTGACGCTGGCGACCAAGGCCGCCGACGCCGCCACCGCGCAGGCCAAGGCGACCGCGGCCGAAGCGAAGGCCGCCGCGGAGGTCGCCAGGGACGCCCGGCAGGAAGCCAGCGACGCGGCGATCGCGGCGAGCATCCGCGCCACCCAGGCCGGCTTCGAACCGGCCCCCGGCGAGACCATCTGCGCGCTGAGCAGCCGCAACGTGGCGGCCGCGGTCAGGCGCCTGGCCAACGAGAAGGTCAGCGCCAACGACGCCTGGCTGGCCAGTCGCATCCAGAACGCCTACGACATGGACACCGGCGTGGTCTCGGGGGCGCCACCGTCCTCGACCTCGATCGAACTGCCCGACCTCGACGAAAGCACCGACGTCGAGATCGTCCGCGAGAACCTGCATGCGGTGCAGGCGATCTATTTCTCCTGGATGCTCGAGGAGATGCACCTGCCGCAGGTGGTCGAACGCATCGTCGAACTGTTCCGCGCCGGCCTGTTGCCGCTCGGGCGGGGCAAGGCCGGCGACTACCTGTTCAACTACTACAAGCGGGCCGTCGACCGGATCACCGAGGGCGAGCGGCGCGACCTGTACATGCGCATGTTCGGCGCGCCCGGCGGCGACCCCAACGCCAACCAGCCCAACCGCGAGTTCAACGACCTGTGGCTGCGCTTCCTGTCGGCGGTGTCTTCGTTCTCGCGCCAGCTCACGGTCGACCGGCTGCTGCGCAGCAACATCCCGGTCGCGGTCTCGCAGGAACAGGTCCGCAAGGCCGGTCGCGACCTCGCCGCGAACCTGTCGCTGCACGGCTATGGCATCGCCTACTTCGCGGCGACCGAGCTGCAGTCGATGATCCGCGAGTACCTGGAGAAGCTCAACGACCCGGAGATCCGCACCGCGTTCGGCGCGCGCGACATCTGGCAGGTCGTCGACCAGGTCAACGCCAACTACCTCGGCGGCGCGCGAAACACCCACCGCTACCGCACCCAGGCCCATGCCGGCGCGGTGATCATCCGCTGGCTGGCCAATCACCACCAGCGCCTGGGCGGTCGTTTCGGCGAGGTGATCGACATGAATGCGCTGACCAACCGGCAGTTGCGCGGCAGCGACCGGCCCACGGTGGAGCCCAACGACTGGGACCTGGTGCAGGCCTGCGAGCAGTGGCTGGCGGTCGGCGGCGTCAACGACGACCACGTCGAGCAGTTCGCGCAACCGGTCGAATCGCCGGTGATCACCAGCAAGCCGATCGAGATGCCCGCGTTCGCGCGCGACGCGCTCGAGTCGCTGACCGGTGGCATCGGCGAAGGCCTCAATGGCGCGATGCCGCCGATGTGACGCCACGCCACCCCGCACACACCGCCATGGAAACCACGCCATGAACATGCAACGAAGTGCCAGCGGCAAGCGGCCGATGGCGGCCCACGTCAAGCGTTCGCTGAGCACGGCGGCGCGGGCGCTGGGCACGCGCGATCCGCTGCCCTACCTGGACACGCTCATCGATCGAACCTTCAGCCTGCCCGATGACGACGTGTCGTACACCCGCAACGCCCTGACCCCCGGTGCGGTGCCCTACGAGCCATCGTTCTCCGAGGCCGAACCCGACACGCTACGCTTCACCATCGAGCCCCTGGGGCCCGGCGCCTCGCCGGTCGCCCGGCGCGACGAGGCGACCCGCGAGATGCGCCGGCTGGTGTGTCCGGTCTTCGGCCGCGATGCGTTGCGCTGGTTCGATTCACGCAGCGAGGAGTGGCGCGGCTTCGGTGGCCTCGGCTGGATGAGCTATGGCGCCTGGTTCGGCAGCGCCTTCGACGAGGACGGGCTGTACGCCACCAAGATCTACTACGAGCTGCTGCCGACCCAGATCGACGCCCTGGCGCCGCCCCTGGCGCGGCTGACCCGACAGGCGATGAACGAGATGCCCAGCCTGATGCCGATCTTCACCTCGATCGGCTGCAACCGCGAGGCGGGCAGCCAGCGCGTGACCTTCCTCCATCGCGGTCCGCTGGCCGTGTCCGCGCTTGGGCCACTGATGAACCGGCTCGGGATAGGCCACCAGTTGCCGAGCCTGATGCGCATCGTCGGCGTGGCCCTGGGCGGTCGTTTCGAGCTGCCGCCGGGTGGGGTGCTGATCGGCATGCGCAACAAGCCAGAGGGCGTGGAGATGAAGCTGGAGATCCTGCTGGCGGCCATCCCCGACCTGCCGGGCCGCTTCCTCGACCTGCTCAGGCTGGGCCTGGCCGAGCGTCCCCGGCAACTCGCGGCGCTGTCGCGCTGGCTGGAGGCCTTCGGCATGGAAGCCAACGAGCAGGGGCACTTCTCGGTGCTCAGCATCCGGGTGACGCCGCATTCGCCGGCCCGGATCAGCCTGTACGTGCGTCCGATCGAATTCGAAATGCGCGAACACATCGAGGAGGCGCGCGCCCTGCAGTAGCCGGGTGCCGGGCCCGCCCGGCCACCGGCCGCCGTTCGCACCGCCCGGTCGGGCCGATGCGCGCCGGCGCCACCGATACCCGCCACGCCGAACCCTGGAGCCAAGGCCATGTCCGCCATCTTTCCCAAGACCGTTCCCGCGGCCCGGGCCGCCGCCGCACCCATGGCCAGCCGCGAGACCACCGAAACCGTGCGCCGCAAGGTCCGGCAGATGCTGGAGCAGGCCGACGCCTTCGGCGAGTTGCCGGCGGACAAGCGCGAAGCCCTGGCCAAGGGCCTGGTGCAGATCGGCAGCTACCTCGCCGAGCCCGATGGCATACGCCTCAAGCCGGGACAGCAGAGCCCGCAGGTGCGTGCGCTGGCGGGCGACGACGGCGAACCGTTGCCCAATGCCGACCAGCCCGAGTTCGGCACCGCGCTGAAGACCGGCGTGCAGCAGGCCGGTGCGCTGATGGACGCGGTGAACTTCCCCGATTTCGTCACCGGCCTGATCGACGGCGTGTTCAATTCGATCGTCACCTCCTCGATCCAGCAGATGGAGGCCTACGCCAAGCTCGTCGCGGACGTTTCCAAGAGCCTCAACCAGTTCCGCGACGACAACACCACCCATAACCAGGGCCGCGACCAATTGGTCGAGCAGTTCCCGGACATCTTCCAACTGCAGATGGGTGGCGGCGACTGGGGCGATTTCGGCGGCTTCGGCGACGAGCCCGCCAGCACCGAGCCGCGCGTGGTGGTGCGCCCCGACATCGACGAGCGTCGCGCGATCGAGCGCATCAACCAGTCGCTGCCGCTGGAGAAGCCGTTGACGCGCCTCGACGACGAGCTGGTCGAGGCGCTGCTGGTGCCCGCGGCGAGGACCCAGATCGCCACCGGGCGCCAGCAGCTGCTGGCCACCCTGGTGATGCTGGGCATCAACCGCATCGTCGTCACCGACGGTCGCATCTCGGCCAAGGTCATGTACGACTTCCAGGCCCGCGACAACCTGAAGTACCGCTACAGCGCCACCAAGTTCGACCACGAGAAGGACGCCTTCGGCAACGTCGTCAAGACCCAGGGCCGGGAGGGCACTTACGAGCGCAGCAACGAGCAGGGCACCGCCGTGCGCGACAAGGACGGCAACGTGGTGCGGACCGGGTGGGGCGGCGGTCCCGCGCGCGAAGGCGGCAACTCCTATGCCAAGGGCGACTACAAGTACACCGAGAAGCCGATCATCAAGATGATGAGCACCTCGCAGCTGCAGAACGATGCCTCGCTGCAGGCACGCGCCAGCCTGGCCGGCCAGGTCGAGGTCAACTTCAAGAGCGACTACCTGCCACTGGAGAAGATGGCCAATCCCGAGGCGATCGCCGCGATCCAGATGA
>NZ_VICE01000144.1 GCF_006546775.1 Marilutibacter aestuarii
CCGCTCGATGCGTCCGATGCATCCGGCGCGTCCGTGGCCGCTGGCGCAGGCGCAGGCGTATCCGTCGTGGATGCATCACCGGCGGCGGCAGTCGCGCGCGCGACGCGCGGACTGCCGCCCTTCTTCAAACGGTTGAACCAGAACGCCATGGCTGTCGCCTCCTCGTCGAGCCCGTGCCTTCCGCCCTGGATGCCGGGACATCCATTGCATGCGTCATCCAGCTCACGGTTTCTCGCCGATCGCCATGATCAGCGCCGCTGCCTTGGAGACGATCGCGCTGGATATCTGGTTGAGCGCCTGCTGGCTCTGCACCGCGTTCTGCAGCGACAGTCCCGTGGAGTGGCTGGCGACCTGGTAGAGCGTGGCGATCGCCTGCGCAGGCGCCTCCGCCACGACCTTGACGTTGGTCTGGGTTACGGCGTCGGTGATCTGCGAGTTCACGGGAGTGGGATCGGCCATGGAGGCTTCCTCGGGTCGGATGGGACGGGCCTGCGGCGGGAAGCGCACCGTCGGCGGGCCCGTCCCGCCCGGTACGCTTGTTGGGAAACGCGGGCCAGCGTGCGCTGTGAACGCGTCCGCGGACTGCACTCATGGCAGCGGTCCCGCGTCGTCGCTGGACCTGCGCAGCCGCGCCCGCAACAACTGCACGCGCTTGCGGGCCAGGGCCTGGTTGATGTTCAGTCGCCGCGCGATCGTCGGATAGGGGAGTTCCTGGACGAAGCGCATGCCGAACAGTTGCTTCTGGTCCCGGCTCAGCTTGCGAACGGCGCGGACGACCGACTCGAGTTGCTCCTCGAGTTCGATGCGCTGCGATTGGGACAGGACGGCCGTGTTCGACGCCATCCTGTCGTCGTCCGCCTCGACGTTGTCGTCGAACACGCCACGCTCGCGTTGCTGGCGACGGATGTTGTCGAGGAACACGTGCCGCAGCACCACGAACAGGAAGCCGTCGGGGTCGGTCATCAGTTCGGGCGAGCGACGCATGAAGAGCATGGCCTTCATCGCGGTCGCCGACAGCAGGTCCTCCGCGCGGTCGACATGGCCATCGGCCAATCGTCGCGCCCGGCGCGAGAGTTCGGGTCGCACCCGTTTCCATGACTCCACGAACATCCGGTCCTGCGCGCTGACGCCCTCGTCGCCGCGCCCGCGTCGATCCTTCGACTCCATCGCCCCCATCGTCCCTGCTCCCTGTCGTCCCTGGTGGCGTGGAGTCTGCGGAGCGCCCGACGCGATCGCTGTCACCCAGGTGACACGCGCGCGTTCGATGTACCGCTCGCGGCCGACGGACGGCGCTTGCATGCAGGATCGATGCGGCGTATCGTTCGCCGCCTTCGCCGTGGACGCACCGTCCGCGCCAGACGAAACGACAGGTTCCGCAAGGACATCACGCCATGAATTCCGCCAAGCACATCGACCACGCACGCGCGCTGCGGCCCCAGGGCCCTGGCATGCACGCGTTCATGCATGCGCTTGCCGGCAGTCTTGTCGAAGCGCCGCGCGACACGCTGGACCTGCACGACTGACCTCCTTTCCGGGAGGTCGGCCACCCCGACCTCCCGAGGCACGCGAACGCCCTCGGGTCCACCACCCGGGGGCGTTTTTCTTTGGCGTTCGCAAAGGCCTGGTCTTCCCCACCCTCAACACGCGATTGCATCGCGCCTTCCCGAAGCATCCGCGCACGACCCCGGTCGCCGCGAGGCAGGGATCGCCGCGAGACGCTGCGCGCCACGCGCGCCGCGTCGTGCCCTGATGCTTCGGCACGGGCGACGGTCCGATGCGATCGCACACGAATTGGCGTCCCGCGAGGGACGGCAATGCGGAGCGTCTTCCAGACGGGTCCCTGCGGTACGGACTCCGGTTCCGTCCGGTGCGCGCGGCGATGCCGTGGCGTATGCCCGGGCCCGCGAGGAGGCGCTCCATGACCGGAACGATGGCTCGGCGGTAGAGCAGCGGCCAGGTGCCGCAGGACGCGGGTTCGACTCCCGCTCGTTTCCACCACTGGATAGCTCAGCTGGGTAGAGCACCGGATCCTGGGTCCGGCTGTCGCGGGTTCGATTCCCGCTCCAACAACGACCTGTCACGTCGTTACAACGGGGCGCAAGTCCCACAAGGAAACACCCCGCGCGCCCGTCGCGCGCGCCGCAGTCGATCGCGGTGCCGGCG
>NZ_VICE01000145.1 GCF_006546775.1 Marilutibacter aestuarii
CTGCATCCTTGCGCTGATCCAGCTCATAGCGCGTGGCCGTGCTGACCGACGTCCAGGTCACGGCGTAGGCGCCGTTGTTGTCCGTGGCGGGAGCATTCACCGTGGGAGGCGATGCCGGCGGAAACGTCACGACCGTCGTCCTGGTAGCAGAGTAGCTGCTGCAACCGCCGTCATTGCAAGCCCGGACCCGGTATTCATAGCTGCCATTGGTCAGTCCCGACATTGCCTTGCTGGTGCCGGTGCTGTTGTAAATCTCCGTCCAGTTGCCGCTGCCGTAGCGCTGCTCCAGACGATAGCTGCTGGCACCTGAGATTGCGCCCCAGCTAACGGCGAAGGTCCCACTATTATCCGTCGCCGGAGCAGTCAAGAGTGGTGTCGCAGGTGCCACATAGATGCTTGCGCTGGTAGACCAGGCCGAACAACCCTCAGCGTTGCAAGCCCTGGCGCGAAACGCGTACGTCCCGGTGGGCCGACTCGTGAACGATTTCGTACGGCCAGTCCCAGCGTACACCTGAGTCCAGCTCCCACCATCCACTTTCTGATGCAGGGAGTACGACTCCGCGCCAGATACCGCAGACCAACCCACAGTGAAGTCGCCCAGACCGCTTGCGGAGACGGTCACTACGGGTACGCCAGTCGGGAGTGCAATCGCGGTAGTGCGCTCTACAGCGACCGAAGTGACCAGGGAAGCATTGTTGTACGTGTACCTCTTGACGGCAAAGGTGCCCCCAACCTCACTCTGATACTCGCGAAGCACACGGCCTGCGGCGTCATACTCGCGGCTAATGGTGACATTGTCGGGCGAGGTAACCGCGACCAGGCGACCCGCACCGTCGTAGGTGTAGCTGGTGGTCTGTGCTTCACCGTTGACCAGGAATTTGGTCGTGATCCTTCGCCCGCGGGCATCATATGTGTACTCGTTGATCGCGCCATTGGGTGAAACCACCTTGCCGACTTGACCGAGTGCGTTGTAGCCCGAATACATCGTCGTGTGGCCCAATCCATTGCGAACCGATGTCAGGTCTCCACTCGCACTGAAGGCGTAGGTGACGTCATCGTCTGCCATGGGTCCATCGATGGTCATCGATGCGGGCATTCCATTGGCATGCTTCGTGTAGGAGTACGTCGTTGTCCTGACCTGATTCGAGACGCCAACACTTGAGAGGTTCTTAACAGCAATGCTGCTGAGTCGACCGTCGGCCGTGTACCCAAGCAGCTCTTCACTATCGCCGAGAACAGTCCTGCGAGTCATTCGGTTGTTGATTTCGTCCCAACCGTAAGTCGTTGTCCGGCTGGATGCCTGGCCCTTCGCCTCGATCTTCTGAAGCAAGTGACCATGCGAATCGTAATCGTAATCCGTGATGTTGCCACGGGAATCGACCGTGGTGTCACGGTTGCCATTTTCGTCGTACGTGATTGTCGCCAAGGACCACGGACAATTGCTGGTTTCAATCCCCTCTGTCGCGACCTTCTTGTCACCGGCGTAATGATGCACGCTTGTACGGCCCAGCGGATTCGTGACGTGAACCTCCAGGTCCGACGGAATCGTCTTCGTTCCGCTGGTAGAAGTCGTCGAGCTGGCGGTTGCCATCGACGCAAGTGCGACCGGCCCACCCACGGAGAGTGGCTCGTAGCAGATCCGCCCTTCTCCAGACTGATACTCGCACCATCCCCCCCCACCCTCACCCGGCAAGTAGCCGCCGGGCGGCGGAGGCAGGGGCGGTGGAGTTACCTGTTCCGTCGCGTTAACGATGTAGCTGAATCCAAAATGCTCGACCCCTCCGGCGTGCTCCGTGCTGATGGCACGGCCATCCGCGTTGTAGGAAAAGGTTGAGTAGCGAACTCCATTGAAGGATTTGCCTGTAAGGGCTCCGGGGAACCGGGAGTCTTCGTAGTGATAGCTGATGGTTGTAGTCGGAGCACCAGGCAACGTCGCGCTCGCCAATCTGTGGAGGCTGACTCCGAATACGGCTGGATGGTAGGAATACTGGTAGGAGTTGCCTGCCGGATCCCTGACTTCGATCAGTTGTGCTCCGTTCCAGATGAAATTGACGCTACGGCCAGACGTGTGCGTCACCGTTTGCAAGTACCTGCCCGAGTATGCAAATGTCCACGAGATTCCACGTTCATTCTTGCGCTCGAGAATGTAGCCCTCTGAGTTGTAGCGTTCGGTACCTCGCTCTTCGTTATGCAGGGTGTAACTTCCGTCCGGATTCGCCAGGATGTAAGCGACAGGCGTTGGACGGACTTCGTTCCAGCGGGTGCCCGACGAATCCTGTACAAACTTGACGCGTCGGCCATCAGGGCGTTGCGCCCAAAGGATGCTTCCGTTCGAGGAGGACGCGAGTGTGTAATCGAAGTTGCTTATCCAGTAGCTTCCAAAAAGCCCGGTCGCGCTCCAATAGTGATTGTAGGTACGCTGGAGGTAGAGCCCCATCTCTCCGCCAGTGGAGAAATCGAGCTCAGGCTCGACCTTGTTCCCGCTGTAGAGGACCACAGGGTTTCCGGAAGTCTCGCCACAGTCGGATTGGGTCTTGTCGTTCGACTGCTGGGAATTGTCGGAGCCTCCCCCTACTCCGACCCCGGGCGGATTTTGGCCATCACCGCCACCAGCGCCCCCTATGCCCTGGTTTACGATGTAATCGTAAACGGAAGGGTCGATACATCCACCCGCCCACCTAACCATCCCCCAGTCACTGCAACTGCCCCCGTCGACCACGACAGGCTCTTCTTCCGCGACAGAAATCTGGGAATAAAACGCCCCCGCTGCAAGGGCGAGCGCCAGAATGATCAGCTTGGGCTTACGAGAAGCTGATAGCGCGAGATCCGTATTACGCATGGTCCTCCCCCATTGGGAAGACCGCACAAACGTCCTCCCTGACGTCTTTGAAAAGATTGTGAACACCCGGCTCCCCCCGGGTAGAGGGTCAGAGTAGCCCCGATCAGACAATTCCTGCAATACATGAAAGCCCGTTGAAGCGCAGGTCCCGCCTGGATCCGCCTAGTAGGGAGGGTCTTGGGAACGAGGTAACCACTCAGGGCGATTCCCGTGATTCATGGACCACGCCCTCAGGCAGTCCGCGCCTGGTTCAAAACCAGCCAGTAGAGGCCGACCTGCTTGACCGCCCAGACGAACTGTTCGAAGTCGACGGGTTTCTGGATGTAGCTGTTGGCGCCGAGGGAGTAGCAGCCTTCGATGTCCATCGGTTCGGCGCTGGTGGTCATCACCACGACGGGGATGGTGCGGGTGCGGGGGTCCTCGCGGATGGCCTGCAGCACTTCGCGGCCGTCGACCTTGGGCAGGTTGAGGTCGAGCAGGATGATCGAGGGGAGGTCGCGCGGGTCGCGGGCTTCGTGGGCCTCGCGGGCGAACAGGTAGTCCAGGGCTTCGGCACCGTCGCCGACGACGACGAGGCGGTTGGCGATCTTGGCCTCGTCGAAGGCGAGGCGGGTGAGTTCGACGTCGTCCGGGTTGTCTTCGACCAGCAGTATCACTTTATCCATGGCATGGCTCCCCCCTTCAGGATGGACCGGCCGGCAGCTCTATGGACAGCGTGGTGCCGTGACCGGGTCGGGATTCGGCCTGCAGGCGTCCGCCGTGGCGCATGGCCACGCGCTGGGCGATCGTCAGGCCGAGCCCGTGTCCGCCTCCATCGTCCTGGCTGTGCAGGCGCTGGAACGGTTCGAACAGTTTATGCACGTATCGCATGTCGAAGCCCGTGCCGTTGTCACGGACGTACAGGTTCAGCACGCCCTCGCGCGGCTCGCCCCCGAATTCGATCCGGGCCGCTTCGCAGCCGCGGGTGAACTTCCAGGCGTTGCCCAGCAGCTCGTCGAGCAGGACCTTGAGCAGGCGCTCGTCTCCCTGGACTGTGAGACCGGACTGGATGTCGACACTGACCTCGCGTTCGGGCTCGGCATCCAGCAGTTCGGCATGGACCCAGTCCGCCAACATGCTCAGGTCGACGGGCTGCGGGTTGAGCTCGGCGCGGGTGGCGCGCGACAGGCGGCCCAGCGCGGCGAGCAGCTCGGACATGCGGCGCGCGGAGGCGCTGATGCGCTGCAGGTAGTCCTGGGCGTCGGCGTCGATGTCCTCGCCCAGCGTTTGGCCGAGGCGCTCGGAGAAGCTGAGGATCGATCGCAGCGGCGCGCGCAGGTCGTGGGCGACGGCATCGGCGAACAGTTGCAGCTGGTGGTTGGAGGCCTCGAGCTCGGCGCTGCGGTGCACGGCGCTGGCCTCCATCTCGCTCTCGTGCGCGAGCTGCGCGCCGATGTCGCGGATCTGCACGAGGATGCAGATCGGCTCGCCGCCGGCATCGCGCAGCATGGCAATGTTGACCTGGGCCCAGAGCACGGAGCCGTCGCGGCGGAGGTAACGCTTGCGCGCCTCGAGCAGCAGCCCGGGCTCGTCGGTGATGCGCCGGAGCAGCTCTCGGCTGGGCGCGATGTCGTCGGGATGGGTGACCTCGCGGGCCGCATGTCCGAGCAACGCCCCGGCCTCGTAGCCGAGCATCGCGCACAACGCCGGGTTGACCTCCTTCCAGTGGCCCTCGATGTCGCAGATCGCCATGCCGATGCCCGACGCGGCCATCACCAGGCGGAGTGCATCATCGCCTGGCAGGCGCGAAAGCGTTGCGGTTGGAGACATCGGGACCACTCGTGTTTCGATGCCCTTAGTGTAACGAGCGCCGTCGTGATGGGACGGTGCAGGCAATCGCCTCCGTATGCCTCACAATGCGGCCCATGGATGTCCCCGCGCCCGCCTTCCTGCAGACGTTGCTGACCCAGGTGTCCTGGCAGCAGGTGGCGTTCCTGCTGATCCTCGCGGGCACGCTGTACCTGTTCGTCAGCGAACGCCTGCGCGTGGACGTCACCGCGATGCTGAGCCTGCTGGCGCTCGTGCTGACCGGCATCCTCGACTCTAAGCAGGCCCTGTCGGGCTTCGCCAGCGAACCGGCCATCATCGTCGCGGCGGTGTTCATCATCTCCGGCGGACTGGCCGCGACCGGCATCACCGAGCGCATCGGCCAGTGGATCGGGCGGATCGGCGGACACAGCGAAACGCGGGCGATTTCGGTGGTCATGCCGGTGGTCGCGGCGCTGTCCTCGTTCACGCACCACGTGATGGTGACGGCGATGATGCTGCCGATCCTGAGCCGGTTCGCGCGGCAGCGGAAGCTGTCGGTCTCGCGCCTGCTGATGCCGATGTCCTTCGCCGCTTCGCTGGGCACCACGCTGACTCTGGTCAGCGCGCCGGCCTTCCTGCTGGCCAACAATCTGATCCAGCGCACTGGCGCGGAGAGCCTGGGAATCTTCTCGATCACGCCCATCGGCATCGCCCTGGTGCTGATCGGGCTGGTCTACATGCTGCTGACCCACTGGCTACTGCCCAAGCGCGGCGGCGACAGTGGCGACGACGAATACCTGCGTCTGGACCGCTACCGCACCGAGCTGCTGGTGGTGGAGGGCTCGCGCTGGAGCACGCGGCCCCTGTCGGAGCTGCGTCGTGCGCTGGGCGACAAGTTCGGTCTCGTGGGCTGGATGCGCGACGGCAAGCTGCGCAAGGACCTCAGCGAAAGCAGCCCGATGATCAGCGGCGACGTGCTGTTGGTGGAGGCCTCGGCCGACACCCTGGCCTCGTTGCACGACGACCCGGGCCTGGACCTCAATGCCGTGGCGCGTTTCGGCGACACCGTGACCGGCGACGGCGACGCCCAGCTGGTGCAGGCGGTGGTCGCGCCCGGTTCGGAGTTCATTGGCCATTCGATCCGCGAACTCGACTTCTCGCGCCGCTTCCACGCGGTGATCGCCGGCCTGTGGCGGCGCGACGCGACGATCGCCCCGCGCATCGCCGACGCCCGCCTGCGCGAAGGCGACCTGCTGGTGCTGTGGGGGAAGCCGGCGCGGTTCGCCGAGCTGGCCGCGCACCACGGCTTCCTGATGCTGGTCCCCTTTGCCGGCGAGGCCAAGCGCCGCGTGCGCGCGCCCATCGCGCTGATGGTGATGGGCGCGACCATCCTCGCCGCGGCCACGGAGTGGCTGCCGGTGCCGCTGGCCTTCCTGCTCGGCGCGGTGGCCATGGTCGCCACCCGCTGCGTGGATATCGAACAGGCCTACCGCGAGGTCGACGTGCGCATCTTCGTGATGATCGCCGGCGTCATTCCGCTGGGCATCGCGATGGAGCAGACCGGCACCGCCGCCCTCCTCGCCCAGGGCCTGCTGCAGGTGGTCGCGACGTGGTCGCCGCTGATGATCCTGCTGGTGATGTTCTCGGCTGCCGGCCTGCTGTCGCAGATCCTCTCGGATGCGGCGACGACGGTGCTGCTGGGGCCGATCGCGATCTCGCTGGCGCAGTCACTGGGCCTGCCGCCGACTCCGTTCGTGGTCTGCACCGCGCTGGGCGCGGTGGTCACCTTCCTGTTGCCGATCGGGCACCACGGCAACCTGCTGATCCTGGGACCGGGCCAGTACCGCTTCAGCGATTTCATCCGCATCGGCCTGCCGCTGTCGATCCTGCTGGCCATCACCAGCGCGTGGATCGCCCGCTGGCTGTGGCTGGGCGGCCCGCTGATGCCGGGGGGCTTCGGCGGGATCTGAGGGCGAGAATGGGGAATGGGGAATGGGGAATGGGAACGCGGCATTTTCGCCGCTCATCGCAGCCACCCCTGATAGACGAACTTGACCCGATTCCGCGTCCCCGCTGTAAAGCAAGCGCGTCGCCCCGCCTGCCGACGCCGCCCCGGTCGTCATCCCAGCGAACGCTGGGATCCAGCCATTGGCCTCTAGCTCAATCCGACGCATCCACAATCCGACGCATCGCGCCCATGCCGCATGGAGGGTGCAATGCGCTTTGCTTGTTGCACCCTTCGGGAGCAGGGATCCGGGCGCAGAAAACGTTGGGGCGCCACGTACCTGGCTCGTCGCCCACTACGGCCCCGTGGGGTTTCAGAACAGCTCGCCCTGCGGGGTGACCGGTCGCGGCGGGACGAAGTGGCTGCAGTCCAGCGGCGGCAGCCGCGCATAGCCCAGGCGCCGGTATGCCTTGGCGAAGCGCTGGGCGATGAGCGCGGCGAAGGGGCCCTCGCCGCGCAGGCGGGTGCCGAAGCGGCTGTCGTAGTCCTTGCCGCCGCGCATCTGCTGGACCAGGCTCATCACGTGCGCGGCGCGCTCGGGATAATGCAGCGCCAGCCATTCGCGCCAGACCTGCTTGAGTTCGTGCGGCAGCCGCAGCAGCACATGGCCAGCGGCGGCCGCCCCGGCCTCGCGGGCGGCTTCCAGGATCGCCTCGAGCTCGGCATCGGTGATCATGGGAATGACCGGGGCCACCAGCACCCCGACCGGCACGCCGGCCTCGCTCAGCCGGCGGATCGCCTTCAGGCGACTGTGGGGCGCCGAGGCGCGAGGCTCCATGCGCGCGGCCAGGCGGTTGTCGAGGGTGGTGACCGAGACGTAGACCGTGACCAGCTTTTTGCTCGCAAGTTCGGACAACAGCTCGATATCGCGCAGGATCGAGGCACTCTTGGTGACAAAGCTCACCGGGTGCCTGCAGTCGGCCAGCACCTCCAGGCAGGCCCGGGTGATGCCATAGCGGCGTTCGCTGGGCTGGTAGGCATCGGTGTTGATGCCCAGGGCGATCGGCGCGCAGCGATACCCCGGCCGGGACAGCTCATGGCGCAGACGCTCGGCGGCATTGGTCTTGGCGAACAGGCGGGTTTCGAAGTCCAGTCCCGGCGACAGGTCCAGGTAGGCGTGCGAGGGCCGCGCGAAGCAGTAGACGCAGCCGTGCTCGCAACCCCGGTACGGATTGACCGACTGGCTGAAGCCGATGTCGGGGGAGTCGTTGCGGCTGATGATGCTGCGGGCACGCTCCTCCTGGACGCGTGTGGCCGGGTTGGGCTGGTCGGCCAGGGCCTCGCCCAGCGAACCCCAGCCATCGTCCTCGGGTTCGGCCGTGGTGACCGCGAAGCGCCCGCTCACATACGAGCCCGCGCCCCGCCCCTTCACGCGGCGTGGATCCGGCGACAGCGCTTTCCGGGCATCATCCATGCCTCAAGCCTACGCCGGTCCCGTCGCAGCCGCCACGACGACCGCCGTGGCCCCGCCCAACGGAGTCCCACCCCTCCATGCTGTCATTCGCCTCGATCGGGTCGTCGCTGTTCGACGCCGACAACCTGCACCTTTACCTGATCGCGGGATGGGCGATCTACCTGGTCTGGATCGGCGGCTGGATCATCCTGCAAAAGCGCGAGCCGGTGGCGACGCTGAGCTGGTTGATCAGCCTGGCCGCCCTGCCCTACCTGGGCTTCCTGATCTATTACTTCTTCGGGCCGCAGAGGATCCGGCGCAAGTCCATGGCGCGCCGGCAGACCCGCGCCAGCCTGCCCAGCCCGCCGGCGGGCCTCACCCCGGATCCGGATGCCATCGAGCTGGCACGCCTCGGCCAGTCGATCACCGGCCTGCCGCCGACCACGGCGTCGAAGGTGGAGCTGCTGATCGATGGCGGCGCCAAGTACGAGTCGCTGCTCGAAGCGGTGGCACAGGCGCGCGAGCACATCCACCTGGAGTACTACATCTTCCAGCCCGACCACATCGGTACCGCGCTGCGCGATGCGCTGATCGAGCGGGCGCGCGCCGGCGTCAAGGTGCGCCTGCTGATCGACGCGGTCGGGTCGGGCAAGTGCCGGCACGCCTTCATCGCGCCCCTGCTGGAGGCCGGTGCGGAGATGGCCTGGTTCCACCCGATGAAGCTGCGCTTCTTCTGGAAGCGCCCCTGGCTGAACCTGCGCAGCCACCGCAAGATCGTGGTGATCGACAGCCGGGTCGCCTTCACCGGCGGCATCAACATCACCGACGAGGAAGACGAGCGCCGTCGCGAGGATGCGTATCGCGACCTGCACGTACGCCTGGAAGGCAACGTGGTGCTCGAGCTGCAACTGGTGTTCATCGAAGACTGGGCCTACGCGACCGGCGAACCGCCGTTGAGCCTCGCCCATCCCAACCGGGTCGTGGGCGCGGTCCCGGCCCAGGTGATCCCCTCGGGTCCGGACTCGCCCTGGGAGGCGATCCACCGGCTCAACGTCTCGGCGATCCAGGACGCACGCAAGCGGGTTTGGCTGGTCACGCCCTACTTCGTGCCCGGCGAAGCCGCGCGCATGGCGCTGACCTCGGCCGCCCTGGGCGGGCTGGATGTCCGCCTGCTGGTGCCCAAGCGGAGCGACAGCCTGCTGGTCACGTATGCCGCCCGCTCCTACTTCGACGAGCTGCTGCAGGCAGGAGTCAGGATCTACGAGTACGGTCCGCGGATGCTCCATACCAAGGCCCTGCTGTGCGACGAGGACCTCGTGCTGCTGGGCAGCGCCAACTTCGACAACCGCAGCTTCCGTCTGAACTTCGAGGTCTCGGTCCTGTTCAGGGACAAGGCACTGTGCCGGCAGATGGCCAAGCTTATCGAAGGCGAGTGCGCGACCGCCGTGCCGGTGCAGGCCGAGCGCAACCGGGCGCTGTGGCGGGTGCGCCTGCCCGAGGCGCTGGCCAGGCTCGTCTCGCCCTTGCTCTAGGCATCCATCGACGCCGACGGATGGCCCCGGTCGCCGGGACGGCCGGGCTTGAGCCGCGCGCGGTCGCAGTTACACTCTTGTTACCTCTTCAATGCACGGATTGCCGCCATGATGCCCTGGCTGTTCCTGCTGCTTGCGCTGGCTTCGCTGGCCGTGGCGTTCAAGTCCTCCTCGCCGGCCCTGGTGGCGGTCTGGCTGCTGGTCTCGCTGGCCCTCTTCGTCGCCTGGGTCATGGGGCTACTGGCCCGTCGGGTCGGCAGCCGCAGTCGCGATATCAGCCATGCGATCGATCCAGAGGAGATGCGGCGCCTGCGCGAGCAGGCCGAAGCGCGCAAGGCCGCCATGAGCAACACCGACGGGCCGCGCTGAGCGCGGCTCGCAACGCTTCGATGGCATGACCCTCCTCAGCGTCAACGTCAACAAGATCGCGGTGCTGCGCAATTCGCGCGGCGGCGCGGAGCCCGACGTGGTGCGCGCCGCGCGGACCTGCCTGGACGCCGGCGCACACGGCATCACGGTGCACCCGCGCCCGGATGCACGCCACATCCGCGCGGATGACGTCCGCGCGCTCGCGGCGCTGACGCGCGAGCGCGGGGTCGAGTTCAACCTCGAGGGCAACCCCTTCGCCCCGCCCCGCCCCGGCTACCCGGGCTTCATCGCGCTATGCCGCGAGGTCCGGCCGGCCCAGGCCACCCTGGTGCCCGACGGCGACGGCCAGATCACGTCCGACCACGGCTTCGATTTCGTCCGCGACGGCGAGGCGCTGCGTCCGCTGGTGGACGAGTTGAAGGGGTTGGGGTGCCGGGTCAGCCTGTTCGCCGATGCCCACGCCGCCGAGGCGGACTGCAGCATCGCGCGCGCCGCCGATTGCGGCGCCGCCCGGGTCGAGCTCTACACCGGGCCCTATGCCGAAGCCTTCGAGGCGGGCGACGCCGAAGCGATGCTCGCGCGCTTCGCCGGCGCCGCGCGACGGGCCCGGGCGGCGGGGCTCGCGGTCAATGCCGGCCACGACCTCAGCCAGGCGAACCTGGGCGCCTTCCTCGCCGCCGTTCCCAACGTCCTGGAAGTCTCCATCGGACACGCCCTGGTCAGTGAAGCCCTCTATGCGGGGCTGGAGCCCACCGTGCGAGCGTATCGCGCGATCGTGGACGGCACGCGTCGCGCCTGAGCGGTTCCCGCCAGTCCGGGCGGACTCACAGCTGCACGATCCACTGCTGGATGATGGCCGTCAGGGCCCCTCGGTCGCCTTCGAGGGCCGCGAGGTCAGGCAGTGCGACGATCGCCCGGTCCGCCCCCCGCCAGGCCAGCAGCCCCGCGGGATCGTCGATGGCGTTCTCCGGCATCTGCCGCTTCTTCGCCCCCATGTGCAGGACCAGTTGTACCGCATGCGGCGAGCGCAGGTGCATCGTGGCGAAATGCTCGCGGGTATGGAAGCTCGGTGCATTCCACTTGATCGCTTCGCCGATGGCGGGATTGGCGTCGAGCACGAGTCCGCGCAGGGCAAGGACGACGTCCTTGCGCGGGTGGTCCAGGTCCCGCAGGAAGGCCGCCACCTCCGGATCGGCAGGGTGCGTCTGCGACATGCGGCTATCCGCGGGTGCAGGGCGGGCGAAGCGGGTCGCCCCGCTTCGCGCGCGTGCCGTCATTGGCCATGGGCGATCTGGCGGATGCCGCTGGCCTCGGCCGTGGCGAGTGCATTGGCAAAGGCCTGGTAGTCGGCGTCGGCGCTGGCGCTGACCATGAGGACACGCTCGGGGTCGTTCGCCGCGCTCTGTACCAGTGCACTCCGCAGGGTATCCAGCCCGTGCACGACGCCATCGAGGCGGTAGCGGCCATCGGCCTGCGCGACCAGTTGCAAGGGTGGCACGGTGGGCGCCGTTGCCTCCCGGTTGGCTTGCGGGAGCCTGGCGTCCAGGTTGAGGCCCACCACCGGCGAAATGACCATGAAGATGATCAATAGGACCAGCATCACGTCGATGAGGGGCGTGATGTTGATCTGCGAGAGCGCGGCATCGCCGCGGGCGGATTCGGAGAACACGGAAGACTGGGAGACGGCCATGTACACCTCCTGTGCCGGGCGAGAGACCCGCCTTCGACACTACGCCTGTCCGGGCGGGTCGTGCAATCGGCGGCACGAGCTCGCGCCAGGCGGCCCGTGCGTGCACCCGATGGTCGATGTGTCCCGGTAGCGGATGACTCACTCGAAGAGGGTTGCTCGGGGCGCTCGAGCGACGCCCGCTACCCCGGCCTTCCAGCTTGGGGCGGCCATGACGAGGACCCAGGAAAGAAGGTTGCCGTCCCAACTGGGGGGAACAGGGTGCGCGGCCGGCCCAGGCAGCCTGCGAACACCCAAGGCGAGGCTGGGCGCGACCACCGTCCGGAAGCCCGCAAACGGCGGCGTCTCGGCGAACGCTGTGATCCAGCATTTGCTTGCGTCCTTGTCCTCGCCCATCGCCCTGGGCGCCTGGTCGGCACGGCACTTGGCCCGAGGCGCTTGGCGTGTCGTGAAGTGGCCCCCCTCATACCGGGTCCCCGGGTGCGCTTCGCTTATCCGGGCGACGCGGCCGGCAGACCGCGCGCGCCATCATCGCCGCGCACGCTGGGATCCAGCTTTTGGCAGGGCTGGGCAGATATTCGCCGACCCAGCGCAACGCGCTCGGCGTTCGCCCAGACCGCGCGGCAGTGCCGCGCAAGCGGTCAGCCCCACCCCAGCGTTCGCTGGGATGACGAAAGGTGGTGGCGTTGCAACGCAGGATGGGTTGCGCGAAGCAAAACCCATCGTCCGTAGTGGCCGGAAGCCATGATGGGTATCGCCTTCGGCTCGACCCACCCTACGGCCCTGGGGCGACCGATGTCCGGCAGGTCTACCCCCTGCCCAGCGCAGTGCGCTGGGATATCGTCACTCGCTGGCTAGCCGGGTCAGCCATGCACCTTGATCCGACTCAGTTGGGAGAAGACCCATAAAAAACGCCGCCCCGGAGGGCGGCGTCCAATTTTGCTACACGACGGTAAACGCTTCTTGCTACACGACGGTAAACATGGATCGGATGCGCGGGGCTCAGTTGGCCTCGACGAATCCGATTTTCTGCATGTCCGCATTCTTGGCCGCGGTCAGGACCTTGGCCAGCACGCCGTAGGCGGCGTCGCCGCTGGCGTCGAGCTCCAGCAGCGGCTGGTTGCTCGGGTCCTTGGCGACTTCGGCGGTCATGCGTTGCTGGAGCTGGTCGACCGGGGTCGGCGAGTCGTTCCAGTACACCGTGCCGGATGCATCGATCCGCAGCTTGATCGGCGCTGGCGGATCGCTGACCTGCGGTGGCGGGTTGGTGCTCCGCTGCGGCAGGGCGATGTCGACCGGGTAACTGGCGATGGGCGCCGTCACCATGAAGATGATCAGCAGCACCAGCATCACGTCCACGAGGGGCGTGACGTTGATGTCGGCCATTGCACCACTACCACCCGTTGTGAATGCCATCGGTGGGCTCCCTTAGTTGCTACGGTCGCGGACGGTGACGAATCCGACCTTGCGCATGCCCTGGGCCTGCGCGGTCTTCACGACATCGTTGACGATCCGGTACTTGGTGGTCTTGTCGCCACGCACGTTGACCTGGGGCTGGGGCGTTTTCTGCGCCTCGACCGAGAAGCGGCTTTCGAGCATCTCCTTGGTGACGGGCTCGTCGTTCCAGAACAACGAACCGTCATCCTGCACGGCCACCGTGATCGGCGGCGTCGGGAGGGGCTCCTGCTTCTTCTCCAGGTTGGCCTCGGGCAGGTCCACCTTCACCTTGTGCGTCATCAGAGGCGCGGTGATCATGAAGATGATGAGCAGCACCAGCATCACGTCCACCAGCGGTGTGACGTTGATGTCGGCCATTGCGCCGCCGCTACCGCCAGAACTGAAAGCCATGTTCGAACTCCAAAATCGCGTGTGTGACGACGGGGCCTGTTAGCGCTTGCCTGCCACGTCGCCAACGCGCGAGCCGGTGGCGAAGAAGTCGTGCAGGTCGTGCGCGAAGGTGTCGAACTTGCTGTTCGTCACGCGGTTGGCCCGGGTGAAGAAGTTGAACGCGAGCACCGCCGGGATGGCGACGAACAGACCGATGGCGGTCATGATCAGCGCCTCACCGACCGGACCGGCGACGGCGTCGATCGACGCGTTGCCACTCATGCCGATGCGGATCAGGGCGTGGTAGATGCCC
This sequence comes from Marilutibacter aestuarii, assembly GCF_006546775.1. Lineage (GTDB taxonomy): Bacteria > Pseudomonadota > Gammaproteobacteria > Xanthomonadales > Xanthomonadaceae > Marilutibacter > Marilutibacter aestuarii. The sequence continues at coordinate 13,754 of NZ_VICE01000145.1, forward strand.
CAGACCGTACCCAGCAGGCCCACGAACGGCGCGGTGGCACCGACCGACGCGAGCAGGGTCTGGCCGGAATCCAGACGGGCGCTTTCGCGGGTCACGGCCTGGCGCAGGGCGCGATCGACGAACTCGGAGCGGTTGAGCGACTCGACCAGGCGCGAACCTTCATGGCGCTGGTGGTGCGAGGCGGCCTGGGCGGCATCGAGCGCGATCTTGGAGAAGGGCTCGCTGCTGGGCTGCTCTTCCATGTAGCGGATGGCGTCCTGCGCGTTCGGGGTTTCCCAGAACGTGCTGATGACGCGATCCGAACTGGAACGCAGGCGGAGGTTGCGCACGAAGTTGTAGATCATCCAGTAGATCGAAAGGATCGACATGGTGACCAGGGTGATGAACACGATCCAGGCGACCAGATCGAAGTTCTGGATCATGTGGCCAAAGCTCATCTGCTGGAGGGCTTCGGCGTTGGAGCCTCCGGCAGTGGCAGCGGTGGTGGTTTCCTGCAGCATGACGCTTACCTTTGAATGTCGTGGAAGGAAAAAGCTTGTACTAGATGAAGTGAAGCTGGAAAGGGTGGAGCGACTTGTACCTGACTACTTGTCCTGCCGGCCCGATCAGCGCGGTGGGACAAAATCGACCGGGACCCGCACCTTGCTGGCGACGGCGACGCCGTTGCGCTGCTCCGGGTTGAAACGCCACTTGCGTGCGGCTTCCATCGCGGCGCGGTCCAGGTTGCGGTTGCGGCTCGACTTCTCGACCGAGACGTCCAGCACGTTGCCGTTGGCGTCGATGCTGATGACCAGCACGACCGTGCCACCCACGCCCTGGCGCGCCTCGGTGGGCGGGTAGCGCGGCGGGTTCAGGCGACGCGACGACGGGTCGACGCTGGAGCCGATGTTGGTGGCCGGCGGCGGCGGCGACGGCGGGGCCGGCGGCGGGGCCTGGACATCAACCGGGCTCGGATCGTCGAACACGACCGGCGGCTCTTCCGGCGGCGGCGGCACCGGGGTCGGCTGCGGCGGCGCCAGTTTTGGCGGCGGCTTCAGCTCTTTCGGCGGCTCCGGCGGCGGCGGCGGCGGCGGCGGCGGCGGCGGTGGTGGCTTGATCAGGTTGACGAGGGTGACCTCTTCCTTCTCCTGCTTTGCCGGAGGCGGGGTCATCGGGGCGAGCAGCAGCAGCAGGGCTGCGGCGTGCACCGTGAGCGCCATGGTGATACCGGCAATGCGGGCCCAGTTGAGGCCTTCGTCGCGACTGTCGTTATGAACGTGGTTTTCGAGGTCTTGCGTCATGCGCCGTCAGCTCGGGAAGTGATTCCGCAACGTCTGACGCCGCGGGCGTTTAAGCGAGTCCGGGCGGTTGCTTTCGCGTTGCCCGAACCTCCTAGGTTATACCAAATCGGACCCGAAGATTCCAAGTGGCAGCCCATCATTTTGTCGTATTGCATGCCCACCCTACAAGGCCGTGATCTTCTTGGCGTCCTCGGGGTTCTTGACTCCCTTGGCAAGCGCCTGGCGTGCGGCCTCCTTGGCTTCGGGGATGCGGTCTTCCTGCCAGTAGATCCTGGCGAGGTTCAGGTAGGTCTCGCCGTCGTCGTCCAGCGGGGCGGCCTTGGCGTAGGCGCTGATGGCCGGCGCGATCTGCTCGGAAAAGTACAGCGACTGGGCGAGCGCCAGGTTGTTCTGGAAATCGTCCTGCAGGATGCCCTTGGACAGGCCTTCCTGGATCACCTTGGCGGCGTCGGCCTCGTGGCCGTCCATGTTGAGGTAGGTCGAGTACAGCTGGCGGTACTCGCGGTCCTCGGTGAGCTGGCCCGAGGCACGCAGCTTCTCCAGCACCTCGGCGGCCTTGTCGAACTGCTCGCCCTGCTGGTAGGTCGCGGCGAGGTTCATCTGCGCGCGCTTGTCGCCGGGGTTCTTCGAGGCGATCGACTCGGCCAGGGCGTTGGCCTCGGCGGTCTGTCCGGTCTCGAAGTAGGTCGCCATCAGCATCTGCTGCCAGTCGTTGCGGGGCTCGGGGCTGGCGTCGATGGCCTGCTTGAGGACGGTGGCCGCCTCGGGGTAGCGCTCCATGCGGTACAGCGCGTTGCCCTTGACGATCAGGTGCTCGGGCTTGGTGCTCCTGGTTTCGGCGAAGAAGCGGTCGATCGTCGCCAGGGAAGCGTCGTACTGCTCTTCCTGCAGCTGCAACTGGGCCATCATCAACATCGCGTTGTAGTGGGCGTCGTTGTCCAGGCCGTTGTAGTCCAGGGCCTTCTGCAGGTCGGCGATCGCACCCACCGAGTCGTCCTCGTCGTACAGGGTCTGGGCGGCGATCTGCGCGGCAAAGGACTTGTCGTATTCGTTGGCCTTGTCGCTGGCCATGATCTCCTCGGCGATCGCCCGCGCCTCGGCGCCATTGTCGTCGTCGTAGGCGTCCATCATCTTCTTCAACCGCGGCGTCATCTTCGACGATGCCTTGGTCTTGGGGGCCTCGCGCGTCGCGTCGGGATACTGGTCGGCGCTCTCGCTGGCCTTCTCGCTGCCCGACTGGGCGTGGCGCTCGCGACGGGCTTCGGCGCGGTCGTGGGCGGTCTGCGCGTTCGCCTGGGAGACACCGCCGAACACGAGCACGGCGCCGATGGCGGCCGAGAGCAGGGTGAGGTGACGGGGGGCGGATGGGTTCATCGGATTACCTTCTCTGTGTCGGTGCAGCGAATGTGGATTCGACGGGTGGGCGCCCGATCAACACGGGTTGCTCGGCGGCGGGGCGGTCACGCTACCAGAAACGTGCGACAGGGTGATACGGGGTTGCCTTCCATGCGGATCTGGTCGTGTCGGGCAGGGCGCACACTTTTACCCTCCATACCTATCCGCATTGAGGCGTATTGCCGCTGGCCCGCGCCTGCTGGTACGTCGGCGTGAGGCCGTCGGCACGCCGCTCCAGCTCCTGGATCCGGGTCCCGGGGCTGGGATGGGTGGACAGCCACTCCGGCGGCTGGTTCCCGCCGGCCGACATCATGTGTTGCCACAGGTCCACGGCCTGGTGCGGGTCGTAGCCGGCCTTGGCCATGAGCTGCTGGCCGACCACGTCGGCCTCGCTCTCCTGGGTGCGGTTGTTGGGCAGCAACAGGCCCGCCTGGACGGCGGCGCCGCCGAACTGGCTGGTCGCACTGGCCGCGTTCTGGCCGTAGGCCGATCCGACGATCGCGCCGACGATGCCCAGGCCTGCCTGCGCACCCATCTGGCGGGTGACGCGCTCGTCATGATGGTGCGCAATGACGTGCCCGATTTCGTGGGCGACGACGGTGGCCAGCTGGTCCTGGTTCAGGGCGACCTTGAAGATGCCGCTGTTGACGCCGATCTTGCGGCCGGGGAGGGCGAATGCGTTGGGCGAGTCGTCGACGAAGAGGGCCACTTCCCACCCGGTCTGCTGGGCCGCGGGCAGTTGTCGCGTGAGACTGTCGACGACGCAGCGGACATATCGGGTCTGGCTGCTGTTGGTGCTGATCTTGCCGGTCTTCTTGGCCTGATCGAACGCCTGGACGCCCATCTGCTGCAGCTGCTCCTGCGACACGGCGCCGACCACCTGGGTGCGCCCGGTGGGCGAGGTGGTGGTGGCGCACGCGGCGACCAGTACGGTGCTGGCGGCGGCCAGCAGGCCCAGCCGCAGGCGGGTGGTGGCCGGGCGTCGGGCTGCGGCTGCGCTTTTGGTGGATGCGTCGAACATGCGGTCTCCCCGTCGATGGAAGGGTTGTTGTAGCCGAAGCTGGATTAACAAGGTGTAATCCCAGCCTCGTGCAGGGCGCGTGGTGACGGGCTCAGGCGTAGCCCAGAACCAGCAGCAGGCAGGCGACCGCGTTGTTGAGGGCGTGGGCGCCGATCGCGGTCCCCAGGCTGCCGGTGCGTCGATAGACCCAGGCGAACGCGGCGCCCATGAAGCCATACGTCAACCAGAGCTGGACGGTTGCAGGCCAGCTGTTGGCACTCACGCCCGGGAGCTCGTGTATCAGCGCGAACGCCGCGCTGCTGAGCACCATGCCCAGCCATGGCCGGCCGGCGCGCCAGAGGCGCCCGAACAGCACGCGCCGGAACAGCAGTTCCTCGTATGCCGGCGCCAGGAGGACGGCGAAGGCGTACATGAACAGGGGGCTCTGCTCGAACGCGGCCTGGATCATGGCCTGGTTGGTCGGCACCGGTTCGCTGCCCAGCTGCCTGCCCAGCCAGGCGATCGCCGTGCTCGCCGCCAGGGTGGCCAGGCCGACCAGCGCCATCCAGCCCCAGGTCGAAGGGCGCGACAGGGCCTGGCGCGAACGCCGCCGTTCGTCGGGCGTCGCGCGACCACGCAGGGCGTAGACGATCAGGGCGCTACCGCCGGTCGCGAGCAGGGTGACCCAGATCATGACCAGGGCGTCGGGCTGGGCGAGCGCGTGCAGCAGCCCATCCGGGGCGAGCGGTTCGCCGCGCGACAGCGCGGTGGCGCCCTCGATCACCGCGGCCGCGATCGAAAAGAGCGTGCTGAGCGCGACCAGCAGGCCGATCGCCATGCCCAGGTCGACGAAGAAGCCGGGCAGGGGCGCCATCGGCCGGGGGACCGCCGCCGCGCGCGGCGCCAGCGGCGGCGGAAGCGAGGCGCCCGGCATGCCTTCCTGTGCGGACATGCCAGGGCTCAAACGTCGAGGTTGGCGACCTTGAGCGCGTTGTCCTCGATGAATTCGCGGCGCGGCTCGACCACGTCGCCCATCAAGGTGCTGAAGATCTGGTCGGCAGCGACCGCGTCTTCGATGCGCACGCGCAGCAGGCGGCGGGTCTCCGGGTTGACCGTCGTCTCCCACAGCTGCTCGGGGTTCATTTCACCCAGGCCCTTGAAGCGCTGGATCTGGCGCCCCTTCTTGGCCTCGTCCAGCAGCCAGGCCTGGGCCTGGGCAAAGCTGTTGATCGGCTGCGCGCGATTGCCACGGATGATCTGCGCGCCATCGCGGACCAGGCCGTGCAGCTGGTCGGCCGCTTCGCGCAGGGCACGCAGCTCGCCGCCCTCGAAGGCCGCCAGCGGCAGCAGCTGGACCTGGGTCTGGCCCATGTGGCTGCGCTCGATCCTCAGGGCGGCCGGCTGCAGGTCGTTGGCCGGCTGTAGGGCCAGCGCGTAGCGCGGCTGTCCGAGTCCGCTGCGGTTGAGCCGCGCGGCGAGGGCGTCGAGCTCGTGCTGCTCGTCGGTGTTGTCCTGCAGGCGCGCGGCATCGAGCGGGGTGAAGTCGATCAGCGCCTCCAGCACGCGCGGATCGAAGCGGTGCTGGTTGCGGGCGATCACTTCGCGCGCGGACGCGTAGGCGAGCAGCAGCGCCTCGAGTGCCGCACCGGTGATCGGCGGTTCGCCCTCGGCCGGTACCAGGCTGGCGTTCTCGACCGCATGGCTGGCCAGGTAGGCGTCCAGCGCCGCGTCGTCCTTGAGGTACAGCTCGGTCTTGCCCTGCTTGATCTTGTACAGCGGCGGCAGGCCGATGTAGATGTGGCCGCGCTCGATCAGCTCCGGCATCTGCCGGTAGAAGAAGGTCAGCAGCAGGGTGCGGATGTGGCTGCCATCGACGTCGGCATCGGTCATCAGGATGATGCGGTGGTAGCGCAGCTTGTCCGGGTTGTATTCGTCCTTGCCGATGCCGGTGCCCAGCGCGGTGATCAGGGTCCCGACCTCGGCGGACCCGAGCATGCGGTCGAAGCGGGCACGCTCGACGTTGAGGATCTTGCCCTTGAGCGGCAGGATCGCCTGGGTCTTGCGGTTGCGGCCCTGCTTGGCCGAGCCACCGGCGGAGTCGCCCTCGACGATGAACAGTTCCGACAGCGCGGGGTCCTTCTCCTGGCAGTCGGCGAGCTTGCCCGGCAGGCCGGCGATATCGAGCGCGCCCTTGCGGCGGGTCAGGTCACGCGCCTTGCGGGCCGCTTCGCGCGCGCGCGCCGCGTCGACCACCTTTTCGCAGATGGCACGGGCCTCGTTCGGGTTTTCTTCGAGGAACTCCTGCAAACGTGCGCCGAACGTGCTTTCAACTACCGGCTTGACGTCAGAACTGACCAGTTTCTCCTTGGTCTGCGAGGAGAAGCTGGGGTCGGGCACCTTCACCGACAGCACGGCGATCATGCCCTCGCGCATGTCGTCGCCGGACAGGCTGATCTTGGCCTGCCGGGCGATCCCGTTCTGTTCGATGTAGTTCGACAGGGTGCGGGTCAATGCCGCGCGGAAGCCGGCGAGGTGGGTGCCGCCGTCCTTCTGCGGGATGTTGTTGGTGAAGCAGAACATCGTTTCCTGGTAGGCGTCGGTCCACTGGATCGCGACGTCCACGGTGATGTCGTTGGCTTCGCCGGACACCGAAATCACGTTCGGGTGCAGCGGGGTCTTCAGCTGAGCCAGATGCTCGACGAAGGAACGGATGCCGCCCTCGTACTGGAACACATCGCGCTTGCCCTCGCCACGTTCGTCGACCAGGGTGATCTTGACGCCCGAGTTGAGGAACGACAGCTCACGCAGGCGCTTGGCGAGGATGTCGTAGTGGAATTCGGTGTCGGTGAAGATGCTGGCCGCCGGCTTGAAGCGGAGCAGGGTGCCGCGTTTCTGCGTCGGCTCGAGCACCTGCAGCGGGGCCAGCGGTTCGCCCATGGCGTATTCCTGGCGGTGGTGGTGGCCATCGCGCCACACGTCCAGCCACAGGTGCTCGGACAGGGCGTTGACCACGGACACACCGACGCCGTGGAGGCCACCGGAGACCTTGTAGCTGTTGTCGTCGAACTTGCCGCCGGCGTGCAGGACCGTGAGGATCACCTCAGCCGCGGAAACGCCTTCTTCCTTGTGCACGTCGACCGGCATGCCGCGGCCGTTGTCGAGCACCGAGACCGAGCCGTCCTCGTGGATGGTCACGACGATATCGTCGGCATGGCCGGCGAGGGCCTCGTCGACCGAGTTGTCGACCACCTCGAACACCATGTGATGCAGGCCGGTGCCGTCGTGGACATCGCCGATGTACATGCCGGGACGCTTGCGCACGGCTTCCAGACCCCGCAGCACGGTGATCTTGCTGGAGTCGTAGGCTTGGTTGGCGGGCGCTTCGGCGGCGGAGGTCGGGTCCTGCGAGGACTCGGGCGAGGGATCGTGCTCGGTTTGGGTCATTGCGGCAGCGGGCTCCGGCGACGCGTTCGCGGAAGCGCGACGCGTCAGGACACATTAGCTATAAGCGACCCGTGAGTATAGCAGCCGGGCCCGCTCGGACGGGCGCGGCTCAGGTCGGGGGCCCGGCGACCCCTTCGTGCACACCTCCGTGTTCCACGTGGAACCTGCTCACCGCGACGTGCGCCCGCGCCAATGCCGCCGGCGCTTCGGTACCGGTGATGAACACCTGGGCATCGGTCTGCATCAACCACTCCAGGACGCGCCCCTGATGCGTACGATCGAGCTCCGATCCGAGATCATCCAGCGCGATCACGGGCCAGGCGCCCCGGGCATGGGCGTGATGGGCTGCCTGGCCCAGGATCGCGGCGAGCGCGGTGAGCTTGGCCTGACCTCGAGACAGGGCCTCGCGACCCGGGAGCCCGGGAAACCGGATCCTCCAGTCCGCGCGATGCGGGCCGACCGAGGTGTAACCGGCCTGGAGATCGCGTTCGCGGGCCAGCAACAGTGCGTCCGCAAGTGGCATCGCATCCCGCCTCCAACCGGGGAGGTATTCGAGGTCGACCCTGCCCAAGCCGGGCGCAAGCCGGTCCAGTAGCGGGGCCATGGTGTCGTGCAGGCTTTCCAGATACAGCTGTCGGCGTCGACTCAGGGACTCGCCAGCCTCGGCCAGCTCACGCTCCCAGGCCTCCAGCCCATCACGCACCCTGCCGCTCTTGAGCAGTGCATTACGCTGCTTAAGGGCCCGGGCGTAGCGGCGCCAGAGCGGCATGAACTCCTGTTCCACGTGGAACAAGCCCCAATCGAGGTAGCGGCGGCGGTTCTCGGCACTGCCGGTCACAAGCGCATGACTGCCAGGCTCGAAGCTGACGACGGCCAGTGCTGCGCACAGGTCACCCAGTTGTGCGACATTCTCGCCATCCAGGCGGCCGGTCCAGTCCTGTCCGCTATGCCTCAGGCCCGCCCTGCGGACGCGGACGGAAGAGGAATCGCCGGGGACCCGATGCTCCCGCCACTCGACGAAGACTTCCAGGTCCGCCGCGCCGTCCTTCAGCAGCCCATCGCGAACCCGGCCGCGAAAGCTTCGTCCGTAGGCCATCAGGTGCATGGCCTCCAGCAGGGACGTCTTGCCGGCACCGTTGTCACCCGTGACCAGGTTCAATCCGGCAAACGGGGCCAGGGTGGCCTCGTCGAAGCGACGGAAGCGGCGGAGGTCGAGACGGGTGATCTGCATTGCCGATAGCTTAAAGGCTGGCCCGGATCGGGAGGAGGGTAGGGCGGTAGGTCGTTGCAAATGCCATGCGGTGGCGGGCCCTATTGGGCCACCGCACAGATCCCTGTACCGATGCAGCGACAAGGAGCCGGTCAGGCGTTCGCGCGAGGCGGTCGCCCCGGGGTGCGAACAGGTGCGAACAAATGGAGGATGACCCACGCCCTGGAGCGGATCTGCGCAAAAAAACACCCGGCCGGGGCCGGGTGTTCGATGTTCCACGTGGAACGTACCAGCGAATCGACGGTTCAGAGCCTCAAGGGCATGACCACGTGGCGGCTGCGCTCGTTACCCGCTTCGCGCACCAGCGCCGAGGAGTTCGCATCGCGCAACGCCAGGATGACCTGCTCGTCGCGCAGTGCGGTCAGCGCATCCAGCAGGTAATTCACGTTGAAGCCCACGGCCAGGTCGTCGACCTTGGTGTCGGCTTCGACCTCTTCCTGCGCCTCCTCCTGCTCGGGGTTGTGCGCGCTGATCTTCAGCTGCCCCGGCGACACCTCGATGCGCACGCCCCTGTACTTCTCGTTCGACAGGATCGCGGCTCGCTGCAGGGATGCACGCAGTACCTCGCGATCGATCCGTACTTCGCGATCGGCACCGATCGGAATGACCGCTTCGTAATCGGGGAAACGACCGTCGATCAGCTTGCTGGTGAACGTGACATCGTCGCGCTTGATGCGGATGTGGCCACGGCCCATCTCGATCTCGACTTCGCGATCGCCACCCTCGAGCAGGCGCTGCAGCTCGGTCACGCCCTTGCGGGGCACGATGATCTGGCGCTTGGTGCCGTTGCCGCCTTCAAGCGGCGCTTCGCACAAGGCCAGGCGATGGCCGTCGGTCGCGACGCAGCGCAGGCTTCCATCTCGGAGGTCGAACAGGAGCCCGTTGAGGTAATAGCGGACATCCTGCTGGGCCATCGCGAACGCGGTGCGCTCGATCAGCTCCTTCAGCGATCCTTCGGGCACGCGGACCCGTTCGGTCGCTTCCACCTCGTCGATCGCCGGGAAGTCGTTGGCCGGGAGACTCGCGAGGGTGAAGCGCGAACGTCCGGCCGATACGGTGATCTTCTCGGCGCTCTGGCTGATGGTGACCTTGCTGCCGTCGGGAAGCGCACGAACGATGTCGAACAACTTGCGCGCGGGGATGGTGGTCTCACCGTCCTCGGCGTCGTCGACCGCGATCCGCGACACCATCTCGACTTCCAGGTCGGTACCGGTCAGCGACAGCTGCCCGTCCTGCACCTGGACGAGCAGGTTGGCCAGGACCGGCAGGGTCTGGCGTCGTTCGACCACGTTGACGACTTGCGCCAACGGCTTAAGAAACACTTCGCGTTGCAGGCTGAAACGCATGCTCAACCGCTCCCCTATGCCCAAGACAAAAGATTGGATAAATCAAAAGCATGGTGGTGGTGGTGTCGGCGAAAAGCCGGGAAAACCCACTTAACCATATGTTTTAAAAGCAAAAATATCGAAGCTGAACCCCTGTAGAACCCGCCCTGGATCACTGGGTAACTTGTGGACAAGTTTTCCGCCTTTCCGGCGCGGTCGGCTTATCCACAACTTGTACCGGCACCATCCAGAATGTTTCGTGTTCCCTGTTCAGGTTCCATGTTGCAACCGGCCTGGCGCCATGTTCGTGTCGCCTTGGCCAGGTCGGGGCTCTTGCCAGGCGTCCGGCGCGACCGCGCAGTCCCGACGCCCTTGAACCGTTTTGAAGCTACTCGCTCAACTTGCGGATGAGCTTGTCCCAATCCTCTCGCATCTTGCCGTCGGTCTCCATCAGGGTGCGGATCTGCCGGCAGGCATGCAGCACCGTGGTGTGGTCGCGACCTGCGAACGCATCGCCGATCTCTGGCAAGCTGTGTTCGGTCAGTTCCTTGGTCAGCGCCATCGCCATCTGGCGCGGGCGGGCGAGCGAACGGGTCCGTCGCTTCGACAACAAATCCTTGATTTGAAGGCCATAGTAGTCTGCCACGGTCTTCTGGATGTTGGGGATGCCTATCGCCTGCTGCTGGGCCCGCAGGAGGTCGCGCAGGGTTTCCTGGGCGAACTCGACGGTGACCGCGCGGCCGGTGAAGTTGGCGCGGGCCGTGAGCGTGTTCAGCGCGCCCTCGAGGTCGCGCACGTTCGATCGCATCTTCTTGGCCAGCAGGAAGGCCACGTCCTCGGGGATGCGGGCGCCGCGCTCGGCCGCCTTGGACAGCACGATCTGCGCGCGCGTCTCGAAGTCGGGCGGCTCGATCGCCACCGACAGGCCCCAGGCCAGGCGCGACTTCAGGCGCGGCTCCAGGCCTTCGACCTCGCGCGGGTAGCGGTCGCAGGTCAGGATGATCTGCTGCTTGCCGTCGAACAGCGCATTGAAGGTGTGGAAGAACTCTTCCTGCGTGCGGTCCTTGCCGGCGAAGAACTGGATGTCGTCGATCAGCAGGGCGTCGACCTGCTGGAACTGGCGCTTGAAGGCGTCCATGGTCTTGTCCTGCAGCGACTTCATCATCGCGCTGAAGAACTGCTCGCTGCGCAGGTACATCACCCGCGTGGAGGGGTTGTTCGCGCGCATGGCATTGCCCGCGGCGAACATCAGGTGGGTCTTGCCCAAGCCGGTGCCGCCGTACAGCAGCAACGGGTTGTGGGCGCGGTCACCAGGCTTGAGCGACGCCTGCCATGCAGCGGCACGTCCAAGCTGGTTGCTGCGACCCTCGACGAAGTTGTCGAAGGTGTAGTGGTTGTCGAGATGGCCATTGAAGGGGGCGACCGGCGCCGGTGCAGGCGCCGATGCCCGGGCGACGCCCGCCTGCGGATTGGCCGGCGTCGCGCGCGGCAGGGCGCCGACCTCCAGGCTGACCTCGCTGCTGCCGGCGAAGTGGCCCAGCAGTTCGCGGATCCGGTCCAGGTAGCGGGCGCGCACGTGCTCGACCACGAACGCATTCGGCGCGTATAGCACCGTGACGTCGTCGCGACGGACCGATTGCAGGGGTTTGAGCCAGGTCTGCACGTCCTCGGGAGCGAGTTCGGTTTCGAGGCGTTCGAGGCAGCGGGGCCAGGCGTCCATAGGGATGGGCAAGTGTTCCAGAGTGATGCGTTGACGCGATGTCCGTCGACGCGCGCGCTCGACGCGCGGCGCGACACGATGGGGACGGGGCCGGCCAGACTATCACCGGCCCGGGGGCCGGAACAGCGCGCCGTGCCCGCGCCGATGTGCGGTGGCGGCTTGCGACACGGCGCCGGTCCGCCGCCGCGTCGCCTGAACGAGCGACGACCGGAAGTTGACCGGGCAAGGACGCCGAGCTAGACTTCGCGGTTCTATTCCGTATCCAACGCAGAGCCGCACCCATGGCCACCAAGCGCACCTACCAGCCCAGCAATCTCAAGCGCAAGCGCGACCACGGTTTCCGTGCGCGCATGGCCACCGCCGACGGCCGCAAGATCCTTGCCCGCCGCCGTGCGAAGGGCCGCAAGCGCCTCTGCGCCTGAGTCTGATCCGCGGCCGCCACGGATGACTTCTTCCGTCGGCCGTCGTCTGCAATGACAGACTACCGCTTCCCGCGCACCGCGCGGGTACGCGCGCGCAACGACTTCGATCGCATCTTCAAGCAAGGCCGGCGCGTGGCACTGCCCGTGCTCGCCCTGCACTTCAGCCTTGACGATCCTGCGTCCGCGACGGCCCCCGCCGCGGACGCAGGCGCGTGCCTGACCGGCGCCCGACTGGGCCTGGCGGTCTCGCGCAAGGTCGATCCGCGCGCGGTCGGGCGCAACCGCATCAAGCGCGCCTTCCGCGACACGTTCCGCCAGATCCGCCATCGCCTGCCCGCCGGCGAGTACGTCCTGGTCGCCCGACCCGGTGCGTCGCGCCAGAGCGGCGAGGCGCTGCGCGCGGCTTTCCTGCAGTTATTGCAACGCGCCGGCGCTTTGCCGCGGGGGGGCGCGGACGGCACAATGCGCGCCGA
>NZ_VICE01000146.1 GCF_006546775.1 Marilutibacter aestuarii
GACCGCCAGCGGCGACCCCGCGCCCGAGCTGGCGCGTCCCCGCGCCCAGGGCCGTGCATGGCGTTCGCCGGTCGCCTGGGGCCTGGCCTTGATGTTCGGCATGACCTCGCTGGTCACCTATTCCATGTTCACCTGGCTGCCGGCCCTGTTCACCTCGGCCGGCGCCAGCCCGGCTTTCGGCGGCAACATGGTCGCGCTGTTCTCCACGCTCGGCCTGCTGAGCGGCCTGGCGATGCCCCAGGTCGCGGTGCGCATGCCCAATCCGTTCCCGGTGGTGGTGCTGTGCCTGGGTTGCTTCGTCGCGTCGTTCCTGGGCCTGCTGCTGGCACCGATGCAGGCGCCGCTGTTGTGGGTGGCCCTGCTCGGCCTGGGACCGGCGACCTTTCCGCTGTCGCTGGTGCTCATCAACCTGCGCACGCGCAGCCCGGGCGGATCGGCCGCGCTGTCGGGCTTCACCCAGGGCGTGGGCTACACCGTCAGCTGCATCGGCCCCCTGCTGTTCGGCTGGCTGCACGACGGCAGCGGCGCCTGGACCCTGCCTTTCGCCTTCCTCGGCCTGTGCCTGGCGGTGCTGGCGGTCGGCGGCTGGATGGCCTGCCGCCCGCGGATGCTCGAGGACACCTGGTAGGGCCGGCGGCGGCGGGCCGCGGTATCCTGTGCCCCCGTTTCCACCCGCGCCCGAGCACCATGTCCGATACGCCGTCCGATTCGCCGCCCGACCGCCTGTCCAACGATCCCCGCAGCCCGTTCCACGACGAAGCCCTGCTCGAGCGCGGCATCGGCATCCGCTTCAACGGCATCGAACGGCACAACGTCGAGGAATACTGCATCAGCGAAGGCTGGGTGCGCATGGCGATGGGCAAGTCCCTGGACCGCCGCGGACAGCCGATCACGGTCAAGGCCAAGGGCACCGTCGAGGCCTGGTTCCTGACCTGAGCCCCGCGCGCCCGGGCGCCCCACGGGGCCCGCAGCGCCGCCACCGGCCTATTGCTTGAGCTTCCAGCCGGTATGGAAGATCCACGCCACCGTGCCCAGGCACAACAGCAGGAAGCCGACGATGGCCGCGGCGCTGATGCCCACGTTGACGTCGGACACGCCGTAGAAGCTCCAGCGGAAGCCGCTGATCAGGTAGACCACCGGGTTGAACAGGGTGATCTTCTGCCACACCGGCGGCAACATGTTGATCGAATAGAACGCGCCGCCCAGGAAGGTCAGCGGCGTGACCACCATCAGCGGGATCACCTGCAGCTTCTGGAAGTCGTCCGCCCACAGGCCGATGATGAAACCGAACAGGCTGAAACTCAGGGCCGTCAGCAGCAGGAAGCACAGCATCCAGAACGGATGCGCGATCTCGTAGGGCACGAACACGCGCGCGGTGGCCAGGATCAGCAGGCCCAGGATCAGCGACTTGGTCGCGGCCGCGCCGACGTAGCCGACCACCACCTCCATCGCCGAGACGGGTGCCGACAGCAGCTCGTAGATCGTGCCGGCCCACTTGGGCATGTAGATGCCGAAGGAGGCGTTGGAGATGCTCTCGCTCAGCAGCGACAGCATGATCAGGCCCGGGATGATGAAGGCGCCGTAGCTGACGCCGTCGATGTCGCCCATCCGCGAGCCGATCGCCGCGCCGAAGACGACGAAGTACAGCGAGGTCGAGAGCACCGGCGAGAGGATGCTCTCGCCCAGGGTGCGGAAGGTGCGCGCCATCTCGAAGCGGTAGATCGCCTTGATCGCATGGAAATTCATGCCCGCGCCTCCCTTGCCGTGGCCGCGGTCGCCTGCGGTCCGCCGGCCACGCCGTTGCGGACCAGGTTGACGAAGATCTCCTCGAGCGAACTCTCGCTCGAATGCAGGTCGCGGAAGTCGATGCCGTGGGCATTGAGCTGGCGCAACAGGGCCGCGATGCCGGTTTCTTCGGACTGCACGTCGAACGTGTAGACCAGCGAGGTCCCGTCGGCGGAGAGCTCGAGCGGCAGCGACGCCAGTTCCGCCGGGATCGTGGCAAGCGGTTCCTGCAGGCTCAGGGTCAGCTGCTTCTTGCCCAGCTTGCGCATCAGCGTGGCCTTGTCCTCAACGAGCACGAGCTCGCCCTTGTTGATGACGCCGATGCGGTCGGCCATCTCCTCGGCCTCCTCGATGTAGTGGGTGGTCAGGATGATGGTCACGCCGTCCTCCCGCAGTCGCCTTACCAGCTGCCACATGTCGTGGCGCAGCTCGACGTCGACGCCGGCGGTCGGCTCGTCCAGGAACAGGATCTCCGGTTCGTGCGCGAGCGCCTTGGCGATCAGCACGCGCCGCTTCATGCCGCCCGACAGGGCCATGATCTTGCTGTCCTTCTTCTCCCAGAGCGACAGCGCGCGCAGCACCTTCTCAAGGTGTGCCGGGTCGGGGGCCTTGCCGAACAGGCCCCGACTGAAGCGCACGGTGGCCCAGACGGTCTCGAAGGCGTCGGTCGACAGTTCCTGGGGGACCAGCCCGATCTTCGCGCGCGCTGCGCGGTAGTCGCGCACGACGTCGTGGCCATCGGCCAGGACGGTGCCGCTGCTGGGATTGACGATGCCGCAGATGATGCTGATCAGGGTGGTCTTGCCCGCCCCGTTGGGGCCGAGCAGGGCGAATATCTCGCCCTTGCGGATCTCCAGGTCGACGCCCTTGAGCGCCTGGAAGCCGGAGCCATAGGTCTTGGTGAGGCCGTTGACGGCGATGATCGGGGAAGCCATGCGAATCCTGGGAAAGGAGGTGGGTGTCGGGCCGGGCATCAGTCCGGGAGCGCCACCCGGAACCCGACACCGAAGCGGTTCCAGGCGTTGATGGAGGCGATGGCGAGCGTCAGGTCGACGCGCGCCTTCTCGTCGAAATGCGCGGCCAGGGCGAGGTAATCCTCGTCCGGCGCGCCCGTGTCGGCCAACCGGGTCAGTGCTTCGGCCCAGGCCAGCGCGGCGCGCTCCCGCGCACTGTACAGCTCGCTGCCGCGCCAGGTCACCAGCGCCTGCAGGCGGGCCTCGGGCTCGCCCCGCGCGCGTGCATCACGGCCGAACTGTTCGATGCAATACCCACAACCGTTGACCTGCGAGACCCGCAGCTTCAGCAGGCCCAGCAGGCCGGGCTCCAGGCCCAGCCGGGACACCGCGATCTCCAGCGCCATCATCGCCTCGGTCGCGTCGGGCGAGGCCCGGTGCCAGTTCATGCGTTGCTGCATTCCGCCCTCCTGTCCGTCGATCCACGCCGGCCCGGCATCGCACACTAACGCTGGCGACGGCGGGCGATAAGCCCGTGCGACCCGGATGCTTTTTCCCGCCACCGGGACAGTGGCGGGTGTAAGGTGCCGGATCGCTGCGGGGCTCCCTCACGGTACGACGCGCGAGTCTCGCGCGTTTCGACACGACGCCGGCCGGGAACGCCGCTACCATCGCCGGGCGGCCGCGACCGCGCGGCGCCCACCACCGGCCACGTCGACCCCTGCGAGGACGCAATGAAATTCCTGGTCATGATCCACACCGACGCCAGTCTCATCGAGGCATTGCCCGAGGGCGAATACGACCGCCTGATGCGGGGCTGCTTCGACAAGGCCGACGCGCTGCGCGCCGAAGGCACCCTGCTCGACTACCAGCAGCTCGAGGGCGCCGCGACCGCGCGCACGCTGCGCCAGCGCGAGGGCACGCTGTCGATCACCGACGGCCCCTTCTCCGAGGCCAAGGAGGTCTTCGCCGGCTTCAACCTGATCGAAGCGGCGGACATGGACGAGGCGGTCGAGGTCGCCAAGCAGTTCCCGTGGTCACGCTTCGGCCGCATCGAAGTGCGCCCCGTGCGCGACAGCGACGCCGTGCGCGAGCGGGTCGGCGCGGCGCCGCGCTGAGGCACCGGCCCGACGCCGCGGTCTGCGCGCGGCATCCGTGGCGCGGGTGGCACGAATCCCCGGGGCCGCTCACGGACCCGGGGCGCGGCGACCGTTCAGGGCAGGCGATCGACGCTCGCCGCGAGCGCGGTGATGTAGGAGACCTGCAGCATGTCGCCGTCCTTCAGCGTGGCCAGGCGCGCCTGGTTCTCCGGCTTCTCGACGTAGAAGGTCCACTCGTTGCCCTGCGGGCCCAACACCGTGAGGGTGTGGTTGGCCACGTCGACCGCGGTGATCGGGGCGACGATGGTGGTGACCTTGGTCTGGCCGCGCGCGGGACGTTCGCCGGTCTTCGCATAGTGGTCGTCGGTCGACTCGTAGACGCCGGGCTTGGCATCGCCGGCCGGCTGGATGCCGACCGCGAGCGCGGTCATGTAGCGCACGCTGACCGTGTCGCCCTGCCGGATCTGGTCGAAGTTGCGCACGTCCGGGCCCGCCTCGATCTCGATCGAACGCCCGGTGTCGTCGGTCACCGTGATCAGGCGGGCATTGGAGTCGACGGCCGTGACCCGGCCCTGCACCGACATTTCCATGGAGGCCACGTCCTGCCTTTCGGGCGTGGGCGGCATGCTGTTGCAGGCAGTCGCGCCCATCAGCACGGCGGCGGACAACAGGCAGGGCAGGACGGCGGAACGGAAGCGAGCGTGCATGGGTGTCTCCCTTGACAGTCGAGGCGTGGCTACAGCACCCCGCCGACTCTGCGGCAGGCTGCGTGACAGCACGATCAAGGCCGCGTGAGCGCGCCCGCCGGCGCTACCAGGGGAGCGCCTGGCCGTTCGCGTGCCAGAACGTGCCGGTCTCCCCGAGCGACAGCCCGTCCAGCCGCTCGACCAGCTGCGCGGCCGACTCCGCGGGGCTGATCTCGCCGGCGTTGCCGACCATGTCGGTGGACACGAAGCCCGGATGCAGGAGGAACACGCCGATGCCACGGGGCTTGAGGTCCATCGCGAGGGACTTGCCGATCGCATTGACCGCGGCCTTGGAGGCGCGGTAACCGTAGTAGCCGCCGGAGCCGTTGTCCGACATCGAGCCCATGCGGCTGGTGATGATCCCCACACGGCTGCCTTCGCCCAGCAAGCCGCTCAGCGCCTGCACGGTGCGCAGCGGTCCGAGCGCGTTGACCTCGAACTGCCGGCGCATGCCCTCGAATGCATCGGCATCGATGTCGCCGAACGCCTCGCGTTCGAGCACGCCGGCGTTGCAGACCAGCACGTCGACGCGGACGCCGTCGAGGCGGGCGGCAAGCGCGGCAAGCGCGGCGTCGCTGCCGATGTCGATGCCCCGCTCGATGCGCGCGTTGGTGGCCTCGAGCGCGTCGCTGGACTGCCTGCAGGCGGCGATCACTTCGTCGCCGCGGGCGAGGTAGTGCTGGACGAGGGCAAGGCCGATGCCGCGATTGGCGCCGGTGATGAGGACGACGGACATGGGAAGTACCTCGTGAGATTCCTGGCGGGTGTCCCGGCAGGATGGGGGCGGAACGCCGCGCTTCCACCCTGCCGTCGCCGGCTCAGCCGTGGGTGGCGAAGGGCTTGCCGGTCAACAGGTTGAAATAGGGCTGGCTGTCGACGTGGTGGAACAGGTAGGTCTTGCGCGGCGCACCCTCGGCCGGCTTGGGCACCAGCTCGCACAGCGCGTGCATCAGCGCCTGGTCGCCCTGCTCGCGATCATGCGGCCAGCGCGGGTAGAACGCCGCCACCAGCATGTCCTCGCAGTCGTCGACCAGGTCGAGTTCGTCGTAGAAGAAGCCGTCGTCCTCGTTGTCGTAGGCCATGCGGGCCGCCTCGGCGAGCGATGCCCCGTTGCCCGCGCGGTACAGCCCGATGCCCAGCACCGGGACGACGACGCCGTTCTCGCGGGTGGTGTCGACGACCGCGTCGATGACGCCGGCACCGGGATGCTTGCTGAGGAACCTGCTGAACTCCGACAGTGGCATGGGCATATCCCGCTGTTGGGTGGGGGTTTCAAGGAGGATTCGGGCACAGAGTAGTGGCGATGCCGCCGTCTGTCACCGCCGCGGGGGGCGCGCGGCCGCCCGCCCACGGCCCTGGCCGGCGCTCAGGACGACATGCAACGCATCCATGCGCAATCGATCGCGTCGAGGGCGACATGCACCAGCAGGCCGATGCCGAACAGGCGCGTGCGGCGCGGCACGACCAGTCCACCGTAGAGCACGATCGCCGGCGCGGTATGCAAGGGATGGAAGCCGATGCTGCAACGGTCGGGCGCGTAGACCGGATCGGCCAGCAGGTGGTCGAGGTCGATCACCCAGCCCAGCAGGAGCAGCAGCCAGGCACGTCCGAAACGCTCGCGCCAGAACAGCCAGGCCAACAGCGCCGGCACGGCCGCATGGAGGCAGAGGTGGAGGATGGCGCGAAGTCCCATCCGCCCATTGCAACGCAAGTCGGCGCCACTTGAAAGCCTCGCGATCCACCCCATCCATGCGCGCCGGGAGCTGGATTTCCCGACACGTCGCGGGGCCCGCCCGAAAGCCCGCAAACGCAGCAACGCCAACGGATGGATCACATATCGTCGACATCGCCTTCACATGCCAAACTGAATCCGGGTTGGGATAGCTGAATCGTCGTTCGGACGAGTGAACGCCACTACACCGTAGAGTTTCCTGCATGACCGAACGCCCGCCCCTTTCCTCGGCCCACGAGCTGCTCCGACGCACGACGGCGGACGCGCATTCGCGCGTCGACGCCCTGCTCGGTGGCGGTCTCGCGTCAAGCGAGGGCTATGGCATGTACCTGCGCGGCATGCACCGCTTCATCCAGGTGAGCGAGGCCCGGCTGGCCGGGCATGGCGTCATGCTCGGCGTGGCCCGCGACCGCCTCGAGCAGGACCTCGCGGCGCTCTCGTTCGAACCCATACGGCCCGTCGCCGCGCCCCCGCCCGAACCCGACCGGGTCGCGCGGCTGGGGTGGGAGTACGTGGTCTCCGGCGCCTCGGTGGGCGCGCGCTACCTGTTGCGGCAGGCCCAGCAGCTGGGCTACTCCGCCGAGCACGGCGCGCGCTTCCTCGCCGGCCACGCCGGCGACCCGGTCTGGCCGCGCTTCCTGGTCCGACTGGCGCGCGAGCGCTTCACTCCCGACGAGCTGGACACCCTGCGGGACGCGGCGCTCGACGCCTTCGCCGCGGCGGAGTCCGCCTTCAAGACTGCTAGACAGGAGAACGTCCATGGCTGATATCGCAGACACGCCGAACGGGGTGGATCTGTCCAATCCCGACATCCAGGAATGCCTCCGCGAACCGATCCACCTGTCGGGGGCGATCCAGCCGCACGGCTACCTGGTGAGCTGTTCGCCGGGCGACTGGGAGGTGCGGCACGCGTCGGCGAACATCGACGTCCTGCTGGGCCTGCCCGCCACCTCGCTGCTGGGCCAGTCGCTGCGCGAGTTCGTCGAGGACGACGTCATCGACCGCATCAACGACGCCATCGCCGGGTCGGAGCCGAACGCCGCGGCGCAGCGCGCCTGCACCACCAACGTCGGCACCACGATGACGGTGTGCGACGTGACCGCACACGTCGCGGACGGACTGGTCCACGTCGAGTTCGAACCGCAGCCTTACCGGCGCCAGGAGTTGCCGCCGACGGCCGTGGCGCAGTTCATGGTGGCCCAGGCCGACCTGGGCGGAGATGACGAGGCCTTCTTCCAGCGCGCCGCCGAGCAGGTCCGCTCGCTGACCGGCTATGACCGCGTGATGGTCTACCGCTTCCGCGAGGACGATTCGGGCGAGGTGATCGCCGAGACCTGCGCCGACGGCATGGAGCCCTACCTGGGGCTGCGTTACCCGGCGACAGACATCCCGCCGCAGGCGCGCCTGCTGTACCTGCGCAACCGCATCCGGGTGATCCCCGACGCCCGATACGCGCCGGTGCCGCTGGTGCCGGGCACGCAGGCCGACGGCACGCCGCTGGACCTGAGCCAGCACGTGCTGCGCAGCGTGTCGCCGGTGCACCTGGAGTACCTGGCCAACATGGGCGTGGTCGCCTCGATGTCGATCTCGATCATCAGCGGCGGCCGCCTGTGGGGCCTGATCGCCTGCCACCACCCGACGCCGCAGCCGCTGTCGGCGAACGTGCGCGCATCGGCCGACCTGTTCGGGCGCTTCGTGTCGATGTGGGTGTCCGCGCGCGAGCAGGAGCTGACCATGTCGCGCTACGAGAACGCGCAGCGCCTGCGCGACGCGCTGGCCCAGCGGCTGGCACAGGCGCGCGACTTCGACGCCGCGCTGGTCGACGAGATCGAGGCCATGCAGCGCGTGATCGATTGCGACGGCGCGGCCCTTTGGGTCGGCGGCCAGTGGCACGCCAAGGGCCGCACGCCCGATGCCGGGCAGGCCGGTGCGCTGCTGGAGTGGCTGCGCGGGCAGGACGACGCCCAACACGTGGCGATGACCGACCGGGCGGACGACTGGCTGGCCGCCCGCGGCGACGCCGACGGCCTGGCCGGGCTGCTCGCGATCAACCTGGGCAGTGCCGACGACTGGCTGTTCCTGTTCCGGGTGGAGCAGGTCGAGCAGGTGCGCTGGGCCGGCGAACCAAAGAAGGCGCTGGTGCTCACCGACGACGGCCAGCGCATCGCCCCGCGCAAGAGCTTCGCGATCTGGCGCGAGACCGTGCTGGGCCGCAGCGCCCCCTGGACCGACAGCGACAAGCGCGGCGCCGACCGCCTGCATCGCGTCCTGCGCGAGCAGCGCCGCCGGGCGCTGGCGCATGCCCGCGAGATGGACGAGCTCGACCGCCGTTACCAGCGCCAGCGCATGCTCGACCAGAAGTCGCGCCTGGAGAACCTCTCCACGATGCTGGAGGGCCTGATCCACCTGGAGGACGACGACACCGCGCAGCTGGCCGCGCGCATCGACAGGCTCGAGAACGAACTGCGCGCGATGATGCACAAGGCCGGCAGCCGCGCCGGCACGCCCGCCTCGCAGGACGGGCTGCGGCCGACGACCGAGGCCGGCTGACCGTCGACGTCGCCGGGTAGCGCATCCGGCGACGTCCGCTCCATGGCGAGTCGTTTACCCTGACGGCCCCCACCCGGCCCGTCGCCATGACCCGAAACGACGCCCCCGTCCCCACCGCCCTGATCGGCTACGGTTTCGCCGGCAGGACCTTCCACGCACCGCTGGCCGCCGCGGCCGGGCTGGCGCTTGAAGTCGTCGGCTCCCGCGATGCCGATCGCGTGCATGCCGACCTCCCCGCCGCCGAAGTCCTCGCCGACCCGATGGCGGCGGTCCGCCACCCTGGCATCGAACTGGTGGTCATCGCCACGCCCAATCCCACCCACGCGGCATTGGCACGCGCGGCCCTGGAGGCCGGCAAGCACGTGGTGGTCGACAAGCCGCTGACGCCGACCCTGGCCGAGGCACGCGCGCTCGCCGCGCTGGCGTCGTCGAGTGGACGCATGCTCTCGGTCTTCCAGAACCGGCGCTGGGACAGCGATTTCCTCGCGATCCGCGCGGCCATCGAGGCCGGCCGCGTGGGCGAGGCGACGCACCTGGAATCTCGCATCGAACGCTTCCGACCCGGTGTGCGCGACCGTTGGCGCGAGCAGGCCGGCGCGGCCAGTGGCCTGTGGTGGGACCTGGGACCCCACCTCGTCGACCAGGTGCTGCAGCTCTGGGGCCGTCCGGACCGGATCCACGCGGACCTGGCAGTGCAGCGTCCCGGCGCGACGACCGACGACTGGGCGCACGCGGTCCTCCACTTCGGCGAGCGACGCGCGATCCTGCACGCCGGCATGCTGGCGGCCAGCCCGGGCGCGCGCTTCGTGGTCCACGGCACCCAGGGCAGCATGGTCAAGCGCGGGGCCGATCGGCAGGAGGCCCAGCTGATCGCCGGCCTGCGTCCGGGTGACGCCGACTGGGGGGTGGACCCCGACCCGCTGCTCTGGCGCGATGGCGGGGGCGACGGTCCGATGCAGGCGCTGCCCGCACCACGTGGCGACCAGGCCACGTACTACCGGCTGCTGGCCGACGCGATCCGCGGCCAGGGTGCCAACCCGGTCCCGCCGCTGCAGGCGCTGGACGTGATGGCGGTGCTCGAGGCCGGCGCACGTTCGGCGCGCGCGGGACGGCCGGTGGTGCCCGACTACGACGGCTGAAGCGCGGGCGTGCACGTCCGGGTCACATGCCGCGCGCACACTGTGGGTTCTTCCTCCGAGTAGCACCCCATGAGCCTGAAGCGACAGTCCCGCCGCTCCACCCGAATGGTCGCCGAGACCGGCGCCGCGTCGGCCGCGGTGATCGCGATGCGACTGGCGGCAATGGCCGATCCGACCCGTGCCAGCTCGCCCCGCCAGCAGGCCGAACTGCGGCGGATGGTCCGGGAAAAGCAGGTGGCCGGCCAGCAGGGCGCGTGGGACGCCGCGACGCAACTGGCCTTGTTGCCGACCCGCGCGATGGCCGCTTTCGCCACGCCGGCGGCATTGACCCCCTCGGGTTACCTGGACGCCTGCGGCACGCTCGCCGCCCTCTGGCTGGGCGTGGGCAATGCCGCGCTGGCACCGGCGCGACGCAAGGCGGTGGGCAATCGCAAGCGCTTGTCCGGCGCGTCGCCGCGCCGGCGCTGAGGCGGCTCCGCAGCCGTGGCGCCTGGCGCCCCCCTGCATCGGCCGACGTTCGCGCCTGCTGTTCGCGCACGTAGCGCATGATCGCGATGAAGCTGTCCACCCAGTACACGTCGCGATGGCGGTCGAGATACGCCAGCAGGCCTTCGTGGGCCTCCGGCGACACCGACAGGTAATCGCCGCCGATGCCATGGAAGGTGAAGTTGACCATCGTGCCCGCGCGCGCGGCCGCCTCGACATGCGCGATCAGGTCCTCGGCGCTGGCCGCCACGGGCGCCTCGACCGTCACCGCGTACGGGTCGAGCGCGGCCATGTCGGGCGTCACCGCGCCGGTGCCGAACTTGATCGCCACGAAGGCCGGCTCGAGCAGGTCCAGGTAGTTGCCGTCCGCGGCCATCGCGTCGCCGCACGGCACGGTGTAGGTCCGCTCGGTCTCGCCATCGATCGCGTGCAGCATCGCATTGCCGAGCAGCACCTCGTCGCGCATGCGCGACGCCGGGGTGGCGTCGAGGTCGTGCTCCGGCGCGACCCAGTCGCGATCCGGTCCCTTGCCCGAGCACTGGTGGAACAGGCTGTGGTTGCCCAGCTCATGCCCGCCACGCGCGGCCGC
Source organism: Marilutibacter aestuarii (assembly GCF_006546775.1). Classification (GTDB taxonomy): domain Bacteria; phylum Pseudomonadota; class Gammaproteobacteria; order Xanthomonadales; family Xanthomonadaceae; genus Marilutibacter; species Marilutibacter aestuarii. The sequence continues at coordinate 11,081 of NZ_VICE01000146.1, forward strand.
GCGCCAGTCCGCCAGGCGCTCGCGCACGGAAGGCCGCGACAGCTGCAGGTAGAAGCTGCCCTTGAAGCCATGCCGGTCCAGGGCCGGGATGGCGTTGTCGAGCTGCGAATCGAGTGCATCGTCGTAAGCCAGGCTGACCGCGGCGCGACGGCCCTCGGGCCAGGCAAAGCGCGGGGGCTCGGCGGCCGCGGCCGCCAGCGGCAGGGCGAGGAGCGCCGCCAGTGCGGCGACACGCGCCCATCGCATGGAGGCAGGTGCGCGACGCGGTCCCGACCGGGGCATGCACGGGCTCATGGCGTGGCTGTCTCCTCAAGATGGAAGGCCGGCGCCGCGAGGGCGTCGCCGGGCGCGGTCACGGCCTGGCGGCCACGGCAAAGCGGGCGTGGGTTCGGCACCGTCATCTCCCGGATCGAAACGGCGCGTGTCGCTGGACCGGACGACACCGCATCAGCGTAGCGCGCCGCGCGCACGAAGGCGCCTGTGGCGTCGCCGTATGCCCCAGGCGTAAGCGATCGCGTATCCGAGCAGCAGGCCGCCCATCGCCCACAGTCCGCCCGCCTGCACCAGCCCCTGCCAGCCCGCCCCATCGACGTCGGTGCCCGAGGCACGGTGCCACGCCCACCACAGGCCGAGGGCGATGCGCAGTGCAACCAGCAGCGCCAGCGCCAGTGCCATCCACCGGTTGGGGGTGTAGTACAGCCGCCCCTGCACGGTCTCGAACCGGGTCAGCCAGAGCCCGGCCAGGCCGAGCAAGGCCCCCACGACGAGTCCACCCGCGGCGTCGGCCAGGGCATCCGGGCTCCAGACACTGCCCAGCCAGGCCGCGAGCAGGAAGCCCGGCAGGGTCGCCGCCAGGCTCCAGGCATTGAGGGCGACCAGCCAGCCCAGCGCGCGACGGCGCGCGTGGCCGGCGCGGTAGTGCTGCCACAGCGACAGGGGCAGCAACACCAGCACGACGGCCAGCAGCGCGAGCAGCAGCAGGGGCAGGATGAGCAGGGGCATCGGGGGTCCGCCGCGCGCGGGCGGGCGCGCCCGCGTCCGGTCCCGGCGACGGCATCCGCCGTCGGGACCGGTGGCGCGTCGACTCAGCCGGCGGACGCGTCGTCGGCCGGGGCGTCCTCGCCCGTCCCGCCTGATTCGCCCGTTCCGGTGGCCGGGCTCGCGGGCACGCCGTCGCCCTTGAGGTAGGTGTCGAGGAAGGCGAGGATCCTGCCGTAGCCCTCGATCTGGTTCTTCTTCTTCGAGAAGCCGTGGCCCTCGTCGTCGAACACCACGTACTCGACCGGGACCCCGCTCTTCCTCACCGCCGCGACGATGTCGTCGCTCTCGGGCTTGATCACGCGCGGATCGTTGGCGCCCTGCAGCACCATCAGCGGCACGTCGATCTTGTCGGCGTGGAACAGCGGCGAGGTCTCCACGAGGAAGTCGCGCTGGGTCTCGGGGTTGCCGATCTCCTGGTAGAGCGCCTCGCGGAAGCTCTCCCAGTACGGCGGGATCGATTCCAGCGTGCGCACCCAGTTGGACACGCCGAAGATGTCGACGCCGACCTTGAACTCGCCGGGCTTGAAGGCCAGGGCCGAGAGGACCATGTAGCCACCGTAGCTGCCGCCGATGATACCGATGCGGTCCGGGTCGACGTAGTCGAGCGACTGCAGGTACTTCTTGGCCTCGAGGGTGTCCCACAGCGGTTCGCGGCCGTGCTTGCCGTCGTCGGCGGCGAAGAAGGTCTTGCCGTAGCCGCTGGAGCCGCGGTTGTTGATGCCCAGCACCACGTAGCCATGGTTGGCCAGGTACTGGATCGTGGCCGAATGCGCGCGCGTGGTCTGGCCACCGGGCCCGCCATGCACCCAGACCAGGGCCGGCACCTTGTTTTCCGCGGTGGCCTGGTGCGGCTTCCACAGGATGTTGGGGATCTCCATGCCGTCGAAGCTCTTGAAGCGCACCACGCTGGACTCGACCAGGTCGGCCGGCTCGATCGCCGGGTTGAGCGAGGTGGTCAGCTGGCGCGGCTCGCCGCCATCGAGGTCGACCACGTAGAGGTCGCTGGGCTGGCGGTCGCCGTTGAGGTAGAAAGCGATGCGATCCTCGCTGTCGGCGATCCGCAGGCCGCGGATCTCGCCGGCCGGCAGCTTCGGCAGCGCGACCTGCTCGCCGCTGGCGGTGTCGAACAGCTCGACGCGTGCGCTGCCATCGTCGTTGACCACCATCGCGAGGTACTTGCCGCCGTGCGACAGCGTGGCCGCAACGATGTCCCAGTCGGCCCGCTGCACCGGCTCGTGCTCCCAGCTCGACAGGTTCACGCGGCGCAGCTCGGAGAACTCGCCGGCATCGTTGGCGGTGTAATACAGCCACTCGCCGTCGGGGCTGAAGGCCTGCGCCGAGAACTGCGCCTGGCCCTCGTGTTCGCTGACCCGGGTCTGGCTGCCGTCCGCGAGCTTGACCACGAACAGGTCGGAGTCGTTGGTGGAGTTGGACTTGCCCAGGGCCAGCCAGCGTCCGTCCGGGGAGACCGCCTCCGGCTGCAGGCCGGCGTCGTTGGTGAACACGCGCTCGCGCGCATAGCCGTCGGCGGCGTAGCGGTAGAGGTCGAAGAAGCGCGGATCGCGCTCGTTGGTCACCACGTAGAAATGCGCGCCATCCTGGCTGAAGCCCACCATCGCCGCCTTCAGGTTCGCGCCCGGCGTCAGGTCCTTCTCGGTGCCGTCGGGCTCGATCACGAAGAGGTGGTCGAGTTCGTCGCCGTCGTTGTCGCGGGTGACGAGGACGCGCTCGTCGTTGGGAAAGTAGGCGACTGCGTAGCTGTTGCGCGTGGTCGAATCGGTCACCGGGGTCCAGTCGCCGCCCGCCACCGGCATGGTGTACGCGTTCCAGACACCGGCCTTGTTGGACGAGAACAGGATGCGCGACTCGTCGGGGCTGAAGGACGCACCCGACACGCCCACGCTCTCGACGAACTCCTCGATGCTGTACTGGCGGCTCGGGCGCGCCACCGCGTCCTCGACCGGCGTGGCGGCGGTAGCGGCCGCGCCTTCGGGCGCCGAAGCGGGTTGGCAGGCGGCCAGCGGCAGGAGCGCGGCCAGCGCAAGGGCGAGCGGAACGGGACGCAACAGGTGCATGGGGTGTCCTCCCTGGAGTGAAGGGCCGATGCTGGGCCCTGCCCGGCGCGTTTGCAATCGCACCGCCATCGTCGCGTCGCCACGGGCGCGCGGATCAGTGGAAGTCCCGCGAGCGCGGCTGCAATGCGCCCAGCAGGTGGCTGAGGTCCTCCATGTCGCGGGCGATCAGGTGCTGCACGCCGTCGACGTGCTCCCAGCGGCCGCGCACCGCCAGCAGTCGCGCCCCCAGCAGGGCCTTGCGCCGGCGCACGGCCAGGTCGGACCAGACCACCACGTTGACCATGCCGTGCTCGTCCTCCAGGGTCAGGAAGATGGTGCCCTTCGCCGTGGCCGGGCGCTGGCGCTGGGTCACGATGCCGGCGGCATTGGCGCCCCGTCCGTGGGCGAGCCCGCGCAGCTGGCGCGAATCGAGCACCCGCCGGCGGCGCAGTTGCGCGCGCAGCAGCGACAACGGGTGCGCGCCCAGGCTCAGCCCCAGGCTGCGGTAGTCCGCCACCAGGTCCTCGCCGACGCCCGGCGCGGGCAGCGCGACCGCGTCCTCGTCCGGGCTGCCGGGCAGCAGCGGACGCTGCCGCTCGATGCCGGCCACCTGCCAGCGCGCATCGTGGCGGTGCCCGGCCAGGGCCTGCAGCGCGCCGGCCTCGGCGAGGGCCTCGCGCGCCTTTTCGTCGAGTCCGGCGCGCAGGCACAGGTCGCGTACGTCGGCGAAGGGTCGCCGGTCGCGCGCCGCGACGATCGCCTCGGCCATGCCCTGCGCCAGGCCGGCGACCTGGCGCAGGCCCAGCCGGATCGCCGCCTGCCCGCCATCGTCGTGGCCACGGCGCGCATGGCCGTCCTCGAGCGTGTTGTCCCAGTCGCTGCGGGTGACGTCCACCGGCCGCACTTCGACGGCGGCGCGGTCGCCACGGCCACGGCGTGCGTCCTGCACGATCTGGCTCGCCGAATAGAAGCCCATCGGCTGCGCATTGAGCAGGGCGCAGGCGAAGGCGGCGGGCTCGTGCCGCTTGAGCCAGCAGCTGATGTAGACCAGCTTGGCGAACGAGGCCGCATGGCTTTGCGGGAAGCCATAGGAACCGAAGCCCTTGATCTGCTCGAAGACCTGGTCGATGAAGTCCTCGGCATAGCCCTTGTCCTGCATCAGGGCGCGGATCTTCAGGCGGTGCGGTTCCATGTCGCCGCCGCGGCGCCAGGCCGCCATCGACCGGCGCAGGCCATCGGCTTCCTCGTGCGTGTAACCGGCGTGGATCACCAGTTCCATCACCTGTTCCTGGAACAGGGGGATGCCCAGGGTCGAGCCGAGGATGGACTCGATGCCCGGCGAGGGATAGTCCACCGGCTCCCTGCCCTGCCGGCGACGCAGGTAGGGATGCACCATGCCGCCCTGGATCGGTCCCGGGCGGACGATCGCGACCTGGACGACCAGGTCCTGGAAGTTCTCCGGCCGCAGGCGCGGCAGCATGCTCATCTGCGCGCGCGATTCGATCTGGAACACGCCCACGGTGTCGGCCTCCTGGATCATCGCGTAGGTCGGCGCGTCCCCCGCTGGCAACCGCGCGAGGTCGATCCGGTATCCCCTGTGGCGCTCGACCAGCGCCACCGCCTTGCGGATGCAGGTCAGCATGCCCAGTGCCAGGCAGTCGACCTTGAGCATGCGCATCGTCTCCAGGTCGTCCTTGTCCCACTGGATGATGGTGCGGTCGGGCATCGCGGCGTTCTCCACCGGCACCACGGTCGACAGCGCCGCGTCGGAGATCACGAAGCCGCCGACATGCTGGGACAGGTGGCGGGGATGCCCCTTCAGCTCGCCGGCGACCGCCATGACCTGCCGGACCAGCGGGTTGTCCGGATCGAAGCCGGCCTCGCGCAGGCGTTGCGCCATCGGCGTGTCGCCATTGCCCCAGCCCTGGCATTCGGCCAGCAGCGCGATCTGGTCGGCGGGCAGGCCGAAGGCGCGGGCGACGTCGCGCACGGCGCTCTTGCCGCGGTAGCGGATGACCGTCGCGGCGAGGGCGGCGCGCGCGCGACCGTACTTGGCGTAGACGTACTGCAGGACTTCCTCGCGCCGTTCGTGTTCGAAGTCGACGTCGATGTCGGGCGGCTCGTTGCGCGCCTTCGACAGGAAGCGCGCCATCAGCAGGCGGCTCTCGGCGGGATTGACGACGGTGATGCCCAGCGCGAAGCAGACCGCCGAGTTGGCCGAGGAGCCGCGTCCCTGGCAGAGGATGCCGCGCGAGTTGGCGAAGCGGACGATGTCCTCGACGGTCAGGAAGAAGGCCTCGTACGCGAGCTCGGCGATCAGGGCCAGTTCGGCCTCGACCTGGGCCAGCACCGGCGGCGGCACCCCTTCGGGCCAGCGCTTGCGCAAGCCGGCGAAGGTCAGCTCGCGCAGGCGCCGGGTCGGCGTGAGGCCACCGGGCACGAGTTCGGCGGGGTAGTCGTAGCGGACCTCGTCGAGGCTGAAGGTGCAGCGACGGGCCAGCGCCACGGCCGCTTCCAGCAAGGCATGCGGATGGATGTTGCCCAGCGCGCGGCGGCTGCGAAGGTGGCGTTCGCCGTTGCGGAACAGCTCGGCGCCGCACTCGGCCAGCGGCCGGTTGTGGCGGATCGCGGTCATCGTGTCCTGGAGGATGCGGCGGCGGCGCAGGTCCATGTGGACGTCGCCCGCCGCGACCGGCGTCATGCACAGCCGCCGGGCCAGGGCCAGCAACTGCGCCAGGCGCAGGGCGTCGTCGCGGTCGCGGTGCAGCTCCACCGCGAGATGGGCGCGCGCGCCCAGGCAGGCCTGCAGCCACGCGCCCTGCGCGGGATCGGGATCGTCGCCGGGCACCCACAGCGCGAACAGCCCCCCATCCGCGGGATCGCCCTCGCCCAGCACCTGCTCCAGGTCGTCGCGCGACAGCCGGTACTCGCCCTTGGGCGCGGCGCGGCGCGCGCGCGTGATCAGCTCGCACAGGCGCACGTAGCCGGCATGGTTTTCCACCAGCAACACGCACTTGAGCCCGCAGTCCAGGGTGAACTCGCTGCCCACCACCAGTTTGAGTCCGGTGGCCCGCGACGCCTCCAGCCCACGCACGATGCCGGCCAGCGAACACTCGTCGGTGATCGCCAGCGCCTCGTAGCCGCATTGGCGCGCACGCGCGAACAGGGCCTCGGCGCTGGAGGCCCCGCGCAGGAAGGAAAAATCCGACAGGCA
>NZ_VICE01000147.1 GCF_006546775.1 Marilutibacter aestuarii
TTCTACTTCCGTACCACCGACATCACCGGTGCCGTGACCCTGCCGGAAGGCGTGGAGATGGTGATGCCGGGCGACAACGTGAAGATGGTGGTGGAACTGATCAACCCGGTGGCGATGGACGAGGGCCTGCGCTTCGCGATCCGCGAAGGCGGCCGTACCGTCGGCGCCGGCGTGGTGGCCAAGATCCTCAAGTAAGCGACACGCCGCGACCGCCCAGGCGGTCGCGGTTGCTTCGGTGGGGGTTGGCGGTCTGCTGGGCCACATCGAAGTAGGCGTGAACGAGGCGAGTCGGCGACGGCTCGCCGTCGCCGTCTAAGACACTCGACAATTTCTGTACGCCAGTAGCTCAATTGGCAGAGCAGCGGTCTCCAAAACCGCAGGTTGGGGGTTCGAGTCCCTCCTGGCGTGCCACCTGATGACGGGTCTGCGAAAGCAGCCTGCGAAGAGCCGGATGAACAGCAAGGTCGAACAACCCCAGGGCGCCAACGCCGGCGATATCGCCAAGTACGTACTGGCCATCGCGCTCGTCGCCGCCGGCGTGTTCGGCTACATCTGGTTCGAGCAGTGGGCGGGTGCCCTGCGTGCGCTGCTGGTCGTGGCCGGCATCGTCGCCGGCCTGCTGGTGTTCTTCACCAGCGCCAAGGGCCACCAGACCCGCGAGTTCCTGGCCGAGTCGCGGTTCGAACTGCGCAAGGTCGTCTGGCCGACCCGCCAGGAAGCGCTGCGCACCACCTGGGTGGTGATGATCGCGGTGGTCGTGCTGAGCCTGATCCTGGCCGGCTTCGATGTCGTGATCCAATGGATCGTCAAGTCAATCCTGGGACGCTGAACCGATGACGGAAAACAACAAGCGCTGGTACGTGGTGCACGCCTACTCGGGCTTCGAGAAGTCGGTGGCACAGGCGCTGCGTGACCGCATCGTGCGCGCCGAGATGGGTGAACGCTTCGGCGATGTCCTGGTCCCGACCGAGGAGGTCGTGGAGATGCGCTCGGGCCAGAAGCGCCGCTCCGAGCGGAAGTTCTTCCCGGGCTACGTGCTGGTGCAGATCGCCACCCACGACGAGAACGGCATCCCGCGCATCGACAGCGAGTGCTGGCACCTCATCAAGGAAACCCCCAAGGTCATGGGTTTCATCGGCGGCACCGCCGACCGGCCGCTGCCGATCGCCGACCACGAGGCCGATGCGATCCTGAACCGCGTTCAGGAAGGCGTCGCCAAGCCCAAGCCCAAGGTCCTGTTCGAGGCCGGCGAAATGGTCCGCGTCATCGATGGCCCCTTCAACGACTTCAACGGCGTGGTCGAGGAAATCAACTACGAGAAGAGCCGTCTGCGCGTCTCGGTCCTGATTTTCGGCCGTTCCACCCCGGTCGAACTCGAGTTCGGCCAGGTCGAGAAGGCCTGAACCACCCCTCTGGCGCTGGGCGCCAGGATGCTGCTATAATTTTCGGCTCGCTGCCTTCTGGCGCGAGTTGGATCCGCCCCCGGCCGCCGATTGGCGGCCGTCGGCGTGTTCAGGCCGGACTGCCCCTGGCACGTCCGGCACGTATTCAACGTGAAGCCGGGACACGCGATTTTCCCGGTCCGATGGGGAGCCTGCATCCCAGGCGCTAGCACCCGGAGAGCAAGTCAATGGCAAAGAAAGTAATCGGCTACATCAAGCTGCAGGTCAAGGCCGGCCAGGCCAACCCCTCGCCGCCGGTGGGTCCTGCCCTCGGCCAGCGCGGCCTGAACATCATGGAGTTCTGCAAGGCGTTCAACGCCGCCACGCAGAAGATGGAGCCGGGTCTCCCGATCCCGACCGTGATCACCGCCTATTCCGACCGCACCTTCACCTTCATCACGAAGACGCCGCCGGCGTCGATCCTGCTGAAGAAGGCGACCGGCATCAAGTCCGGTTCCAAGCGCCCGAACACCGAGAAGGTGGGCAAGGTGACCCGCGCCCAGCTCGAGGAGATCGCCAAGGCGAAGGAACCCGACCTGACCGCGGCCGACCTGGACGCCGCCGTGCGTACGATCGCGGGCTCGGCCCGTTCCATGGGCCTGGTGGTGGAGGGTTAAGAGATGGCAATGACCAAGCGTGAGAAGGCCATCAAGGCCGCCGTCGTCCCGGGCAAGAGCTACGCCTTCGAGGACGCAATCCAGATCGTCAAGACCGCCACCAAGGCCAAGTTCGTCGAATCCGTCGACGTGGCCGTGCGCCTGGGCGTGGATGCCAAGAAGTCCGACCAGCAGGTGCGCGGCTCCACCGTGTTGCCGGCCGGTACCGGCAAGTCGGTCCGCGTCGCGGTGTTCGCCCCCTCGGGCGCCAAGGCCGAGGAGGCCCTGGCCGCCGGTGCCGACATCGTCGGCATGGACGACCTCGCCGAGAAGATGCAGGCCGGCGACCTGAACTACGACGTCGTGATCGCCACCCCGGACGCCATGCGCGTCGTCGGCAAGCTGGGCCAGGTCCTCGGCCCGCGCGGCCTGATGCCGAACCCGAAGGTCGGCACCGTGTCCCCGAATCCGGGCGAAGCGGTCAAGAACGCCAAGGGCGGCCAGGTGCGTTACCGCACCGACAAGGCGGGCATCATCCACTGCACGATCGGCAAGGCCGACTTCGACAATGACTCGCTGAAGGGCAACCTCGAGGCGCTGCTGGCCGACCTGATCAAGGCCAAGCCGGCGACCTCGAAGGGCCAGTACCTGCAGAAGGTGTCGATCAGCTCGACGATGGGCCCCGGCGTGAGCGTCGACCAGTCGTCGCTGTCGCTCAAGTGACGATCTGACCCCTGCGCGCCTGGCGCGCAGGGCTTTGTCGGATCGTCATACCCGCGAAGGCGGGGATCCAGCGTCTCCGGGAAGGAGGCGCCGGAAGCAACACGAAGTCCCCACGTCCCCGCATCTGGCGGGAACGGCGGAGACGAAAATTTTGAGGGCGTCGCAACGGCTCCGGCCGGCGCGATAGCCGTCAAAGACCGCAGGCGCGGTCAGCGCACATCGAAGGCGGGCAGGGAGGCTGCACTGGCATGGAGTCGCCGTCGATGGAAGCGGGATCGCTTAATCCAGTCCCCCAAGGGGCCGGGCCTGCGTAGATGGTTGCCGACCCTCCAGGGATCATGGAAACGGCTACCACCCCGGAACGCCATCCCGGCGTTCCCGGCATCGGGCCAAACGATGCCGACCGAGGACCGTCCCGCGCGATTCTGCGCGAGGCGGAATTGAAGTACGGAGGAGTGCAATGGCTCTCAATCTGACACAGAAGCAGGAAGTCGTTGCCGAACTGGCCGAGGTCGCCGGCAAGGCGCACTCGCTGGTTGCTTCGGAGTACCTGGGTCTCACCGCAGGTCAGTTGACCGACCTGCGCAAGAAGGCTCGCGAACAGGGCGTGTTCCTGAAGGTTGCAAAGAACACGCTGGTCTCGCGCGCAGTGGCGGACACCGATTACGCGATCGTCCAGGACGATCTCGTCGGTCCGCTGATGTACGCCTTCTCGCAGGAAGACCCCGGCGCTGCCGGACGCCTGATCAAGGAGTTCGCCAAGGCGAACGACAAGCTGAAGCCGCGCATCGTGGCGATCGGCGGGCAGAAGTACCCGGGCACCCACGTGGACGTCCTGGCTTCGCTCCCGACCCGCGACGAAGCGCTGTCCATGCTGCTCAGCGTCATGGTCCAGCCCGCCACCCAGCTGGTCCGCTTGCTCAGCGAACCGGCCTCGCAGGTCACCCGCGTCGTCAACGCGGCCGGCCAGGCGAAGGCGGCCTAAGCCACCCAGTTCGGTTTCGAGTTCCGGAACCACAAGTCGTTTCCAATCTATAAATCCGAGGTAACAACAATGTCCCTGTCCAACGAAGAGATCATCGAAGCGATCGCCGGCAAGACCCTCATCGAGGTGATGGAGCTGGTGAAGGCGATGGAAGAGAAGTTCGGCGTTTCCGCCGCTGCCCCGGTCGCCGTGGCCGCTGCCCCGGCCGCCGCCGCCGCCGCCGCCGAAGAGCAGACCGAGTTCACCGTCGTCCTGAAGGCCGCCGGCGAGAAGAAGGTCGAAGTCATCAAGGTCGTCCGCGCCATCACCGGCCTGGGCCTGAAGGAAGCCAAGGACATGGTCGAAGGCGCCCCGAAGGACGTGAAGGAAGGCGTCTCGAAGGAAGAGGCCGAGAAGCTGAAGAAGGACCTCGAGGCCGCTGGCGCGACCGCCGAGCTGAAGTAAGCCGTATTGCGTCGCCGGCAGCACTTGGCGACCACCTGAGGCTGGGGGCGAAAGCCCCCGGCCTTTGGCCGTTGTAGTACGACGTGATTGGTTATTCGTGATTCGTGGTGTGCGGTGCACGCGATGCCCCGTTCATTCCAGGCCACCAATCACGCTTCGCGAATCACGGCAACAACGAGTTGGCAGTTGGAAGTAGCGGGAGAGGGCGTGCTGGTGCCGGCAATACCAGCGACTTCCAACTGGCAGTTCCCCGGGTATCCCGAGCCGTTCGGGCGCCCATGGACACATCCCCCAGGGCCGCGGACGCGCGGTCCGCTGAAAAAGTCGAGGCGGTAGCTCACCATGACCACAGCTTCTACGTCGTATTCTTTCACCGAGAAGAAGCGCATCCGCAAGGACTTCGGCAAGCGCAAGTCGATCCTTGAGGTCCCTTTCCTGCTCGCGATCCAGGTCGATTCCTACCGCGAGTTCCTGCAGGAGCACGTTGCGTGGGACAAGCGCGATGACCGGGGCCTGCACGCCGCCCTGAAGTCCGTGTTCCCGATCGCCAGCTACAGCGGCAACGCCGCGCTGGAATACGTGGGCTACAAGCTCGGCGAGCCGCCGTTCGACGAGCGCGAGTGCCGCAACCGCGGCCTGAGCTACGGCGCGCCGCTGCGCGTGACCGTCCGCCTGGTGATCTACGACCGCGAGTCGTCGACCAAGGCCATCAAGTACGTGAAGGAGCAGGAGGTCTACATGGGCGAGATCCCGCTCATGACCGACAACGGCACCTTCATCGTCAACGGCACCGAGCGCGTCATCGTCTCCCAGCTGCACCGCTCGCCGGGCGTGTTCTTCGACCACGACCGCGGCAAGACCCACAGCTCGGGCAAGCTGCTCTACAGCGCCCGCATCATCCCCTACCGCGGCTCCTGGCTGGACTTCGAGTTCGACCCGAAGGACGGCCTGTTCACGCGCATCGACCGTCGCCGCAAGCTGCCGGTGACCGTGCTGCTGCGTGCGCTCGGCTACAACAACGAAGAGATGCTGGCCGAGTTCTTCGAGGTCAACACCTTCCACGTCGACCCGGAAGAGGGCGTCCAGCTGGAGCTGGTCCCCGAGCGCCTGCGCGGCGAGACCCTGGACTTCGACCTGGCCGATGGCGACAAGGTCATCGTCGAGGCCGGCCGCCGCATCACCGCGCGCCACGTCAAGCAGCTCGAGGCCTCCGGCATCGAGGCGCTGGCGGTGCCCGACGCCTACCTGGTCGGCCGCATCCTCTCGCATGACGTCATCGACACCGCCACCGGCGAGCTGATCGCCTCGGCGAACGACGAGATCACCGAGGACCAGCTGGAAGCCTTCCGCAAGGCCGGCATCGAGACCGTCGGCACCATCTGGGTCAACGACCTCGATCGCGGTCCGTACATCTCCAACACCCTGCGCATCGACGCGACCAAGACCCAGCTCGAGGCCCTGGTCGAGATCTACCGCATGATGCGCCCGGGCGAGCCGCCGACCAAGGATGCCGCCCAGAACCTGTTCCACAACCTGTTCTTCACCTTCGAGCGCTACGACCTCTCGGCCGTCGGCCGGATGAAGTTCAACCGCCGGATCGGTCGCAAGGAGACCACCGGCGCCTCGGTGCTGTACGACGCCAAGTACTACGCCGAGCGCAAGGACGAGGAGTCCAAGCGCCTGGTCGAGGAGTGCGGCGAGTCGTCCGATATCCTGGACGTCATCAAGGTCCTGACCGAGATCCGCAACGGCCGTGGCGTCGTCGACGACATCGACCACCTGGGCAACCGCCGCGTGCGTTCGGTGGGCGAGATGGCCGAGAACGTGTTCCGCGTGGGCCTGGTCCGCGTCGAGCGCGCGGTCAAGGAGCGCCTGTCGATGGCCGAGTCCGAGGGCCTGACCCCGCAGGAGTTGATCAACGCCAAGCCGGTGGCCGCCGCGATCAAGGAGTTCTTCGGCTCCTCGCAGCTGTCGCAGTTCATGGACCAGAACAACCCGCTGTCGGAGGTCACCCACAAGCGTCGTGTCTCCGCGCTCGGCCCGGGCGGCCTGACCCGCGAACGCGCCGGCTTCGAAGTGCGCGACGTGCACCCGACCCACTACGGCCGCGTCTGCACCATCGAGACCCCTGAAGGGCCGAACATCGGCCTGATCAACTCGCTGGCCGTGTTCGCCCGCACCAACAAGTACGGCTTCCTCGAGACGCCGTACCGCAAGGTCGTGGACGGCAAGGTCACCGACGAGATCGAGTACCTGTCGGCCATCGAAGAGAACGAGTACGTCATCGCCCAGGCCAATGCCGAGCAGGACGAGAAGGGCAGGCTGGTCGCCCAGTTCGTCGCCTGCCGCCATGCCGGCGAGTCGCTGCTAAAGCCGCCGAGCGAAGTCGACTACATGGACGTCTCGCCGATGCAGACCGTATCGGTCGCCGCGGCGCTGGTGCCCTTCCTGGAGCACGACGACGCCAACCGCGCACTGATGGGCGCGAACATGCAGCGCCAGGCCGTGCCGACGCTGCGTTCGCAGAAGCCGCTGGTCGGCACCGGCATCGAGCGCGCCGTGGCGCGCGACTCGGGCGTGACGGTGAACGCCAAGCGTGGCGGCGTCGTCGAGCAGATCGACGCCGGCCGCATCGTGGTCAAGGTGAACGAGGACGAGATTTCCGGCGAGACCGATGCCGGCGTCGACATCTACAGCCTGATCAAGTACACGCGTTCGAACCAGAACACCTGCATCAACCAGCGCCCGCTGGTCACCGTGGGTGACGTGATCGCGCGCGGCGACGTGCTGGCCGACGGTCCCTCGACCGACATCGGCGAGCTCGCGCTGGGCCAGAACATGCTGGTCGCGTTCATGCCGTGGAACGGCTACAACTTCGAGGACTCGATCCTGCTCTCCGAGCGCGTGGTCGAGGAGGATCGCTACACCACGATCCACATCGAGGAGCTGACCTGCGTCGCCCGCGACACCAAGCTGGGGCCGGAGGAAATCTCGGCCGACATCCCGAACGTCTCCGAGAGCGCGCTCAACCGCCTCGACGAGTCCGGCGTGGTGTACATCGGTGCGGAAGTCCGCGCCGGCGACATCCTGGTCGGCAAGGTCACGCCCAAGGGCGAGAGCCAGCTGACCCCGGAAGAGAAGCTGCTTCGCGCGATCTTCGGCGAGAAGGCCTCCGACGTGAAGGACAGCTCGCTGCGCGTGCCGCCGGGCATGGACGGCACCGTCATCGACGTGCAGGTCTTCACCCGCGACGGCATCGAGAAGGACAAGCGCGCCAAGCTGATCGAGGAAAGCGAGATCCGCCGCGTCAAGAAGGACTTCGACGACCAGTTCCGGATCCTGGAGGGCGCCATCTACGCGCGCCTGCGCAGCCAGCTGATCGGCAAGGTCGCCAATGGCGGCCCGGGCCTGAAGAAGGGCGACACCGTCACCAGCCTCGTGCTCGATGGCCTGTCGCGCAAGGACTGGTTCAGCCTGCGCATGAAGGACGAGGACGCCGTCGAGGCGATCGAGCGCGCGCGCAAGCAGATCGAGGTCCACGAGCAGGAGTTCGAGAAGCGCTTCGCCGACAAGCGCGGCAAGATCACCCAGGGCGACGACCTCGCCCCGGGCGTGCTGAAGATGGTGAAGGTGTTCATGGCGGTCAAGCGTCGCATCCAGCCGGGTGACAAGATGGCCGGCCGCCACGGCAACAAGGGCGTGGTGTCCACGATCGTCCCGGTCGAGGACATGCCCTACATGGCCAGCGGCGAGTCGGTCGACATCGTCCTCAACCCGCTGGGCGTGCCGAGCCGCATGAACATCGGCCAGATCCTCGAGACCCACCTGGGCTGGGCCGCGAAGGGCCTGGGCCGCAAGATCCAGGCGATGCTCGAGGCACAGGCCAAGATCGCCGACCTGCGCAAGTTCCTGGGCGAGATCTACAATCACGACAGCAAGCTGCACGGCGAGCGCGTCGACCTGGGTCAGTTCTCCGACGAGGAGCTGCTGAACCTGGCGCGCAACCTGACCGACGGCGTGCCGATGGCGACCCCGGTGTTCGATGGTGCCGCCGAGGCCGAGATCAAGCAGATGCTCGCACTCGCCGACATGCCGAGCAGTGGCCAGACCCAGTTGTACGACGGCCGCACCGGCGAGGCGTTCGATCGCCACACCACGGTCGGCTACATGCACATGCTGAAGCTGAACCACCTCGTCGACGACAAGATGCACGCGCGCTCGACCGGTCCGTACTCGCTCGTCACCCAGCAGCCGCTGGGCGGCAAGGCGCAGTTCGGTGGCCAGCGCTTCGGTGAGATGGAAGTCTGGGCGCTGGAAGCCTACGGCGCGGCCTACACCCTGCAGGAAATGCTGACGGTGAAGTCCGACGACGTGCAGGGCCGCAACCAGATGTACAAGAACATCGTCGATGGCGAGTACGAGATGGTGGCTGGCATGCCGGAGTCCTTCAACGTCCTGGTGAAGGAAATCCGCTCGCTCGCGATCAACATGGAGCTGGAAGAGAGCTGAGGGCGTCCAGGCGCCGGCACGGGACGGGGACGCGCGATCGCGGCCCCGGACCCTCCCGCCGCCCGAGCTGACGTTCCCCCATCCTCGAATCCGAATTCCGGAGAGTTCAAATGAAAGATTTGCTCAACCTGTTCAACCAGCAGCGGCCCGCGCTCGACTTCGACGCGATCAAGATCGCGCTGGCGTCGCCGGACCTGATCCGTTCGTGGTCGTTCGGCGAGGTCAAGAAGCCCGAGACCATCAACTACCGCACCTTCAAGCCCGAACGCGACGGCCTGTTCTGCGCCGCGATCTTCGGACCGGTCAAGGACTACGAGTGCCTGTGCGGCAAGTACAAGCGCATGAAGCACCGTGGCGTCGTCTGCGAGAAGTGCGGCACCGAGGTCACCCTGGCCAAGGTCCGCCGCGAGCGCATGGGCCACATCGACCTGGCTTCGCCGGTCGCGCACATCTGGTTCCTCAAGTCGCTGCCCTCGCGCATCGGCCTGATGCTGGACATGACCCTGCGTGACATCGAGCGCATCCTCTACTTCGAGGCGTTCGTGGTCACCGAGCCGGGCCTGACCCCGATGGAACGCGGCATGCTGCTCAACGAAGAGCAGTACATGCAGGCGCGCCAGGAGCACGGCGACGACTTCGAGGCCGCGATGGGCGCCGAGGCGGTCTACGACCTGCTGCGCACGATCGACCTGCAGTCGGAGATGATCCAGCTGAAGGAAGACATCGCCGCCACGGGCTCGGAAACCAAGCTCAAGCGCCTGACCAAGCGCATCAAGCTGGTCGAGGCCTTCATCGAGTCGGGCAACAAGCCCGAGTGGATGGTCATGACCGTGCTGCCGGTGCTGCCGCCGGACCTGCGCCCGCTGGTCCCGCTGGACGGCGGCCGCTTCGCGACCTCCGACCTGAACGACCTGTACCGCCGCGTCATCAACCGCAACAACCGCCTGCGCCGCCTGCTCGAGCTCAATGCGCCCGACATCATCGTGCGCAACGAGAAGCGCATGCTGCAGGAGTCGGTGGACGCGCTGATGGACAACGGCCGCCGTGGCCGCGCCATCACCGGCACCAACAAGCGCCCGCTCAAGTCGCTGGCCGACATGATCAAGGGCAAGCAGGGCCGTTTCCGCCAGAACCTGCTCGGCAAGCGCGTCGACTACTCCGGCCGTTCGGTCATCGTGGTCGGCCCGACGCTGCGCCTGCACGAGTGCGGCCTGCCCAAGAAGATGGCGCTGGAGCTGTTCAAGCCCTTCATCTTCGCCAAGCTGCAGCGCCGTGGCCTGGCCACGACGATCAAGGCCGCCAAGAAGCTGGTCGAGCGCGAAGAGGCCGAGGTGTGGGACATCCTCGAAGAGGTGATCCGCGAGCACCCGGTCCTGCTGAACCGTGCGCCGACCCTGCACCGCCTGGGCATCCAGGCGTTCGAGCCGGTCCTGATCGAAGGCAAGGCGATCCAGCTGCACCCGCTGGTGTGTACCGCGTTCAACGCCGACTTCGACGGTGACCAGATGGCCGTGCACGTCCCGCTGAGCCTGGAGGCCCAGCTGGAAGCGCGCGCGCTGATGATGTCCTCGAACAACATCCTGTCGCCGGCGAACGGCGAGCCGATCATCGTGCCGTCGCAGGACGTCGTGCTCGGCCTGTACTACATGACCCGCGCCCTCGAGAACAAGAAGGGCGAGGGCATGGTGTTCGCGAACGTCGCCGAGGTGAAGCGCGCCTACGACAACCGCGTCGTTGAGCTGCACGCCAAGGTCAAGGTCCGCCTGACCCAGACGGTGATCGCCGAGGACGGTTCGCGCGAGCGCGTGACCTCCATCGTCGACACGACCGTCGGTCGTTCGCTGCTGCACGAGATCCTGCCCGACGGCCTGCCGTTCGAGCTGGCGAACGTCGAGCTGATCAAGAAGAACATCAGCCGCCTGATCAACTCGTGCTACCGCCTGCTCGGCCTGAAGGACACGGTCGTGTTCGCCGACAAGCTGATGTACACCGGCTTCGCCTACGCGACCCGCGCCGGCGTCTCCATCGGCATCGACGACATGGTCATCCCGGACGAGAAGAAGGACATCCTGGGCGAAGCCGAGTCCGAGGTCCTGGAGATCCAGGAGCAGTACCAGTCGGGCCTGGTCACCGCCGGCGAGCGCTACAACAAGGTCGTCGACATCTGGTCGCGCACGAACGAGCGCATCGCCAAGGCAATGATGGACGCGATCGGCACCGAAAAGGTGACCGACGCCGAGGGCAAGGAAGTCGCGCAGAAGTCGATGAACTCGCTCTACATCATGGCCGACTCCGGTGCCCGTGGTTCGCAGGCGCAGATCCGCCAGCTGGCCGGCATGCGTGGCCTGATGGCCCGCCCGGACGGCTCGATCATCGAGACCCCGATCAAGGCCAACTTCCGCGAAGGCCTGAACGTGCAGGAGTACTTCAACTCCACCCACGGTGCCCGAAAGGGCCTGGCCGACACCGCGCTGAAGACCGCCAACTCCGGTTACCTGACCCGTCGCCTGGTCGACGTGGCGCAGGACGTGGTCATCACCGAGGACGACTGCGGCACCACGGGCGCGCTGACCATGACCCCGATCGTCGAGGGCGGTGACGTCGTCGAGCCGCTGCGCGACCGCGTGCTGGGCCGCATCGTGGCCGAGGACGTGTTCCTGCCGGGCGACGACGAGGATCCGATCGTGACCCGCAACACCCTGCTCGACGAAGCCTGGGTGCAGAAGCTCGAAGACGCCAGCGTGCAGTCCATCAAGGTGCGCTCGACGATCACCTGCGAGTCCTCGTTCGGCGTGTGCGCGCACTGCTACGGCCGCGACCTGGGCCGCGGCCACCTGGTCAACCACGGCGAGGCCGTCGGCGTCGTCGCCGCGCAGTCGATCGGCGAGCCCGGTACCCAGCTGACCATGCGTACGTTCCACATCGGCGGCGCGGCTTCGCGTGCGGCGGCGATCGACAACGTCACCATCAAGACCACCGGTACGGTCAAGTTCAACAACCTCAAGCACGTCAAGCACAGCAATGGCCACCAGGTCGCGGTGTCGCGCTCGGGTGAACTGTCCGTGCTCGACACCCACGGCCGCGAGCGCGAGCGCTACAAGCTGCCGTACGGTGCGACGGTGGCGGTCGACGACGGCGGCGCGGTAAAGGCCGGCCAGCAGGTCGCCAACTGGGATCCGCACAACCACCCGATCGTGTCGGAAGTGGCCGGTTTCGTGCGCTTCGTGGACTTCGTCGACGGCATCACCGTCATCGAGAAGACCGACGAACTGACCGGCCTGGCCTCGCGCGAGATCACCGACCCGAAGCGTCGCGGTTCGGCCGGCAAGGACCTGCGTCCGCTGGTGCGCATCGTCGACAAGAAGGGCAACGACCTCAACATCCCGGGCACCGACCTGCCGGCGCAGTACCTGCTGCCGCCGCGCTCGATCGTCAACCTGCAGGACGGCGACGCCGTCGGCGTGGGCGACGTGGTGGCCAAGATCCCGCAGGAAGCGTCCAAGACCCGCGACATCACCGGTGGTCTGCCGCGCGTGGCCGACCTGTTCGAGGCGCGCAAGCCCAAGGATCCGGCGATCCTGGCCGAGCGTTCGGGCGTGGTCAGCTTCGGCAAGGACACCAAGGGCAAGCAGCGCCTGATCATCAAGGGCGCGGACGGCGAGGAGCACGAGGAGCTGATCCCGAAGTACCGCCAGATCATCGTGTTCGAAGGCGAGCACGTCGAGAAGGGCGAGACCGTGGTGGACGGCGAGCCGAGCCCGCAGGACATCCTGCGCCTGCTGGGCGTTGAGCCGCTGGCCGTCTACCTGACCAAGGAGATCCAGGACGTCTATCGCCTGCAGGGCGTGAAGATCAACGACAAGCACATCGAGGTGATCGTCCGCCAGATGCTGCGCAAGGTCGAGATCACCGACCAGGGCGACAGCAAGTTCCTGCATGGCGAGCAGGTCGAGCGCCAGCGCCTGGTCGAGGAGAACGCCTCGCTCACCGGCAAGGGCCTGATCCCGGCGCAGTTCGACCCGGTCCTGCTGGGCATCACCAAGGCCTCGCTGGCGACGGAGTCGTTCATCTCGGCGGCGTCCTTCCAGGAGACCACCCGCGTGCTGACCGAGGCGGCCGTCCGCGGCACCAAGGACAACCTGCGCGGCCTGAAGGAGAACGTCATCGTCGGCCGCCTGATCCCGGCCGGTACCGGCCTGGCGTACCACACCCAGCGCCGCCGCGGGGCCAGTGGCCTGACGGCGTCGGAAATGGAGCAGTTGACCGCTCCGGTGGGTGGCGACGCCCCGGTCGAAGCGCAGGAAGGCGTGGACGAAGCGTCCGACGCCACGTAAGATATCGCGTCATTGCGCGCCCCCCGGGGCGCGCCAGATCACGAAATTAGGGGCACGGAGCCCCTAGTGTTCGGCCCAGGAAGGGCGGGATCGCAGTATCGGGCACGGGTTCCGCCGCAGGGCGGCGGAGCGCCGTGCTGGTCTCGTGTTTGACGCATGCGTCAGACACGGGCTATACTTTTCCGTCTCGGTGAGCTGGGTGTGCCCGGCTTGCCGTTCGTTATTCACGTAGGGGCCCCGTCCTGGGTGCCCTCTCAGCAAAGAGCACCAGATGGCAACGATCAATCAGCTGGTCCGCAAGCCGCGGCAGGCGACCACGTACAAGAGCACTTCGCCTGCGCTGGCCAATTGCCCGCAGCGTCGCGGCGTCTGCACGCGCGTCTACACCACCACCCCGAAGAAGCCGAACTCGGCCATGCGCAAGGTGGCCAAGGTGCGCCTGACCAACGGTTACGAGGTCATCTCGTACATCGGCGGCGAAGGCCACAACCTGCAGGAGCACTCCGTGGTCCTGATCCGCGGCGGCCGCGTGAAGGATCTGCCGGGCGTGCGTTACCACACCGTGCGTGGCTCGCTCGACGCCGCCGGCGTCGCCAAGCGTCGCCAGCGTCGCTCCAAGTACGGCGCCAAGCGCCCGAAGTCCTGAGGAATTTGATCCATGTCGCGTAAAGGTTCCGCCCCGCAGCGTTCCGTCCTGCCCGATCCGAAGCATGGCAGCGAGACGATCGCGCGTTTCATCAACATGGTCATGAAGAGCGGCAAGAAGTCCGTCGCCGAGAAGATCGTCTATGGCGCAATGGACGTCATCGGCGAGAAGAACGACGCCCCGCTGGAGCTCGTCGAGAAGGCCCTGGGCAACGTGTCCCCGGCCGTCGAGGTGAAGTCCCGCCGCGTCGGTGGTGCCACCTACCAGGTGCCGGTCGAAGTGCGCGCCTCGCGCCGCATGGCGCTGGCCATGCGCTGGCTGATCGAGTCCGCCCGCAAGCGTGGCGAGAACAGCATGCCGCGCAAGCTGGCGGCCGAGCTGATCGACGCGTCCGAGAGCCGCGGCGGCGCCATCAAGAAGCGTGAAGAGACCCACCGCATGGCCGAGGCCAACAAGGCCTTCGCGCACTACCGCTGGTGATCCGGGCGACCCCTGCGCTCGACTGAGGGCAGGGGAGTCTGACGGCAGCCTCACCGCTGCCATGGCGACGAAACTACGCCGCCTCGCGAACCGGATGCCGCCGTCAGGCGGCGTCCGGCCATCTGGAATTCGAAAACTATACGAGAGGGTCCCGTGGCTCGCACCACTCCCATCGAGCGTTACCGCAACTTCGGCATCATGGCCCACATCGATGCCGGCAAAACCACCACGTCCGAGCGCATCCTGTTCTACACGGGTGTCAGCCACAAGATCGGCGAAGTCCACGATGGCGCTGCCACCATGGACTGGATGGAGCAGGAGCAGGAGCGCGGCATCACCATCACCTCCGCGGCCACCACGGCCTTCTGGAGCGGCATGGACAAGTCGATGCCGCAGCACCGCCTGAACATCATCGACACCCCCGGACACGTCGACTTCACCATCGAAGTCGAGCGTTCGCTGCGCGTGCTCGACGGCGCGGTCTTCGTGCTGTGCGCCGTCGGTGGCGTGCAGCCGCAGTCCGAGACCGTCTGGCGCCAGGCCAACAAGTATCGCGTGCCGCGCATGGCGTTCGTCAACAAGATGGACCGCACCGGCGCCAACTTCGACAAGGTCGTCGAGCAGCTGAAGGCCCGCCTGGGCGCCTACCCGGTGCCGATGCAGGTGCCGATCGGCGCCGAGGATGGCTTCGAGGGCGTGGTCGACCTGGTCAAGATGAAGGCGATCCACTGGGATGTCGCTTCTCAGGGCACGGTGTTCGAGTACCGCGACGTGCCGGCCGAGCTGGCCGACAAGTGCGCCGAGGCCCGCAGCTTCATGGTCGAGGCGGCCGCCGAGGCCAGCGAAGAGCTGATGGACAAGTACCTGACCGATGGCGACCTCGACGAGGCCGACATCCTGGCGGGCCTGCGCGAGCGCACCCTGAAGGTGGAGATCGTGCCGGTGTTCGCGGGTACCGCGTTCAAGAACAAGGGCGTGCAGGCCATGCTCGACGGCGTCATCCAGCTGCTGCCGTCGCCGGTCGACGTGCCGCCGGTGGCCGGCATCGACGAGGACGAGAAGGAAGACACCCGCAGCGCCGACGACAAGGCGCCGTTCTCGGCGCTCGCGTTCAAGATCATGACCGATCCCTTCGTGGGCTCGCTGACCTTCTTCCGCGTCTACTCGGGCGTGCTCAACTCCGGCGACCAGGTGTACAACCCGGTCAAGTCGAAGAAGGAGCGCGTGGGCCGCATCCTGCAGATGCACTCCAACAATCGCGAAGAGATCAAGGAAGTCCGCGCCGGCGACATCGCCGCGGCCGTGGGCCTGAAGGACGTCACCACCGGTGACACCCTGTGTGCCCAGGACCACATCATCACCCTGGAGCGCATGACGTTCCCGGAGCCGGTGATCTCGATGGCGGTGGAGCCCAAGACCAAGTCGGACCAGGAGAAGATGGGCATCGCCCTCGGCCGCCTGGCGCAGGAGGATCCGTCCTTCCGCGTGCGTACCGACGAAGAGTCCGGCCAGACCATCATCGCCGGCATGGGCGAGCTGCACCTGGACATCCTCGTGGACCGCATGAAGCGCGAGTTCAACGTCGAGGCCAACGTGGGCAAGCCGCAGGTCGCGTACCGCGAGACCATCCGCAAGCCGATTAAGGTCGAAGGCAAGTTCGTCCGCCAGTCCGGTGGTAAGGGTCAGTTCGGCCACGTGTGGATCGAGCTGGAGCCCAACGAGCAGGGCGCCGGCTACGCGTTCGAGAACGCGATCGTCGGTGGCGTCGTGCCGAAGGAGTACATCCCGGCCGTCGACAAGGGCATCCAGGAGGCCGCCGCCAACGGCGTGCTCGCCGGTTACCCGATCGTCGACGTCAAGGTCAAGCTCGTGGACGGTTCGTACCATGAGGTCGACTCCTCGGAAATGGCGTTCAAGATCGCCGGCTCGATGGCCTTCAAGGAAGGCTTCATGAAGGCCAGCCCGGTCCTGCTTGAGCCGATGATGAAGGTCGAGATCGTCACCCCCGAGGAATACCTCGGCGACGTGATGGGCGACGTCAGCCGTCGTCGCGGCATGCTGGAAGGCCAGGAAGACAGCCCGTCGGGCAAGATCATCAACGCCAAGATCCCGCTGGGCGAGATGTTCGGTTACGCGACCACGCTGCGCTCGATGTCGCAGGGCCGCGCGACCTTCACGATGGAATTCGACCATTACGCCGAGGCGCCGGCCAACATCGCCGAAGCCGCAAGCAAGAAGAACTGATGGGTGCCGGCTTCGGCCGGCCCCCACGACCATTTCAACGATCAATACGCAATTAAAAGGTAGATAGTCATGGCTAAGGGTAAGTTCGAGCGCACCAAGCCGCACGTGAACGTCGGCACGATCGGCCACGTTGACCACGGCAAGACCACGCTGACGGCTGCGCTGACGAAGGTGGGCGC
>NZ_VICE01000148.1 GCF_006546775.1 Marilutibacter aestuarii
CACGCACCGCAGCCGCCCTCGCGTCCGCACGCCCGCGGCAGCGACCAGCGCGCCCTCAGCGAGGCCGTGCGCCGGGTCGAGCGGCGTACCGGTGGGCAGGTGCTCAGCGCCGAGCGCGTTCCCTTCGACGGACGCAACGTCAACCGCATCAAGGTGGTCGATTCCCGGGGCCGCGTGCGCGTCTACATGGACGACCCGACCTCCGCGCGTCCGATGCGTGGCCAGCCGGTCCCGCAGCGCGATCGGCGTACACGCGGCGACGACGACTGAAGCTCCAAGGTGTACGTATCGGCGGCGCCTGAACAGCGCGGCCTTCCCTCCACGGAGTTCCCCCGAACGGAGTTCCCATGCGAATTTTGCTTGTAGAAGACGAAGCCCCCTTGCGCGAGACCCTGGCCGCGCGCCTCAAGCGCGAAGGCTACGCGGTCGATGCCGCGCAGGATGGCGAAGAAGGCCTGTACATGGGCCGCGAGGTCCCGTTCGACCTCGGCATCATCGACCTCGGCCTGCCCAAGATGTCGGGCATGGAGCTGATCAAGGCCCTGCGCGAGGAAGGCAAGAAGTTCCCGGTGCTGATCCTCACCGCCCGCTCGAGCTGGCAGGACAAGGTCGAGGGCCTGAAGCAGGGCGCCGACGACTACCTGGTCAAGCCGTTCCACGTCGAGGAGCTGCTGGCGCGCATCAACGCGCTGGTGCGCCGCGCCGCCGGCTGGAGCAAGCCGACCCTGGAGTGCGGTCCGGTCATGCTCGACCTGGCGGCGCAGACGGTGAGCGTCGAGGGCCAGAACGTCGACCTGACCAGCTACGAATACAAGGTGCTCGAGTACCTGATGATGCACGCCGGCGAGCTGGTCTCGAAGGCCGACCTCACCGAGCACATCTACCAGCAGGATTTCGACCGCGACTCGAACGTGCTGGAGGTCTTCATCGGCCGCCTGCGCAAGAAGCTCGATCCGGAAGGCAGCCTCAAGCCGATCGAGACCGTGCGCGGTCGCGGCTACCGCTTCGCGATCCCCCGCAGCGGCGAGTAATCCCCGCGGCGCACGCCGCGCGGGACGCATCGCGTGCCCCCGCCGCCCCGTCCCCATGGCGGGGCGGTGTCGTGTCCGGCCCCGCGAATGCCGCCGGCGTGGTCCGTGCGATCGAGCCGAAGTCATGCAAGGATTGACGATGTCATCCACCACCCGCGGCCCCGTCGCGATGCGCCCATGAGCTGGGGCCAGCCCCGTTCCCTGCAGGCACGACAGTTGCTGGCGGCCAGCCTGGGCCTGCTGGCCTTCCTCGCGCTGGCCGGCTACGCGCTCGACCGCGCCTTCATCGAGACCGCGGAAAGCAACCTGCACCAGCGCCTGAAGAGTTACGCCCTGGCCTACACCGGGCAGGGCGAGTTCGCCCGCAGTGGCGAGTACATCCCGCCCTACGACGCCGTGGACCCGCGTTTCGACCGGCCGGGCAGCGGCCTGTACGCCGAGATCGTCATGGCCGACTCGCACTGGGATTCGGCGTCGGCCGTCGGTCCGGAGCTGCCCCCGGGCACCATGCTCGAGCCCGGCCAGGAGCGTTTCGAGGGCCCCATGTCGATCATCGAACTCGATGGCAGCCAGGGCGAGGCCTACCGCTACGGCTACGGCGTGGTCCACGACACCGGGGAGAGCGAGGAGGGCCTGCCGTACACGATCTACATCCTCGAGAACACGACCCAGCTCAGCCGCCAGGTCGCGGTGTTCCGCGAAGCGCTGTGGCGCTACCTCGGCGGCGCCGGCCTGATCCTGCTGCTGCTGCAGGGCCTGATCCTGCGCTGGAGCCTGCGCCCGATGCGGCGCGTGATCGACGAGCTCAAGCGCGTGCAGCGCGGCCTGCTCTCGCGCATGAGCGGTCGCCACCCGCGCGAGCTCGAGCCGCTGACCGAGAGCATCAACGCCTTCATCGAAAGCGAGCGCGAGAACCTGGAGCGGCAGCGCAACACCATGGCCGACCTCGCGCACAGCCTGAAGACGCCGCTGGCGGTGCTGCGCGCGCGCAGCGGCGACGACGTGCCGGTGGAGGAACTGCGCGAGGAGGTCGACACGCAGGTGCGGCGGATGACCGACCTGGTGTCCTACCAGCTGGGGCGCGCCGCCCGTTCGGGCCATGCGCTGTTCGCCGCGCCGGTGGAGATCGAACCCTACGCCGACCAGATCGTGCGCAGCCTGGAGAAGATCTACGCCGGCAAGGGCGTGCTGTGCGAGTTCGAGATCGACCCCGGCATTGCCTTCCACGGCGAGCCGGGCGACCTGCAGGAAGTGCTGGGCAACCTGCTCGAGAACGCCTTCAAGTGGGCGCGCACGCGCGTGTTGCTGACCATCCGCCCGAGCGAAGGCGCGCCCAATCGCCGGCCCGGCCTGATGCTGTGCGTCGAGGACGACGGTCCGGGTATCCCGGAGGAGAAAGTAGCCACCCTGCTGCAACGGGGCGTGCGCGGCGACGAACGCGTGCAGGGCCACGGCATCGGCCTGGCCACGGTGCAGGACGTGGTGCGCAGCTATCGAGGTTCGCTCGAGGTCGGGCGCTCGCAGGAGCTCGGCGGCGCCTCCTTCGAGGTCCGCTTCCCGCCGGGTCTGTAGGGTGGGGGATTGGGGATTGGTTATTCGTGATTCGTGATGGGACCGCGGATCGGTGATGTTTCCTTCGCACCCGGGCAGTCCGCCCGCTTCGCAGGAGGGGATTCGCGAAGCAAAACCCATCGTGTGGGTCCGGGTCCGGGCGCGTGTGCGGCAGCCGGCGCCGGCTTGGTGCAATGCGCTTCGCTTATTGCACCGCGCAAGGTGACGCTTTGAGCAGGCTTGGCTTCCAACGCGCCGCTGCGCGTGATGGCAGTCAATCGAAGAGGGGCTTCAATCGCCGTAGGATGGGTCGCGCGAAGCCGAACCCGTCGCTGGGGTTTGGGGCTACGACCGATGGGTTTCGCCTTCGGCTATACCCATCCTACGGGACTATCGTTTCCCCAATCCCCAATCCCCAATCCCCAATCCCCAATCCCCAATCCCCAATCCCCAATCCCCCACTCAAGCAAACGGCGAGGGGCCGTAGAGGCGGGTGAGGTGGGTGGCGACGGCGGGCATCGTGCGCGCCAGGCGCGCGGGATCGCTGAAGTGGTATTCGCTGGTCACGGCGAAGAACTCTTCGGGGGATTCGGCTGCGTAAGGGTCGATGTCGGCCGCGTCGTCCTCGCCGCTGGCGTCGAGCTTCTCGTTGAATGCATCGAACGCGGCCTGGAAGTCGCGCGCCCATTCGCGTTGCCACGGGCGGGGCAGGGGCGGGGTGCCGTCCATCTCGCCGTCGAGCGCGTCGAGCTTGTGGGCCATCTCGTGTACGGCCACGCAGAAGCCTTCGCGCGGGGTTTCGCAATCCGACTGCACGTCGCCCCAGGACAGGACCAGCGGCCCCGCGTCCCAGGATTCCCCGATCAGGGTGTCGTCGCCTTCGTGGACCACGCCGGCGACATCGACGTGGTGCCGGCGGACGCGGAAGGCCTCCGGATAGACGATCAGCTGGGACCAGCCGTGCAGGCCCTCTTCGCCGAACTCGAGCAGTGGCAGGCAGCACATCGCCGCCAGCTGCGCGCGCTGGGCGGCATCCAGCGCGAGGCCGTGCACTGGCGTCACGGTTTTCTCATGAAGGAAGCGGGCGGTCAGCCCGGCAAGACGTTGCGAACGCGCCTCGTCGAGGGCATCGATCCAGGGGACGGCCGCGCGCACGGCGCGCCACTCAGGGGCCGCCAGGGGCTCCGGGCGTGCGCCCAGTCGTCCAAGCCATCCGAACAAACCCGAAGCGCCGGTTCAGCGCACCATGCCGGGCAGGAAGCTGTGCCAGCGCGGCGACTGCAGGCGGCCACTGGGGGCCGCGTCGCCGTGCACGCTGGGCTTGGCGCGGGTTTCGTTGGGCGCGGGCTTGCTGCGCGAGGCGCGCGGCGGGGCGGCGGCCTGCTTGGACTCGGTCACGGACGATGCCGAATCCGAACAGCCTCCACCGTTGGGGCTGCTGAGCTTGACCTCGCGCGCCACGGCGGGCGCGGCCACGAGGGCGATCACCAGGCAAAGGCAGATCCGGCGCATGACAGGTCCTTGCTGCAAGGGCTGGGCGGAGTCCCAGTTCTTTCCCGACCATATCAGGTTTTCATCACGTTTTCACACCTTTGCCGGACCGCTCGTCAGGGGCGGTCGCTGCCCGGCCCTCGCGCATAATGCGCGGGTCGTTGAACCTGGGCGGGGCCGTGATCGAAGAACGCGAACTGCTGGAACGCCTGATGGCCGGCCCGGTGTCGGGCGACGCGCTGGCGCGCGCGAGTGGCCTGAGTCGCGCCGCCGTCTGGAAGCGCATCCAGGCCCTGCGCGATGCCGGCGTGCCGATCCAGGCCCAGGCCGGACGCGGCTACCGCCTGGAACAGCCCATGGACCTGCTCTCGCCGGCGGCGATCCTCGGGGCCCTGGACCCCGCTACCGCGGCCAGCGTGCATGGCCTCGAGGTCGAATGGAGCCTGGATTCCACCAACAGCGCCCTGTTGCGGCGGGCGCCGCCGGTGGCGCCGGGGCGGGTGGAGGTGTTGATGGCCGAACGCCAGACCGGTGGTCGTGGCCGCCGTGGCCGGCACTGGGCATCCCCCCTGGCCGCACACCTGTACCTCTCCCTCGCGCGCGGTTTCGAAGGCGGCCTGGCCCGGCTGGGCGGGCTCAGCCTGGTGGCCGGCATCGCCGTGGCGGAGGCCCTGCACGCCTTCGGTGTCGACGCGGCACGCCTGAAGTGGCCCAACGACATCGTCGTCGAGGCCGCCGATGGGCTGCGCAAGCTGGGCGGCGTGCTGGTCGAGGGCGGCGGCGAGCATGCCGGCCCGGTGCGCGCGGTGATCGGCATCGGCCTCAACGTTCGCATGCCCCCGGCCGAGGCGGCCGCGATCGACCAGCCCTGGTGCGACCTGGAGGCCCTGGCCGGTCCGGGCGTGGACCGTAACCGGGTCGCGGCGACCCTGCTGTCGCACCTGTTGCCGGCGCTCGATGCCTTCGACGCCGAGGGCCTGGCACCCTTCATGGCGCGTCACGCGGCGCTGGACGTGCTCGCCGGTCGCGCGGTCCGCCTGCATGGCGAGGGCGTGGCGGTGCGAACCGGCACCGCCCTGGGCCTGGCCGCGGACGGTGCGCTGCGGGTCAGGCTCGACTCCGGCGAGTGCTGTGACGTGCATTCGGGCGAGGTCAGCGTGCGCCGACTGGAGTCGCCGGCATGAGCGCGGCGCCCATGCACTGGCTGTTCGACCTGGGCAACACCCGCCTCAAGTGCGCGCCCCTGCACGCGGACGGCTCCGTGGGCGAGGCGGTGGCGCTGGAGCACCACGGTGCGGAGCTCGACCTGGGCAGCGCGATGGCGCGCGCGCTGCCGGCGCGGATCGAGGTCGCGTACCTGGCCTCGGTGGCCTCCCCGGACGTCACCGTCGGCGTGCTCGATGCCTTGTCCACCCGCTGCCGGCGGATTTCGCGCGCGCGCACCCAGTCCACGTTCGACGGGGTGACGATCGCCTACGCGCGGCCGGAAAAACTCGGCGTGGATCGCTTCCTCGCCCTGCTCGCGGCGCATGCACGCGGCGGTGCCGCCCTCGTCTGCGGGATCGGCACGGCGCTCACCCTGGATCTCGTCGACGGCGGCGGGCGCCACCATGGCGGGCGCATCGCACCGTCGCCCACGTTGATGCGCGAGTCCCTGCACGGCCGCGCCCGGCAGTTGGCGCCGCACGGGGGCGCCTATGCGGTCTTCGCCGCCGACACCGAGGACGCACTGGCGTCGGGCTGCGACGGCGCCGCCCTGGCCCTGGTCGAGCACAGCCTGGCCGAGGCCCGCCGGCGCCTGGGCGAAACGCCGCGCCTTTACCTGCACGGCGGAGGCGCGGAGGACCTGCTGGGACGCCTGCCGGGCGCGCTGCCCGCGCCCGGCCTGGTGCTCGAAGGCCTCGCGCGCTGGGCGGCGGCCGAGCTCGAGCGTCCCGGGCCGCCGGTGTCCTAGAATCCCCGCATGCTGATCCGTTCCCTGATCGTCTTCCTGGTGGTGCTGAACCTGGGCGTCTCCGCCTGGTGGATCTTCCACGCACCGCCCCCGGCCGCGCCCGAGCCGGCCTTGCCGCTGGGCGTCGCCCGCCTGCAGTTGGCCGCCGAGGCCGCCACCGCCCCTGCCGCTCCCGGGCCGGTCGACGCTTCGCCGGCCGACGACAGCCGCGTCGCCCAATGCGCCGGGTTCGGTCCGTTCACCGAGGACGAACTCGTCGCGGCACGCAACGTGCTCGAACCGCGCGTGCTGCGCCTGGTGCCTCGCCGCCAGGAAGAAGGCGCCACCCGCGGCTGGCGCGTCTACCTCCCCCCGTTCGACAGCGTGGAGGCCGTCGAGGCCGCCGCCGGCCGGGTATCGGAGGCGGGCTTCAGCGATTACTTCATCGTCCGCGATGGCATCGAGGCCAATTCGCTGGCGCTCGGTCGCTACGGCAGCGAGGCCGCGGCGCAACGCCGCGTGTCCGAACTCGCCGAGAAAGGCATCGCCGCGCGGGCGATGCCGATCGGCAGCGGGGCGGCGCGCGTGTGGCTGGACGTGGAGGCCAACGCGGCATTCGACGTCGAGCTCGCCCAGGCCGATGCGCGGGCGCCCGGCCACGTCATGCTGGACTGCCCGCCGACGCCCTGAGCCGGCGCTGACCCGGCCCGGCCCGCGCCTCGGGTTGGCCGGAGTGATCGGTTAGAATGGCCCGCCGTGCCGGCTTAGCTCAGTTGGTAGAGCAACCGCCTTGTAAGCGGTAGGTCGTCAGTTCGACTCTGACAGCCGGCACCAGTCTTGGAGACACCCCCTCGCACAGGAGCCGCGCATGAGCCGTGTTTATCCCCCCGTATCACTCATTGGCGCACCGACCGACGTCGGTGCCGGAGACCGGGGCGCGCGGCTGGGCCCCGAAGCCCTGCGCATTGCCGGCCTGGGCGAGGCGCTGGTCGCGCGCGGCGTCGACGTGCTCGACCGCGGCAACCTCGACGGCCCGCGCAACCCCTGGCAGCCGCCGCACGACGGCTACCGCCACATCAACGAGGTGGTGGCCTGGAACCGGCTGGTCATGGACGCCGTCTACGCCGAACTGAAGGGCGGGCGCATGCCGATCCTGCTCGGCGGCGACCACTGCCTGGGCCTGGGCTCGATCACCGGCGTGGCCCGCCATTGCCGCGAGAACGGTCGCAAGCTGCGCGTGCTGTGGCTCGACGCGCACGCCGACTTCAACACCAGCCAGGTGACACCGTCGGGCAACATCCATGGCATGCCGGTGGCCTGCCTGTGCGGCATCGGCCCCCGCGAGCTGACCCACCTGGGCGGCGACGGCCCGGCGATCACCCCCGACGTGGTGCGGCAGATCGGCATCCGTTCGGTCGACCAGGGCGAGAAGCGCCTGGTCAAGGAGCACGGGCTGGAGGTCTACGACATGCGCTACATCGACGAGGTCGGCATGAAGCGCACCATGGAGGCCGCGCTGGCCGACATGGACGAGGACACCCACCTGCACGTCAGTTTCGACGTCGACTTCCTCGATCCGAGCATCGCGCCCGGCGTCGGCACCACCGTGCCCGGCGGCCCCAACTACCGCGAGGCGCAGCTGGTGATGGAGATGATCGCCGACAGCGGGCGGCTGGCGTCGCTGGACATCGTCGAACTCAATCCGGTCATCGATACGCGCAACGTCACCGGCGAGCTGTCGGTCGACCTGGTGGAGAGCCTGTTCGGCAAGTCCACCCTGATGCGCGACTGAGGGCGCATGCGGTGGCGCGAACCTGAACCGATCGGCCGCCCGGCGACGTGTTTTCACATCGTCGCGATGGCCGGTGTCGTGGGATAGCGGCCAAGCATGCAGTCGCATGCGGGCAAGACACTATCCACGAGGAGTCGCGACATGAAACGTTTGACCGCACTGATG
The DNA here is from genome assembly GCF_006546775.1 of Marilutibacter aestuarii. GTDB lineage: Bacteria > Pseudomonadota > Gammaproteobacteria > Xanthomonadales > Xanthomonadaceae > Marilutibacter > Marilutibacter aestuarii. Next base: position 7,964 of record NZ_VICE01000148.1, read on the forward strand.
CTGGTGGCCCTGTATGCGGTGGCCTTCCTGAGCGCCTGCAACACGATGGCGGGCGCCGGCAAGGACGTCCAGGACGTCGGCGAGAAGGTCGAAGAGAAGGCCGAGGATTGCAAGGACGGCAAGTGCTGATACCGAGCGCTGCATGCCGCTGACGTCTGTCCCCCAGGGGTGACGGAGGCGATGGAAGAGGCCGGGCTTGCCCGGCCTTTTTCATGCCCGGGTGCTCCTTCGTCCGGCCAGGCCGTAGGGTGGGTCGAGCCGAAGGCGATACCCACCCAGGCGTCCGGCCACGACGCAATCATGGGGTTTGCTTCGAAATGTGGAGGGCAAGGTCAAAGGCGTTCGCCCTTTGGGCGGGTCCCTTTTGTCTTGTCAAAAGGAACCAAAACCGCCGGCTCCATCGGCCGCCGGTACGGCTTCGCCGCACCGGTCCCCTGCGCGCCTCGGCCGTGGCGGCACGGCGCCCAAACTCGCTTCGCCCGGACAAGGGCGCCTCTTCGGCCGACACGCCCTGCGGTGTTCGGCGGCCTCGAAGTCGCGAAGATCAAGATCAAGATCATGGGCAACGGCAACGGCAACGGCAACGGCAACGGCAACGGCAACGGCAACGGCAACGACCACACGCCGCTTGGCATCCGGGGCCGCGATACGACGTAAGTGGCAGTTTCGTAGGATGGGTAGCGCGAAGCAAAACCCATCTTGTCGGTTCCAGGCGGGGACGATGGGTTTCGCCTTCGGCTCTACCCATCCTACGGTTCTGCGGCCGCGATACGACGTAAACGGCAGACGTCGCGGCCAGGTCGCTCGAAGCAAGACCCGCTCCCCGGGCGCGCCGCGAAAACGGTGCACACGACATGGCGCACGACGCGTGTCGGCAGGCGGTGAAGTCGCGACTGAACCGTTGCCGGGGATTCACCGAGGTCAAGCGGTGCGTAACCGAATCATGATTCGATCCGAACGGCGCGCTTGCGATGCTGTCCCTGCGGTCGACGACGAGGACCGCTCCCCCACGCAGACAAACAAAGAAGAGGAACCATCATATGAACAAGGACATCATTGCCGGCAAGTGGACGCAGATCAAAGGCCAGGCCCAGGCGAAATGGGGCGACCTGACCGACGACGTATTCGATGTCGCCGAAGGCAACTCCGAATACCTCGCGGGCAAGCTGCAGGAGCAGTACGGCTGGGAGCGCGAGCGCGCCGAGCGCGAAGTGAGCGAGTTCGAGAAGAGCCTGCACTGATTCCGGGCCGCGCGACCCGTTGGGGTCGCGGCCATGGTTCTCCAAGCGACGGGCCGGCCTTGCGCCGGCCCGTTTCGTTGGTGGGCGATCTTGCCACCGTGGTGTCCTTGTCACCCATGGCATCACGGGGCGTGGCCTTGCCTCCCTCAACGCCAATCGGGTGGATCGGCGACGAAGCCGCTCGGGAACGCTCGCGGTTCGGACGTCGGGCGGCGGTGATTCGGCATGATCCCCATCGCGATCAAGCGTTCGCGCGCGTCGTAGCGCAGTTCGGTGACCTGCGTGGGCCGGGAAGACGCGCGCGTGAAGTGGGTCTGCGACACCGGCGACCAGGCGCGCTCGCCATGGCCGGTGCCGAGCGTCTGCGCCTCGGCCTCCTCGGTGGCGATGGCGCGCGACGCGCTTGCGGCGTCCGCGGCCGGTGCCGCGCGCGATGACGTGTCGGCGTGGCCGATCGCCGGACGGGCCTCATGGCGAGGCCGGGCCTCGTCGAACACCGCGATGCCGATGACGCCGACGTTGCCCGGACGACCGGTGCGCGAGGCATACGCATCGGCATGGTCGGTGAACACGAAACGGGCGACGTCCGACATGGACTTGCGCCAGCCGTCGATGCGGACCGTCTGCCATGGCCCGATCACATAGCCGGCCTGCGACGGATGCGCGGTCTCGCCGCTGACCGCGTTCACGCCGTCGACCGAGAGGACCACCAGCACGCGACGGCTGGACGTATTGGTCATGCGCACTGCGTAACGATGCCCCGGCGTACCGGCGACCCACTGCCGGCGGCCGTCCGGCCACGCCTGGAGGATGCTGTCGCCGGCATCCTCGTCGACGATCGACAGCTGTACCGGATGGCCCGGCGGATAGGCGATGCCGCGGTGGCCGGCGTGCGCCGGTGCGTGGGCAAGCAGGGCGGTGGCGAGCACCAGGGCGGCGGCCTGGAGGGCGGGCAGGGGCGAGCGTTGCATGGTCGTTCTCCGACGGGGCGTATGGCATCCAACGCGTGGCCGGCGGCAACGGGGTTGGCAACGCGGCGGGCGTTGCGCTCCGGTAAACTGCAACGTCGTTTCGCAGGTGCCACCGTCCCATGCAAGCCTCGTCCCCCTCGCGCCCCATCCGTGTCCTGACCGGCATCACCACCTCGGGCACGCCCCACCTGGGCAACTACGTGGGCGCGATCCGCCCCGCCGTGGCCGCCAGCCGCGGCCAGGGCGTGGAGAGCTTCTATTTCCTCGCCGACTACCATGCCCTGATCAAGGTCCAGGACCCCGCCCGCGTCCAGCGCTCCACCCTGGAGATCGCCGCGAGCTGGCTGGCCTGCGGCCTGGATCCGGACAAGGTGTGGTTCTACCGCCAGAGCGACGTGCCGGAGGTGCAGGAGCTGACCTGGCTGCTGACCTGCGTGGCCGGCAAGGGCATCCTCAACCGCGCCCATGCCTACAAGGCAGCGGTCGACAAGAACCGCGAGGCCGGCGAGGACGACGATGCCGGCATCACCGCCGGCCTCTTCATGTACCCGGTGCTGATGGCGGCCGACATCCTGATCTTCAACGCCGACAAGGTGCCGGTGGGACGCGACCAGATCCAGCACATCGAGATGGCGCGCGACTTCGGCCAGCGCTTCAACCATCTCTACGGCGAGCACTTCGCGCTGCCGGAAGCCGCGATCGAGGAGAACGTGGCGACCCTGCCGGGCCTGGACGGCCGCAAGATGAGCAAGAGCTACGACAACACCATCCCGTTGTTCGCGCCGCGCGAGCAGCTGCGGAAGCTCATCTTCTCGATCGTCACCGATTCCACCCCGCCGGGCGAACCCAAGGCCACCGAGGGGTCGGCGCTGTTCCAGCTCTACCAGGCCTTCGCCAGCGACGCCGAGACCGCGGCCATGCGCGAGGCATTCGAGGCGGGCATCGGCTGGGGCGACGCCAAGCAGCAGCTGTTCGAGCGCATCGACCAGGAGATCGCACCCCTGCGCGAGCGCTACGAGGCGCTGGTCGCAGACCCCGCCCGCATCGAACAGGTCCTGCGCGACGGTGCCGCGCGCCTGCGCACGACCTACGCGGTGCCGCTGCTGGCACGCCTGCGCGAAGCCGTGGGCCTGCGCGACCTGTCCGCCCGCGTCGAGGGCAGCGGCGAGGCGGTCGCGAAGGCGGCGATGCCGGTGTTCAAGCAGTATCGCGAAAGCGACGGCCGCTTCTATTTCAAGCTCGCCCATGGCGACCGCGTGCTGCTGCAGAGCGAAGGCCATGCGTCGCCGCGTGACGCCGGGCAGCTGGTGGCGGCGCTCAAGCAAAGCAGCGGCGATGGCGTGCAACACGGTCCCGATGCCGGCGTCCAGCTGGGCGACCGCCCGGTGGGCCGCCTGGGCGACGGCGTGACGCTCAAGGAACTGCTCGACGCGCTCGGCCTGTTCGCCGGGGAGGACTGACCGTGATGGGCGAGACGATCCAGCTCAACCTGGCGCTGATCCTGTTCCTGCCGTGGTTCCTGATCCTCGGCGCGCTGTACTGGCTGTTCCCGCGCCAGCCGCGACCGCCGGCGCGCTGGCTGTTCGACACCGCGACGCTGGTCGTCGCCGTGGTGGCCTTCCTCATGGGCATCCACTGGGCCCATGCCAACGCGGACCCCGGGTACGGTCGGATGTGGGCGCAGGTGCTGGCCACCGCGCTGGGCTACGGCATCTTCCTGGCGGTGATGACGGTGGCGTTCTTCGTTCGCCGCGCTTGGTTGCGCCGCCTCGCCCCGCACTGAGCGTGGCTTGATCGCCAGGGGCGATCCAACGCATCCTCGGACCCCCGGGGCGGGATGTTCCCGTGCCGCGCAGGCACCACGAGGAGACGCATGAGCGCCGAGTACGGCATCCACACCATCGACACCGGCTTCCATCGGCCGCGCTTCGACGCGGCCTACCTGATGGTCGAAGCAGGGCGGGCCGCGTTCATCGACTGCGGCACCAACCACAGCGTGCCGCGCATGCTGGCGGCCTTGTCCGCCCAGGGCCTGGCCGCGGACGACGTCGACTGGCTGGTGCTCACCCACGTCCACCTTGACCACGCCGGCGGCGCGGGCGCGCTGATGCGCGAACTGCCGCGCGCGAAATTGCTGGTGCACCCGCGCGGTGCACCCCACATGATCGACCCGTCCAGGCTCATCGCCGGCGCCACCGCGGTGTACGGCGAGGCGGAAATGGCGCGCAGCTACGGCACGATCCTGCCGATCGCCGTCGAGCGCGTGGTCGAGGCGCCCGACGGCCATGAATTCGCGCTGGCCGGTCGTCCGTTGCGCTGCATCGACACCCCGGGCCACGCGCGCCATCACCTGTGCCTGTGGGACGCGCGCAGCCGCAGCTGGTTCACCGGGGATACCTTCGGCCTGTCCTATCGCGAGTTCGACACCGAACGCGGAGCGATCGCCATTCCGACCAGCTCGCCGGTGCAGTTCGAACCCGAACCGCTGAAGGCCTCCATCCGCCGCCTGCTCGATACCTCGCCCCAGGCGATGTATCCCACCCACTACGGGCGGGTCGAAGGGGTCGAACGCCTCGCCGCGGGCCTCTTCGGGCTGGTCGACGAGATGGTCGACGCCGTCCGCGTCGCCGCGGGCGAGGGCGGCGACGTGCACGCGCGCCTGGTCGAGGCCCTGCGTGCCTTGTACCTGCGGCACTTGCGGGCCCACGGTGTCGTCTTGCCCACCGAGGACATCCTGGAGGTGCTGGGCGTCGACATCGAACTCAACGCACAGGGCTTGCTGGTATGGTGGGCGCGTACGGCGCCTGCCTGAACGGCAGGCCCGTGCGAATGGAAGCGAGCCCCGGGTCTGGGGCGCCCATCACGGGGCGTCGCCGGGGCGGAGGATACGCTGTACCGAACGGACGCCTGCCCCGCCCATGGTCAACCTGCGCCATCGATCGCCGACCACCACCCTCCAGCCGGACACGCGCCGGACGGGATTCATGCTCGATCCGGTGCGCGAAGCGCGGCGGCAGGCCGCGCTCGAGGCCTACCACGTCCTCGATACGCGGCCGGAAGAGGCCTACGACGACATCGTCCGCCTGGCGGTGACGATATGCGCCACCCCGGGTGCGCTGATTTCGCTTCTCGACCACGAACGGCAATGGTTCAAGGCACGCCTGGGCGTCGACGTCGAACAGACCCCGCGCAGCCACGCGATCTGCGACCACGCGATCCGCACGCCCGACCGACTGATGGTGGTGCGTGACACCCGGGCCGATGCGCGCTTCGCGCACATCGACCTCCACCTGGCGGGCAAGCCGATGCGCTTCTATGCCGGCATGCCGCTGCGCAGTCCGGATGGCCATGCGCTGGGTACGGTGTGCGTGCTCGATACCGTCCCGCGTGACCTGGACGCCAAGCAGCGCGAAGGCCTGGAGGTGCTCGCGCGGCAGACCCAGCATCTGCTGGAGCTGCGCCGCTACGCCCACCAGCAACGGCGCCTGCTGGCCGAGCGCGAGGCCGTCGCGCAGGGGCTGGAGGAAGCCCGGGCCGACCTGCAGCGCCGCAACGAACAGCTGCAGCACAGCGCGCACCACGACCAGCTGACCGGCCTCATGAACCGCGTCGGCCTGGCCCAGTTGCGCGACAACGCCGAGGCAATGTCGCGCCTCACCCGCGAGCCGTACAGCCTGATGCTGATCGACGTCGACCACTTCAAGCAGGTCAACGATCGCCACGGCCACCTGCTGGGCGACCGCGCGCTGCAGGCCGTGGCCGACGCGGTGGAACGTTCGATCCGCAGCGGCGACGTCGCGGTGCGCTATGGCGGCGAGGAGATCCTGGTGGTGCTGCCGAGCACGCGCCTGGCCGATGCCGCCGAAGTCGCCGAGCGCCTTCGCGTGCGGGTCACCCAGGCGGCCCTGCCGTTCGCGCTGACGGTGTCGATCGGCGTGGCCGCGGGCGAGCCGGGGACGGCCCTGGCCGAACAGGTCTTCGACCGCGCCGACCAGGCGCTCTACCGGGCGAAGTCGAGCGGCCGCAACTGCGTCGTCGTCGACGACACGCCGCTGCTGGGGTAGGGCTCGCCCCGGGCGGGACTCAGTCCCACTCGGTGGGTGGCGCGCCGCGTTCGGGATGCTTCATCCGGACCACGCAGAAGCGCTGGCCGGTGGGGGCTTCCATCACCCACCAGCGTTTGACGAAGGCGATCCTGCGCGCCCCCAGCGCTTCCAGCCGCGCGGCCTCGGCGTCGACGTCGTCGGATTCGATGTCCAGGTGCACGCGCGAGTCGTGGTCGACCTTCTGCACTTCGATGTGGAGGTCGCCCGGGGTGTCGCCGAACTGCTGGTACTCCGCGCTGTCGTCGCCCGCGTCGCGGTCGGCGATGCGCACGCCCAGCGCCTGGCTCCAGAAATCCGCCGCGGCATCGAGGTCGTCGGTGCGGCAGTCGATGATGAATCCGGCCAGGCGGCTGCGGTGGGACATCGGCGTGCTCCTCGTGGGTTGCCACCGATCCTACGCCTGCCGCGCGGGTCGCGCCGTCGCGCCGCCCGGCCTGCTGACAGCAGGCTGTCAGCAGGGCATCCGGCGCACGACGGCCTGGCGGCCACCGCCACCCCGGTCCGGCCCTAGTTCGGCAGGGCCAGGTCGTCGATCATCGCGCGCAGGAAGCGCGCCGCCTCGCCGCCGGTGCAGGCGCGGTGGTCGAAGGTCACCGACAGCGGAATGACCTTGTGCGCCTCCACGCCACCCATGACCGGGGTCATCTGGTGGCGGCCACGGCCGGCGGCGATGATCGCCACGCAGGGCGGGACGACGACCGGCGTGGCATAGCGTCCGGCGAACATGCCGAAGTTGGACAGCGAGATCGTGTAGCCGGTCAGCTCCGACGCCGGGATGCTGCGATCCTCGACCTGGGTGCGCAGGCGGTTGACCGCCTCGCGCACGCCACGCGCGTCGAGCACGTCGGCGTTGCGCAGTGCCGGCACGAACAGCCCGTCCTCGGTGTCCACCGCGATGCCGATGTCGACATGCGGGTGGAGCGTGCGCGTGAGCTGGTCGCCATCGAACCACGCGTTGAGTGCCGGCACCGCCTTGCAGGCGGCGACGATCGCGCGCACCAGGCGGCCGGTGATGTCGTTCCCGGGGGCCCAGGCGTGGATGTCGGCGTCGTCCGACAGCGTCGTCGGCACGACCTTGCTGTGCGCATCGGCCATCACCCGCGCCATGTTCCGGCGCACGCCCTTGAGCTGTTCGGGCTGGCCGCTGGCGACGGCGCCTGGCGGGCGCGTGCGCATGGGGCGACCGGCCTGCGACAGCGTCGAGCGCTGCGGCTCTTCCCTTCTCCCCTCGGGAGAAGCGGTCCTGGGGGCGGACGCCCCCCCACCCGCGCCCCCCGTCGTGCCGGGAGAGGGGAGCAGGAGGGCGGGATCCGCCGAGGCCTGCTTCACGTCGGCCATCGTGACGACGCCGTCGGCGCCGGTCGCCCTGACCCGCGCCAGGTCGACCTTGAGCTTGCGGGCCATCGCCCGCACCGCCGGCATGGCCTTGACGCCGCCCACGCTGCTGGCCTGTTCGCTGTGCACGGCGTCGGATGACTGCATGGCGCCGACGACGGTACCGCTGTCGGCCCGTTCGGCGTTGGACTTCGCGGCCGGCGTGCCGGCGTCGCTGATCGCACCGCCCTCGTCGGAGGCCACGACCTTGTCGTCCGGCGCCGGATCCTGGCTGCCGACGCTGTCGTGGTCGCCGCCGCCGTGGTGGTGCCCGGTGTCCTGGCCTTCCGCGCGCTGCGGCATCGAGGGATCGACCTCGAACTCGGCGAGCATGCGCCCGGTGACGATCACGTCGCCCGCTTCGCCGGCGAGCTTGAGCACCTTGCCCGACACCGGCGAGGGCACCTCGACGACGGCCTTGGCGGTCTCCATCGACACCAGGTTGTCGTCCAGGCGGATCGTGTCGCCCTCCTTGACGAACCACTCGACGATGGTCGCGTCGGGCAGGCCTTCGCCGAGGTCGGGCAGGTGGAAGGTTTTCTTTTGGCTCATGGGGTTCCCTGGAAGTCGTCGGTCAGCCGTGGGCGAGGGCGCGCCTGGCCGCGGCGACGATGCGATCGACGCCGGGCAGGTACTTCATCTCGAGGCGGAACAGCGGGATGTGGGTGTCGTAACCGGTGACGCGCTCGACCGGCGCGAGCAGGTCGTACATCGATTCCTCGGCCAGGCGCGCGGCGATCTCGGCACCGAACCCCGCGGTCTTGGGCGCCTCGTGCACGATCACGCAGCGGCCGGTGCGCGACACCGACTCGGCGATCGTGGCGAAGTCGAGCGGACGCAGCGTGGCGACGTCGATGACTTCGGCGCTGATGCCCTCGCCGGCCAGTTTCTCGGCCGCCTCCAGGGTCTCCTTCACCTGCGCGCCCCAGGTCACCAGGGTCACGTCGCTGCCGTCGCGGAGCACGTAGCACACGTCCAGCGGCAGGGCCTCGCCGTCGTCGGGCACCACTTCCTTGTACTGGCGGTAGATGCGCTTGGGTTCGAAGAAGATCACCGGGTCGGGCTCGCGGATCGCCGCCAGCAGCAGACCGTAGGCGCGCGCCGGCGAGGACGGCATGACCACCCGCAGGCCCGGCACGTTGGTGAAGATCGCCTCGTTCGCCTCGCTGTGGTGCTCCGGCGCGCGGATGCCGCCGCCCCAGGGCACGCGCAGGACCATCGGGCAGGTCAGGCGGCCGCGGGTGCGGTAGCGGAAGCGCGCGGCATGGCAGACGATGTGGTCGACCATGGGGTACATGAAGCCGTCGAACTGGGACTCGGCGACCGGCTTCATGCCCTGGCTGGCCAGGCCGACGGTGAGGCCGGCGATGGTGGTCTCGTCCAGGGGCGTGTCCAGCACGCGCTCGGGCCCGAACTGCTGCTGCAGCCCGGCGGTCGCGCGGAACACGCCGCCGTTGACGCCGACGTCCTCGCCCAGCACGAGCACGCTGTCGTCGACGCGCATCTCATGGGCCAGGGCCTGGGTGATGGCCTCGATCAGGGTGATCGCCGCGGGGGTGTCGGCCGTGTTCGCGGCGGCGGGCTTGCGGGTGGCGACGGTGTCGTTCATGCGCGTGCCTCCTTCGCCTTGCGATCCAGTGCAATGGCGGCCTCGCGCTGCTCCAGCAGGTCCGGCGGCGGATCGGCGTACAGGAAGTCGAACATCGCCTCGACCGGCTGCACCGGGGTTTCCAGGTAGGCGTTGATTTCGACGTCGACCTTGCGTCCGCATTCCTCGATCCAGGCCTTTTCCTCGTCCTCGCTCCACAGGCCCTGGGCGGTGAGGTAGGTGCGCAGGCGGGTCATCGGGTCGCGCGTCCAGGCGTCCTTGACCTCGGCGTCGTCGCGGTAGCGGCGCGCATCGTCGGCGGTGGTGTGGTCGTGCAGGCGGTAGGTGAGGAACTCGATGACGCTGCCACCCTCGCCATTGCGCGCGCGTTCGGCGCAGCGGCGCATGCCCTCGAGCACGGCGACCAGGTCGTTGCCGTCGACCTGCAGGCAGTGCAGGCCGCCGGCCAGGCCCTTCTGCGCCAGGGTCCGGGCGCCGGTCTGGGCCGAGCGCGGCACCGAGATGGCCCAGCCGTTGTTGACCACGCACAGGATCAACGGCAGCTCGTACGCGCCGGCGGAATTGAGCGCGGCGTAGAAGTCGGTCTTCGACGAGCCGCCGTCGCCGCAGCACGCCACCGCGAGCTGCTTCTGCTTGCGCAGCTTGAACGCCAGCGCGGCGCCGGCCGCGTGCAGGCACTGGGTGGAGATCGGCACCGACCAGCTGAAGTCGTTGCGCGGGCCTTCGAAGTCGTTGCCGCGCTCGTCGCCGCCCCAGTAGAGCAGGATCTCGCGCGCCTGCACGCCGCGCATGAACTGCGCGCCGTACTCGCGGTAGCTGGGGGCGAACACGTCGTCCTTCTCCATCGACGCGCCGATGCCGACGTGGGTCGCCTCGTGGCCGAGGCAGGACGCGTAGGTGCCCAGCTTGCCGGTGCGCTGCAAGGCGATCGCCTTGGTATCGAACGTGCGCACGAACAGCATCTGCCTGAACAGCGGCAGCAGGGCTTCCGGGTCCTTGAAGGCAGGGGGCATGTCGCCGACCGGTTGGCCGTCGGCATCGAGGTATTGCAGGTACTCGATCTCGAACCTTGCAGCGATGGTCATCGCGGGGGATTCCTGTGCAACACGATCTTTCGATCATACCCAAGGGGCGTGGATTCCCCGTTGCGCGCTGCCGCATGCAAGCCGGCGCGAAAACCGCTACGCAAAGGCCGGACGGGGCGGTATGGTGCGGCCCGCGCGGTGCGGTCGCTGCGGTTCAGCGCGTCGTTGCGCCGGTGTCCTCGCGCAGGGCGGCACGCACGGACAGGCCGGCGAGCTCATCGAGCACATCGTCGAGCCCGAGCAGGCCAACGCAGGGCATCGCGCCGCGCGCCTGCAGCTGTCCGGACGCCAGCCGGCGGGCGAGCGCGATCGACGCCGCGCAGGGCACGTACAGGCCGTGTTCGTGTTCGGCGACGAGTTCCCAGCACAGCGAAAGCGGCCGCCCATCGTGGTCGCTGCCCGACAGCGACACGAACATGCCGCTGCAGCCGTCCCCGAGCGGCGCCAGGCGTCGTGCGATCGCTTGCATCGGCCCGGCCAGCGGCACGGGGTCCGGGAGCAGGCCCAGGCGCACCGGCCACGACAGCAGCCAGCCGCCCAGTTGGTAGACGTCCAGGCCCAGCCCGGCGGAGAAGCGCACGGTGGTGAGGTCCGGATGCCGTCGCGGCAGCAGCGCCAGGTCGGGCACGTCGCAGTCGAGCAGCCAGCGGGCGCCCAGGGGCGCGGGGAACACGTGGCGGACCGGGCCCTGCAGCCCATGCGCCACGCCGACGCCGGGGCCGCTTCGCGGGAGGGGACGGCCGCACCACGACAGCACCGAGGCGAGGGTGGCACGGCCGGGCGCCTGCGCGGACGCGGTGATGCCCACGTGGACGCTTTGCAGTCGCGCGAAACGCGGGCGCAGGGCGTCGACCACCGCCCCGCTGAGTGCCGGCACCGAGCTGGCGCCGCTGCAGGCCAGGCGGTCGAGGGCGCGGGCGCGCGCATCAAGCGTATCGATGCCCAGCACGTGCGCACGGCCGTCGGCGAGATCGATGTAGTGCATGCCGGCGTCGAGGGCGGCCTCGGCGACGCCCAGGTCCAGGTGCTGGAACGGGCCCGCGGCATGGATGACCAGGGCGGCGCCGGTCGAACGCAGCCGCTCGGCCAGGCCGGGTTCGCGCAGGTCGACGTGCAGGACGCGCGCACCGCAACGCGCTGCGAGCGCCGCGGCGCGGTCAGGGTCGCGCCCTGCGACCCAGGCCTCGCAGCCCTCGATCCGCGCGATGCGTTCGACGATGAGGCGTCCGAAGTGCCCGTACCCGCCCAGCACCACGACGCCGAATGCCTTGCCTGCCAAGGTGCCCCTGCGTGCCTGACTTTCCCGGAAGGTCGCCATTATCGCCGCGTGTCGCAACGCGTGGCCCCATGCGAAGAAGGCCGCGGGATCGCCGCGGCCTTCGGGGTGTCGCATGTGACGGCGGGATCAGCGACCGCGGTGGCCGATCCGCACGTCCAGGGTGTCGCGGTTATTGCCGCGATCGGGGTCCGGGGTGTCGGCATCCACTTCGGCGCTGAAGTGGAGCACCTGGCCGGGCGGCGACGTGCCGGCGACCACCACTGCGAAGGCCAGCCACTGGATGCGCCGCGGCAGCGCGCCCGGATGGCGGCACTCGGCGCGGAAGCCCGTCGCGGTGTCGGCGAGCGGCGCGCAGGTCCAGCCACGCGGAGCGGCGATGGCGGCGCGACGGGCCGAGGTGTTGCCCTCGACGACGAGCGTGGTGCCCTCGGCGTCGTCGGGGCCGGCGTTGCGCACCGGTACCAGGAACGTGGCGATGGCATTGCCGCGGGTCGCATGGGCCGCGCCCAGCAGGCGGACCGACAGGTCTGCCGAGCCCTGCGCCGCGACCGGGATCGCGAGGCCGGCCTGGTTGTCGCCGTTGGCCGGATCGCGCTGCTGCGAGCGCACGGCGGCGCCGAAGCGCAGGGCATCGCCAGCGCTGGCGACCGGCACGATCGCGTCGATGGCGAACCGGGCCTGGGCGCCCACCTCGAATGCGGCCGTGGTGCAGGTCAGCGTCGTCGTATCAGCGTCCTGCTCGGGCGCGCCGCAGGTCCAGCCCGCCGGCACCGTCGCCGGTGCCGGCACCAGCAGGGCGTCGAACACGAACGCCACGGCCGCCGAGCCGGCCACGCCGGGTCCGCTGTTGGCGGCGGTGGCCTCGAAGCGGACGGTGTCGCCGACCCGGGCCGTGGACGCGTCGGCGCTGGCCTGGATCGACAGGTCGGCGCGGGCGAAGGCCGGCACGGCGATGCTCAGGCGCACCGGATCGTGGTCGGACGAGCGCACCGCGATCGAGGCATCGTCGAAGTTGTCGACGCCGAAGTCGGCATTGACCCGCGGATGGTCGACCCGCAGCATGCCCGCGTCCATCGCCAGCGCCTCGTTGACCAGCACGTGGTCGAGCGTCTGAGCGTTGCCGGCGAACACGTACGAGTAGCGTTCCTGCGGGTCGGCGATCAGTTGCGAACCGTCCACCAGCGGCGTCGTCAGCGGGCTCGGCACCCAGGCCAGGACCTGGTCGGCCGGCGCGGCGTCGCCGCGGACGATGCCCATCACGTCGACGTAGCCGTCGTTGACCTCGAAGGCGTTGAAGTCGCCGACCAGGACGATGCGCTCGCCCGGATCGGCCTGCTGCATCTGTTCGACGAGCCCGGCCAGGTACGCGGCCTGGGCCCCGCGCTTGGCGCGTACGCGATCGCCGCCGGTCGCCCAGCCCGCGCTGCCCGAGCCGACGTCGTCGATGCCGTTGAGCGAGCGCAGGTGGTTGACGATGACCGTCAGCGGATAGCTGTCGGCGCCATCCTGGTGGATGCGCGCGCGCAGTCGCAGCGGCGGGCGGTCGTTGAGCAGACTGGTGCTGCCATCGGGGTTGGCGAGCGTCGCGTCCTTGCCGAACTGGGCGACCTCCAGGACCTCGACGCGCGCCGCGCCGCCATCCACCGGGCGCGTGCTGACGAGGAAGCCGACGTTGATGCCGCCCACGTCGTTGCCCGGCTCCAGGTAGGGCACGTAGCCGGGCGTGGAGGCGCAGGTGGCGTCAACGCGATCGGACAGCAGCTGCAGCACGCGGGCGTTCTCGACTTCCATCACGCCCAGCACGTCGGGCGTCTTGAGGTAGTCGCAGATCGTCGCCGCGGCCTTGGCCAGGCGCTTGTCCAGTGCCTCCGGGGTCAGCGTGGTCGCGCCGTTGCCATCGGCGACTTCGTCGAACAGGCGCAGCAGGTTGAAGCTGCCGACGGTCACTTCGTCGTAGGCAGCGTCGTTCACCGCCTCGGGCAGGCGGCCGCCCGCGACCGTCGGCGGCGTGGCGGCGTCGGGCAGCAGGGCCCAGGTGCCGTCGTAGTAGTCGAGCACGCCCAGCAGGCCCGCGACCTGGGCGTCGGTGTCCACCGAGAGCGGCGTGGCGCCCACCTGGCCCCAACTGCGCACCATCAGGCGCTCGGGGTTGGTGTCGAAGCGCGGCGGGTCCTTGCCGGCCGGGATCGAGATCGCGTCGAGCACGCCGATGCCGGGTTCGCGGAACGGCCGCTCGAGGCCGGGCAAGGTCACGTGGAACACGCCATTGGACGACGCGCTGGCGTCGTTCTCGTCGATGCTGCCGCCCGACGGGGCGATGACGACCGCCTCGGCGACGCTGACCCGCATGCCTTCCAGCGGCTCGAGGCTGGCCGGTGAGGCCGAGGGTCCGAGGACCCCGGCGCCCAGTTCGATCGCCGCGGGCAGGGGGAGGCCGCTGGCCAGCACGTCCACGACCGGGCTGACGAGCTCGGTGATCGCCAGCTGGTTGGGCTTCGAGGACGGGGTGAACTCGGAGACCGTGGCGGTCACCTTCACCCGGTCGCCCACCGCGACGATCGCGCCGGGAGCGCTGGCGGTGTAGACGAAGATCGCATCGGAGGTGGCCGGGTCGCCGTCGTCGCTGGCGCTCTGGATGAAGAAGCCGTCGTTGAACTTGAGCGCGGTGACCACGCCCTCGGTGACGACGTCGCGGTCCGCGTAAGGCGAAGCCAGGCCGCTGCCCTGGATCTGCGCGATGCTCAGCGCGACCGGCGGTTCCGGCGGATCCGGCGGCTCGGCGCCGCTGTTGCGCGGGTCCGGCGTGCCACGGGCGAAGTCGCTGCCGTTGTCGTCGGTGTCCACGCTGCCGTCGCCATTGCGCAGCGCCGCGGACGTGTTGTTCAGCGCCGGCGTCGCCGCGCTGCCCTCGAAGCAGTTGGCGCTGCCGAAACCGACGAAATCCACGACCGTGGCGCCGCCCAGCGGGCAGCTGCCCGAGAGCGCGCCGCCGCCGTTGACCAGGGCCACCTTGCCGTTGCTCGACGAGAGCGTGATCGTGCCGATCGCGTCCGGGGTGGGCAGGTCGGCGCTGCCGCCGGCGCCCTGCGCCTGCTGGACCAGGTAGAAGCCGCCCGGCGCGATGCTGCCGGCCAGCGCGGTGGCCTGCCAGCTGCTGCCGCTGGAGGAGGCGTACTGGACCGACCAGCCGGTCAGGTCGACGGCCGTCGGGCCGTTGTTGCGCAGCTCGATGAAGTCGTTGCGCCAGGTCGAACCGGAGTTGCCGCCGCCGCCATAGACCTGGCTGACGACGACCTGGGCGTTGGCATGGGTGGCCAGTCCGAGCGTGGCCAGTAACAACAGTATCGCCGTCGATCGGCGGTATGGATCGCGCATTGCTCTCTTCCCTGTGGTCGCGAACGCCATACCCCCTGGGCGGAACCGGCCCCGGTTCCGTATGGCGCTGGCCGGACAGGTTGACTGCGGGAAGTTACAGGCGCGTGATGGCGGCGCCGCTACGGGGGGATGCTGCGGTCAGGCGGCTGCCTTGCGGTACCCTTGCGCGCCTGCACAGGGAATCGAAATGACCGTCAAGAAGAACGAACGCGAGCTGGAATCCGGCATCCACACCGACCTGTCGGGCCGGATGAGCTATGGCGGCTACCTGCACCTGGACCGGCTGCTGTCGGCGCAGGCGCCCCTGTCCGATCCCGCGCACCACGACGAGTTGCTGTTCATCATCCAGCACCAGACCTCGGAGCTGTGGATGAAGCTCATGATCCACGAGCTCAAGGCCGCCCTCGGGCACCTGCAGCGCGACGAGGTCTGGCAGTGCCGCAAGATCTTCGCGCGCTGCAAGCAGGTGCTGCGGCAATTGACCGAACAGTGGTCGGTGCTGGAGACCCTCACGCCCTCTGAATACATGGGCTTCCGCGACACCCTCGGCCCGTCCTCGGGCTTCCAGTCGCTGCAGTACCGCACCATCGAGTTCCTGCTGGGCAACAAGAACGAGTCCATGCTCAAGGTGTTCGCCTACGACCCGGATCTCCAGGCCGGCCTGGCCGGGGTGCTGGACGCGCCCAGCCTGTACGACGAGTTCCTGCGCTACCTGGCGCGTTTCGGCCATGCGGTGCCGGCCCGCCACCTGGAGCGCGACTGGCGGCATACCCACGTCCATGATCCGGCCCTGGTCGAGGTGTTCGAGCGCATCTACGAGGACACCGACCGCTTCTGGCGCGAATACTCCCTGTGCGAAGACCTGGTCGACCTCGAGAGCCAGTTCCAGCTGTGGCGGTTCCGGCACATGCGCACGGTGATGCGGATCATCGGCTTCAAGCGCGGCACCGGCGGCTCCAGCGGGGTGGGCTTCCTGAAGCAGGCGCTCGAGCTGACCTTCTTCCCGGAGCTGTTCGACGTGCGCACCTCGATCGGGCCCGCGAGCGGCTACGGCGCGTCCGCGACGGAATAGCCAGGATGGGTCGGGCGCCCCGGGGCTGCTAGGATTCCCGCAGCCACCATCTGCCCGGGCGCCGCTCAAAGGAGTTTCCGTGTCCTCGAATCCGCCTGCCCCCGCCCTGCCTGCGCGCGGCTACGTCACCCGTTTCCTGGACGCCGTGGAGCGCGTCGGCAACCGCCTGCCGGACCCGGCGATGCTGTTCCTGCTGCTCATGCTCCTGGTCTGGGTGGTGTCGGCGATGCTGTCGAACGTGAGCTTCGAGGCCATCGATCCGCGCAGCGGCGAGGCGATCCGCATCCGCAACATGCTCAGCGGCAGTGCGCTGGTCGAATTCATGGCGCAGATGGTGCCGACCTTCGTCAACTTCCCGCCGCTGGGCGTGGTGCTGGTGGCGATGCTCGGGCTGGGCGTGGCCGAGCACACCGGCTTCATCAACGCGATGCTGCGGGCGATCCTGGCGGTCACTCCCCGGCTGCTGCTGACCCCGGTGCTGATCGGCGTCGGCATCCTCAGCCACGTCGCGGTCGATGCAGGCTACGTGCTGGTGATCCCCCTGGGCGCGGTGATCTTCTATGCCGCCGGCAGGCATCCCCTGGCGGGCATCGCGGCGGCCTTCGCGGGCGTGTCCGGCGGCTTCTCCGCGACCATGGGCGTGCCTTCCAGCCTGGACCCGCTGCTGGCGGGGCTGACCCAGGCAGCGGCCCACATCACCGACCCGGGCGTAGTGGTGAATCCGCTGAACAACTACTTCTTCACCACGGCATCGGTGGTGCTGGTGGTGGCGGTGGGCTGGTTCCTCACCGACCGGGTGATCGAGCCGCGCCTGAAGGCCACCGAGGTCGATGGCGATCCTGCCGCGATGCCGACGATGGACGCGCTGCAGCCCGCCGAATCCCGCGCCCTGCTCTGGTCGGGGGTGGCGATCGTGGTGACGATCCTGGCGTTCGTGGCGACCCTGCTGGTGCCGGGTACGCCCTGGGCGGCGTCCGGCGACGACGTGCTGCCCGGCATGAACCCGCTGTTGACCGCCGCCGCGCCCCTGATGCGCTCGATCGTGGCGCTGATCTTCGTGTTCTTCCTGGTGCCGGGCGTCGTCTACGGCTGCCTGGCGGGCACCGTCACCTCGCATCGCGACGTCATCAAGGGCATGAGCAAGGCGATGAGCGGGATGGGCTATTACATCGTGATGGCCTTCTTCTGCGCCCAGTTCATCTACGCCTTCGCCCAGTCCAACCTGGGCGCGCTGCTCGCCATCGAAGGGGCTGGCTGGCTCCAGGCCATGAACCTGCCGATGGGGGTGACCCTGGTCGGGATCGTGCTGCTGTCGGGCTTCGTCAACCTGCTGGTCGGCTCGGCGTCGGCCAAATGGGCGCTGATCGGCGCGGTGATGGTGCCGATGCTGATGCAGCTCGGCGTATCCCCGGACCTGACCCAGGCGGCCTACCGCGTGGGCGATTCGAGCACCAACATCATCACGCCGCTGATGCCGTATTTCCCGTTGATCGTGGTGTTCTGCCAGAAATACGTGAAGTCCAGCGGGATCGGCACCCTGATCGCGCTCATGCTGCCGTTCTCGATCGCATTGCTGGCGCTGTGGACCGCGTTCCTGCTGGGCTTCTGGGCGCTGGGGATCCCGTTGGGCATAGGGGCCAGCCACGCCTATCCGGCGGCATGATCGTCGTTCGCGGCGTCTTGCTGCACTGCAGCAAGCATCGCGGCGGGTTTGACGCCAACATCGCCTAGCGGTTACACCTTGCCGCTGTTGTGCCGGTCCGGGGGAGCCCGTTGGCATGACCTGATCCCATTCAGGCCGCATCGAACGATGCCAGCAGGAGTCCGTAGTCCATGAGTTCCAACCCGACGCCTTCCCTCGAAGAGGGCAAGACCTTCCTCGGCCATCCGCGTGGCCTGTTCGTACTGTTCTTCGCCGAGATGTGGGAGCGCTTCTCCTACTACGGCATGCGCGCGCTGCTGATCTTCTACCTCGTGCAGCACTGGCTGTTCAGCGACAGCGAAGCCTCGGTGATCTACGGCGCCTACACCGCGCTGGTCTACATCACGCCGGTGATCGGCGGCTATCTCGCCGACCGCTACCTGGGCCAGCGCAAGGCCGTGCTGTTCGGCGCGGTCCTGCTGACCTTCGGCCACTTCCTGATGGCCTTCGAGGGCGATGGCGGGCAGGGCAGCGCGGCGCTCAACATCTTCTGGCTGGCGCTGGCATTCATCATCGTGGGCTCGGGCTTCCTGAAGGCGAACATCTCGGTGATCGTCGGGCAGCTCTATCCGCGCACCGACATTCGCCGCGACCCGGCCTATACGATCTTCTACATGGGCATCAACCTGGGTGCGGCGCTGGGTTCGCTGGTCGCCGGTTACCTGGGCCAGACCTACGGCTGGGCCTACGGTTTCGGTGCCGCGGGCGTCGGCATGCTGCTGGGCCTGGTGGTGTTCGTCTGGGGCAAGCCGCTGCTCCTGGGGCGTGGCGAGTCGAGCAATCCCGAGCGCCTCAAGCAGCGCGTGGCGGGTCTCAGCTTCGAGTGGATGCTGTACCTGCTGAGCGTGCTCTCGGTGGGCGTGGTGTGGTTCCTGATCCAGCACCAGGACGCGGTGGGCTGGTTGCTGGGCGTCGCCGGCCTCATCCTCGTCGGCTACGTGCTGTTCACGGCGGTGTTCAAACTGCCCAAGCACGATCGCGACCGGATCCTGGCCGCGATGTACCTGATCCTGGGTTCGATCCTGTTCTGGGCGCTGTTCGAGCAGGCCGGTTCTTCGCTGAATCTCTACACCGACCGCTCGGTGGACCGCCACATCTTCGGCTGGGAAGTGCCGGCGTCGATGTTCCAGTCGCTCAACGCGATCTACATCGTGATGCTGGGTCCCGTCTTCGCGATGCTCTGGATGTGGCTGGCCCGGCACAAGCTGGAGCCATCCGCGCCGGCCAAGTTCGGCCTGGGCGTCGTGCAGCTGGGCCTGGGCTTCCTGGTGCTCGTCGCCGGCGCCGCCGCGGCCGGCACGGGAAATGCCACGCCGGTGCTGTTCATCTTCCTGATCTACCTGCTGCACACGATGGGTGAGCTGTGCCTGTCGCCGGTGGGCCTGTCGGCGATGAACCGCCTGGCCCCGGCCCACATGGCCAGCCTGATCATGGGCACCTGGTTCTTCGCGTCGGCGACCGGCAACTTCGCCGCCGGCCTGATCGCCGCGGCGACCGGTGCCGAGGGTGCGGGTCCCGAGCAGGTGACCGAGGTGTACTCGACGGTCGGCTGGACCGCCGTGGTGGTCGGCGTGGTGATGGTGGCCCTGTCGCCGCTGGTGCGCCGCCTGATGCACCTCGATACCCTCTCCGACGACGGCGGTGCCCCTGCAGGCGCGCGCGAACTCGGCGAGCCTGCCGCGGCCGGCATGAGCGTCGAAGAGGCACGCAAGGAATAGGCAAGGCGCGACGCCTGCACGCAGGGCCCGCCCGCCGGGCCCTGCCCAGGGAAGCAGAAAGCGCCCCTCGGGGCGCTTTTCTTTTGCGTCCTGCCAGTGGCAGCGGCATCGGCCGGGCAGGGCCGATGCCGTCGGTTCAACCGCCCGCCGCCTCGGCCTCGGCCTGCAGTTCGAGTTCGTCGAGCCGGTCGAGCAGGGCGAACAGCAACTCGCGTTCGGCGGCGTCGATGCCGCCGAGCAGGCGACGCTCGAAATCCAGCGCCAGCGGCGCGACCTCATCGTAGATCCGGTACCCGTCCTCGCTCAGGCGCAGCACCGAGCGGCGGCGGTCGTCGTCATGCATTTCCCGCACCAGGCGGCCGGACTCGACCAGGCGCGAGACCGCGCGGCTGACCGCGACCTTGTCCATCGCGGTGCGTTGGGCGACCTCGTTGGCCGACAGGTCGCGATAGCGACCGAGCACGGCCATGACCCGCCACTCGGTGATGCTGAGCGCGAAGCGGTCCGAATACACCTGCGCGATCGCGCTGCTGACGCGGTTCGACAGCACGGAGAGGCGGTAGGGCAGGAACTGTTCCAGGTCGAGCTGGGCATGCCCGTGCGGGGCGTGTGGGGGCCGCGTGTTGTTCATGTTCGGGACTATCGCACCTTGCGCATGGTTTCATTTGTAACTATAAAGGAGGGGCAGGCCCGGCCCGCCGCGACCCCGATCATCCGGGGGCGGCCCCGAGCATACAACCCGTCCATTCGTGCCGGGCCCCGCCGGGGCGCGTGGCACTTCGGTCGCCTTTTTTCGCCTTTACTCCAGGAGTTCGCCATGAGCGCCCAGCCCAACCTCGGCATGGAAGTCACCACCTTCGAGAACCCGATGGGGATCAACGGCTTCGAGTTCGTCGAATTCGCCGCGCCGGCGGGCGAGGGCGCGCGCATGCGCGCCTACCTCGAGAACCTGGGCTTCACCGCGGTCGCCCGGCACACCTCGCGCGACATCACGCTGTTCCGCCAGGGCACGATCAACTTCCTGCTCAACGAGTCGGCCGACTCCTTCGCGTCCGACTTCGCCGGCAAGCACGGCCCGTCCGCCTGCGGCTTCGCGATCCGCTTCCGCAAGCCGACCGCCGAGGTGCTCGAGCACGTGCTGGCCAACGGCGGCGAGAAGATCGACTTCAAGCCCGAGACCGGCGCGGTCGACGCGCGGGCGATCAAGGGCATCGGCGATTGCATGCTGTACCTCGTCGACGACGCCCAGGGCGACCTGTACGCGGACTACGAGCCGCTGCCCGGCGTGGACCAGCACCCGGCCGGTTTCGGGCTCACCTTCATCGACCACCTGACCCACAACCTGTTCCTGGGCAACATGCAGAAGTGGTCGGACTACTACGAGAAGCTGTTCAACTTCCGCGAGATCCGCTACTTCGACATCAAGGGCGCCAAGACCGGCCTGCTGTCGAAGGCGATGACCGCGCCGGACGGCATCGTGCGCATTCCCCTCAACGAGTCCAGCGACGAGAAGAGCCAGATCAACGAGTACCTGCGCGACTACAAGGGCGAGGGCATCCAGCACATCGCCCTGTTCACCGATGACATCTATGCCTCGGTCGAGAAGATGCGCGAGCGCGGCATCGAGTTCCTCGACACGCCCGACACGTACTTCGACGTGATCGAGCAGCGCGTGCCCGGTCACGGCGAGGACGTGCCGCGGCTGGCGCGAAACAAGATCCTGATCGACGCCGACCCGGAGACCAAGCAGCGCAAACTGCTGCAGATCTTCACCCAGAACGCATTCGGCCCGATCTTCTTCGAGATCATCCAGCGCAAGGGCAACGAAGGCTTCGGCGAAGGCAACTTCCAGGCGCTGTTCGAGAGCATCGAGCGCGACCAGATGAAGCGCGGCGTGCTTTGACGGCATGACGTCCTTGGCCCCTCTCCCCACGCGAGAGGGGTTGGGTCGAGCGTGCGGTGCCCAGGGATGAGCAACCCGCCATTGCCGACGAGGACACGGTCGTCCGCGAGGGGCCAGCAGACGGATCCGGAGCGGGCGCCATGGCGTCGGCTTCGCGCAGGCCAGCTCAGTGGACTCAGGTTACGCCGTCAGCATCCCGTTCCACCCTGCATCGTCGAGTTCTATTGCGAAGCGTTGAAGCTTGTAGTGGAGTTGGAGGGATCCCGGCATGACGCTGGGATGGATGCGGGGCGAACTCGCGACCTGGAATCGAAGGGACTCACCGTCATGGGGTTCTGGGAAAGCGAGGCGCTTGCGCAACCGGAAGCGGTGATCGAGGCAACCTTGCGCTTCGCCGGCCGGCGAACCCTCACCCCCTCCCCTCTCCAGTAGGGAGAGGGCTGACTCCAGCGAGATGTCCTCATGCTGCATTCCTGGAACAACGAGACCCTGTATCAGCCTGAAAGCGTGGTCGCGGCGACGTTCAACACCCTCGGCCGCCGGCCCCTCACCCCTTCCCCTCTCCCGGCCGGAGAGGGGTAACACGAGCGAGACTTTGGCCATGTCCGTCAAGAGCAACGGTTACCAGTCCGGCTTCGGCAACGAGTTCGCCACCGAAGCCCTGCCCGGCACCCTGCCGGTCGGGCGCAACTCGCCGCAGCGGGTCGCGCACGGCCTGTATGCCGAACAGTTGTCCGGCACCGCCTTCACCGCCCCCCGCAGCGAGAACCGCAGGAGCTGGCTCTATCGGATCCGGCCGGCGGCGATGCACGGTCGCTTCGAGCTGATCCAGCAGCCGCGCCTGCACAGCCGCTTCGGCGACGGGCCGGTGACGCCGGACCAGCTTCGCTGGAATCCCATGCCCATGCCCGAGGCGGCGACGGACTTCCTCGACGGCCTGTTCACCATGGCCGGCAACGGCTCGCCCGCCGCCCAGCACGGGATCGGCGTGCACGTATACGCCGCGAACCGCGACATGGACGGACGCTACTTCTACGACGCCGACGGCGAGCTGCTGGTCCTGCCGCAGGAAGGCCGCCTGCGCATCGCCACCGAGATGGGCGTGCTCGAGGTCGAGCCGCAGGAGATCGCAGTGATCCCGCGCGGCGTGCGCTTCAGCGTGGCCCTGCCCGACGGGCAGGCCCGAGGCTATGTCTGCGAGAACTTCGGCGCATCGCTCAAACTGCCCGACCTGGGTCCGATCGGCAGCAACGGCCTGGCCAATCCGCGCGACTTCCTCGCCCCGAACGCGGCGTTCGAGGACCGCGAGGGCGATTTCGAGCTCGTCGCCAAGTTCCAGGGCCATCTGTGGCGCGCCGCCATCGGCCACTCGCCGTTGGACGTGGTCGCCTGGCACGGCAACTACACGCCGTACAAGTACGACCTGCGCCGGTTCAACACGATCGGCTCGATCAGCTACGACCACCCCGACCCGAGCATCTTCCTGGTACTGCATTCGCCCAGCGATACGCCGGGGACGAGCAACCTGGACTTCGTGATCTTCCCACCGCGCTGGCTGGTGGCCCAGGACACGTTCCGGCCGCCGTGGTTCCATCGCAACATCGCCAGCGAGTTCATGGGCCTGATCCACGGCGTCTACGACGCCAAGGCCGATGGCTTCTCGCCCGGCGGCGCGTCGCTTCACAACTCGATGACCGGGCATGGGCCCGACGCAGCGACCTTCGAGAAGGCGAGCGCCGCGGATCTGTCCAGGCCCGATGTGATCGAGGGCACGATGGCCTTCATGTTCGAGTCGCGGGCGGTGATCCGTCCCACCGCGCAGGCGCTGGAGGCCGCACACCGGCAGCGCGACTACCAGGCGTGCTGGGCCGGCCTGGGCAAGCACTTCGCGCCCCCGGCCTGACGCGGCACCGGCGGCGTCAGGCGTCGGCGGCCATCGCCGCGCCGGGGGCATGCGGCAGGCGTGCCAGCAGCGCCTCGGGAGTGATCTCCCGCAGGCGCTCGACCACCCGCTGGGTGTAGGACGGGTTGCAGGTGGCGGCGATGCAATCGAGCGACTCCGCGATCGCGTCCATGATCGCCTCCGATTCCCGACACGTCTGCAACAGCGCAGCCTGCGCCACCGCCTCCGGGTTGCGCTGCAACTGCAGCAGGCCGATCACGTACATCTTCGCAGCGACCACCGACCGCCGGCGCGCCAACCCCGCGTCCGCCCCGGGCGGATGCCGCCCGCCGCCCGGGTCGGGCGTGGATGGCACGCTCGCCTGGGACGGCCTGCGTTCCCCGCGGAGCGCCGTCAGCGCCTGGCCCAGCACGCCCCGGGGGGGCGCGACACCGCTCAGGTACTCCTCCGCCAGCAGGCGGCGCACGGCCGCCGTTGCCTCGATGCCGAGCAGCCCCCGCACCTGGTCGAGCGTGCGGTTGCCGTCGCAGATGATGAGGACCCGGCGCTCGAAGGCAGTGAGCGCATCGGAGCGGTCGGACAGCGCTGCGTGCGCCCTCGGCGTCTTGTTGAGCATCAAAGCGGCGATCCCCCTGTTGGCGCGTCCGGACCTTACACGCGCGCGGTGAAATCGCGATGACACGGGCTCTTCGACGCGTTTGCGCACGCCGGCGTGGCGGCTCCACGCCGGCTGCACAAGCGTTCGGGGTAGGCTGTGCGTCGATATCCGCCCCGGCTGCCTGCCGGTGCCCGGGGCGGTCCCGCGATCCACGAGGTATCCGATGAAGTCCTGGGCCACGATCGTTCTCTCCCTCCTGGCGGTGCTTGCACTGGCGGCCTGCAATGCTCCCGAGACCACCGACGCTCCGGGCGCGGGGGAGGGCGCATCGACCGCGTCGCCGGCCGACGAGGCGCCCGATGCGGCGGCGCCCACGCTCGACGACCAGCCCAGCGAAGACGTGCCGCCGGCCACCGCATCGGCCCTGCTGCCGCCGCCGCCGCGGCAAGGCGGCATCGCGCGACTGGACGGCTACGGACCCCTTCGCGTGGGCATGACGGCCGAGGAGGTCGAGGCCGCCTGGGACGAGGACACGCCGCTGGGCGGCGCCGGCGCGCCCACCGGTGGTGCGTGCTACTACCTGTTCCCGGGCACCGATGCGGCCCGGGCGCCCGTTGCGTTCATGATCGAGAACGACACGTTCGTCCGCTACGACGCGCGCAGCGAGACACTGGAGGCACCCGGCGGCGGCCACATCGGCGACACCGCCGACGACATCCGCCAGCGCCATGCCGGCAAGGTCGAGTCGCGCCCGCACAAGTACGTCGAGGGCGGCGAGTACCTGCGCGTCACCGGCGTATCGGGCCAGCCGGGCGTGCTCGTGTTCGTCGTCGATGCCGATGGCCGCGTGACCGGCTGGCACGTCGGCCAGGCGCCGCAGGTCGACTATGTCGAAGGCTGTTCCTGATTCCGCGGGTATCCTCGTGCAGGATTACCCGATCGTCCTCCTGGGGAGCCGCGCATGACCACCGCCATCGTGATGTTCGCCCTGGGCCTGGCCCTGCTCGCGCTCGGGGGCGACTCGATCGTCAAGGGTGCCTCCGGCCTGGCCCAGCGCCTGGGCCTGTCGCCTTTCGTGGCGGGCCTGCTGCTGGTCGCCTTCGGTACCTCCCTGCCCGAACTCGCCGTCAACCTGCAGGCCGTGCTGGCCGGCGAGCAGGCGCTGGCGCTGGGCAATGCGATCGGCAGCAACATCGTCAATTTCGGCCTCACGCTGGGCGCGGCCGCCCTCGCCGCGCCCCTGCTGGTGCGATGGCGCGCGCTGTCGCCGATGCTGCTGCTCCTGTTGCTGGGCACGCTGCTGGTGATCGCCTTCAGCCTGGACGGTGCGCTCGGGCGCCTGGAGGGCGCCGGCATGCTGGTCGCCTTCGTCGCCGTGGTCGCGTTCGCCCTGGTGCGGACCCGGCGGGAGGCACCGGAGGTG
The DNA here is from genome assembly GCF_006546775.1 of Marilutibacter aestuarii. Taxonomy (GTDB): domain Bacteria; phylum Pseudomonadota; class Gammaproteobacteria; order Xanthomonadales; family Xanthomonadaceae; genus Marilutibacter; species Marilutibacter aestuarii. Next base: position 33,323 of record NZ_VICE01000148.1, read on the forward strand.
CAGGACGCCATATCCGCCTACGCGCGCACCCAGACCGGCCTGGGCCTGAACCTCATCCGTTTCGCGGTGGCCGCGGTCCTGCTCTACTTCGGCGCGCGTCTCGTCGTCCAGAACGCCGCGCCCATCGGCGCGGCGATGGGGATGACGCCGCTGCTGACCGGCCTGCTGCCGGTGGCGATCGCGACCGCATTGCCGGAAATGGCCGCCGCCATCGCCGCGGCGCGGCGCGGGCAGGGCGACATGGTCGCCGGCCATGTGATCGGCTCCAGCCTGTTCAACCTGCTGGTCGTGCTCGGCGCGATGGCGGTCTGGCAACCCGTGCCGATGGCGGCCTCGTTCGTCCACTTCGAACTGCCGGCGGCGCTGCTGTTCGCGCTGATGCTGGTGCCGATGCTTCGCGGCGACCTGCGCATCAGCCGGGCCGAGGGCGGCATCCTGATGCTGGGCCTGCTGGGCTGGATCGCGATGGAGCTGGTGTCGCTCTACGCCTGAGGGCCGGCCGGATCGGGTTCCGGCGAGGCCGCCTGGGCGAATGCGGTGCGTACGTAAGCGGCGCGTTCGATGGCCCCCAGCGCCATGTCGGCGTCGCGATCGACGATTTCCAGGCGCTCGCGAAGGCCGCGCCGGTTGGCGACCTGGATCGCAAGGCCCGGCCTCGCGTTGAGTTCCAGGATCAAGGGGCCACGATCGCGGTCGATGACGATGTCGACGCCCAGGTAGCCCAGTCCGGTCAACTCGAAGCCCCCGGCCGACAGCTCCAGGATGCGGTCCCAGCCGGGGATGGCGACGCCCTCCAACGGCTCCATCGAATCGGGGTGGCGGTCGACCGGCTGCCCGTGCCAGACGCCGTGCGTGGTCCGGCCGCTGGCGATGTCGATCCCGGTGCCCACCGCCCCCTGGTGCAGGTTGGCCTTGCCGCCCGAGTTGCGGGTGGGCAGGCGCAGCATCGCCAGCACCGGGAAGCCACGATGGACGATCACCCGGACATCCGGCACGCCCAGGTGCGAGATCGTGTTGAACACGGCATCGGGCTTGACCCGGTACTCGATCATCGCGCGATCGGGCCGGCCGCCGAAGCTGTACATGCCCGAGAGGATGTTGCCCAGGTGGTAGACGATGTCCTCGCGCGTCATGCGCGTGCCGTTGATCTTCAGGTAGCCGTCGCCGAGGCGGCCGGACACCACCACGATGCCGTCGCCGCCGGCGCCGCAGGCCGGCTTGATCACGAAATCCTCGCGGCCATCGAGCATGCGCTCGAAGCCGCGGGCGTCGTGGTAGCTGGAGACCACGCCATAGAGCTCGGGCACCGCCAGCCCGGCGTCCAGTGCCAGCTGCTTGGTCAGCAGCTTGTCGTCGACGCGCGGATACAGGCGGCGAGGGTTGCGCCGCGCGATGTAGAGCGCGTTGCGCGCGTTCATGCTCAGCACGCCGGCGCGGCGCAGTTCGCTGGGCAGCGCGAACCACCTCATCGCGGCTTGCCCGCCGCCAGCGCGCGGAAGCGCAGCAGCTCGCTGAGCCGGTAACCGGTGTAGCGGCCCATCATCAGGGTGAAGGCGAGCACCAGCAGCAGCACTTCCGGGAACACGAAGACGAAGTACTCCACGCGCTCGTTGTACATCGCCAGGTAGCAGGCGATCGCGACCACGAGGCTGCCCACCGCCTGGGTGATCGCGTCGGCCGGGCCATGCTCCTCCCAGACGATGGAGATGCGCTCGATGGTCATCGCCATGATCACCATGGGGAACAGCGCCACCGACAGGCCGATGTCGAACTCCAGCCGGTAGGACAGCATGCTGACCAGCAGCATCAGCAGGATCACCACGATCACCACCACCGCCAGCCGCGGTACCAGCAGCAGCTTGAGGTGCTCCAGGTAGAAGCGCACCGCCAGGCCCATCGTCACGATCACCGAGAACAGCAGCACGCCGGAGGCCAGGTCGGTCTCGCGGAAGGCCAGTGAGATGAGCACCGGCATGAACGTGCCGAAGGTGCGCACGCCGATGACGTTGCGCAGGATCACGATCAGGAGGATGCCGATCGGCACGAGCAGCAGCGACGCGTATACGTTCTGCACGTGCACGGGCAGGGTGGACAGCGAATAGCTCATGATCGGCGAGTCGATCAGCTCGCCCTTGCGGCCGACCATGTCCAGCGCCGGTTCGAGCTTGCGGCTGGTGGAGAACTGCAGCTCGGCGTGGCGGGCGTTCTCGACCGAAAACAAGGGCGCGTCGCCGTGCCACCACACCAGCAGGTCCGGCGGGTAGCCGTGCGAGGCATCGGCCGGGTTGATCGGGATCCAGCGCTCGCCGTTGTTGACCTCCAGCCAGGGCTCGGGCACGGGGTCGCGCACGCCCTCGGACAGGCGCAGGCCCCATACCATCCGCGCCGGGATGTGCGCGCCGGCGAGGATGTGGATCGCCGCGCGCGTCACGGCCTCGCGCGAGGCGGGCTGCGGGAGCAGCAACTGCACGTTCTCGTCGGGCGACGGACTGGCGAGCATCTTGACCAGCAGCGATGAGAACGTCGCGATGTCGGCCGACTTGCTGCGCACCTCGTCGAGGATCGCCTGCACCGCTTCGCTTTCCAGCCCCTCGTACTCGGGCGTCTCCTCGAGCGCGGGCACGGCCTCGGGCTCGACTTCGCGCGAGTGCCGCGCCACCGTGGCCCGGTAATACAGCGCCTGCTGTCCGCTCGCGCGGCGGATGCTCCACAATGCCAGGCGATTGTCACCGCGGGTTTCGGTCTGCACGCCGTATCCGCGCGAGACGAAGTTCTCGTCCAGGACGATGAAGCCCTCCGGCTCGGCCGGGATGGCGAGTTCGGCCTTGATCGCGCTGTTCTCGGGCTCGAAGCCGAGCCGGGCCTCGATCACCCAGCTCTCGACCTGGTCGGACGGACTCAACGGATAGCCGAGCACGCGCGCCTTGTACCCGATCAGGCCGATCGCGGTGATCGCCAGCAACGCGGCGAGGATCCTCAGGTGCCAGCGTTTCATGCGCGCGCCGTCGCCCTGGCGTCACGCCCGTCGGTCCCGGGGTCGCGCGCGCCCTGCCGGTTGCAGGTGGGGCGCTGGATGAAGGTCTCGCCCGGATCGACGAGGATCACGCCCTCCATGTAGTTGCGTCCCACCAGCACCGGGTAGACGAACGAACTGCGGTCGACGAGGGTGAACTCTTCCTTGCGGTTCACGTGGCCCACGCACATGCGCATCTCCACCACCGGGCGGCGCTGGGTGGAACCGTCGTGACGGCGGATGCGGACGTGGCGGACCAGGCGCGCCTCGAAGGTTTCCTCGACGTCGTGGTCCTCGTCGCGGACCACGAAGCGCACGTGGCGCTTGCCGTCCTTCTTGAATTCCTCGATGTCCTCGGCGGTGAGCGAGGACGTCGTCGCGCCGGTGTCCAGCTTCGCCTTCAGGCGCAGCGGACCGCGTCCAACGTCGACCCACTCGATCCAGCCAAGGATGTCCTTGCGGGTCGCGGTGTCTTCGGCCGCGGCCACGGGCGATGTCGCCAGCAGGCAGGCGGCGCAGAGGCTCAACAGGGCTCGGTGGATCATCGGCACTCCGTGCGGGATGGGTGTGGCGGGTCAAACGCGCAATGCTACTGCGCCGAAGGCCGGATTTCGGCCCGGCACGGGGTGCAATCTACCCGAAATGTGCATCCGGTCGGTGCCGGGACGGCGAAACTGCGGACCCGGCCGCTCCGCTCAGTCGTCCTCGCCGTCCGCCGTGGGCGCCGGCGCCCGCGGCCGCTGGCCGGGCTCGAGCTTGAGCGCGGCCAGGGACATCAGGTGTGCGCTGATCGGCGCGGTGATGAACAGGAACAGGGTGATCAGGACCTCGCGCAGGCCCAGGCCGTCCCCGGCCCAGGCGTGGTAGCCGATGGACCCCAGCAGGATGCAGCCCACCCCCAGGGTGGTCGCCTTGGTCGGGCCGTGCAGGCGCTTGAAGAAGTCCGAAAGCTTGACCAGGCCGAAGGAGCCGACGAGCACGAAGCCGCTGCCGACCAGCAGCAGGACCGACAGCAGGATTTCCAGTGCCATGCTCATTCGACGATGTCCCGGCGCAACACGTACTTGCTGAGCATCACCGTGCCGACGAAGCCGAGCATGGCAATGACCAGGGCGGCCTCGAAGTAGACCGCGCTGTGCAACTGCATGCCGAACAGGATCAGCGCGGCGATGGTGTTCACGTAGAGCGTGTCGAGCGCGAGGATGCGGTCGGGCACGCTGGGCCCGCGCAGCAGGCGGTAGAGGCTCAGCAGCAGCGCGATGCCGACCATGTACAGCGACACCGTGACCGCCTTGTCCACGAGGGTGTCGCCGGGCAGCAGCGTGGAGGCCAGCGCCATCGGCGGCGGGCTTGCGAGCGACGTGGCCGCTTCGAGGATCATGGGAAGATCTCCTTGAGCAGGGTCTCGTAACGCGCCTTGATCTCGGCGACCTGCGCCTCGGGGTCCTTGAGGTTGAAGCAATGCACCAGCAGGTGGCGGCGATCCGCGGCCAGCTCAGCCGACACCGTGCCCGGGGTCAGGGTGATGATGCTGGCCAGCGCGGTGATGCCGTGGATGTTGGTCAGCTCCAGCGGGACCCAGACGAAGCCCGGGGTCAGGGCGCGTTCGGGGCCGAGGATGCGGCGCGCGACCTCGATGTTGGACAGCAGCATGTCCCACAGCACCCGGCGGGTGAGCTGCAGGATCGCGATGGTGCGGCCGAAGTTCGCGCGCTCGGGCTCCAGCATGCCCGCCAGCCAGGGCAGCAGCAGGCCGAGGATGGCGCCGATCGCGACCTGGCCGGGGGAGAAGTCCGCCACCAGCAGGAGCCACAGCACCAGCACCGCCAGGCTCAGCGGGATCGAAGGCATCAGCCGCTTCATGGCGAGGGCTCCCGCAGCTGCGGGCGTGTCGAGCGTGCCGCTTCGACGTAGTCCGCCGGCGACTGCAACTGGCGCGCGGCCGCCTCGGCGTAGTCCAGTACCGGGGCGGCCCACACCGTCATCGCGAGGCCGTAGCCCAGCAGCACCACGGCGGCGGCGACGTGCGCGCGCCCCGGGGGCGCGGGCACCGGTGTGGTGTCCGGCCAGGGCTCGGCGCGCCAGAACACCTGGCTGGCGGTCCGCGCAAGCGCGACCACGGTCAAGAGGCCGGTCAGCAGGATCACCGACCAGACCCAGGCCATCGACGCGGCGGGCACGGCATCGAGCAGCAACGTCTTGCCGATGAAACCCGACAGCGGCGGCATGCCGGAGACCGACACCGCCCCGATGGCGAAGAGCAGGCCGAGCAGGGCGTTGTGACGCAGCGGGCCATTGCGGTCCAGGTTGTCGCCGGCGGCACCCCGCTGGCGCCGGATCAGGTCCGCGACCAGGAACAGGGCCGCGGCGACGAAGGTGCTGTGCACCAGGTAGTAGAGCCCGGCGGCGAGGGTGGCGGTGGTCCCCAGCGAGAAGGCGATGAACAGCGTCGCCGCCGATGCGATCACCAGGAAGGCGACCAGCATCCGCAGCGAGGAACTGGCCAGCACGCCGAGGGTCGCGAGCACCAGGGTGACCGCGCCGGCCGGCAGCAGCCAGGCCCAGGCCCAGTCGGCCAGCATCGCCGCGGGCGTATCCCCGGCCAGGCCACCGAATACCAGGGTGTAGACGCGCAGCACCGCGTAGATGCCGACCTTGGTCATCACCGCGAACAGCGCGGCCACCGCGGCCGGCGCGCGGGCGTAGGCGTTGGGCAGCCACAGGTAGAGCGGTGCCAGCGCGGCCTTGGCGCAGAACACCACCAACAGGATCCCGGACGCCGCACGGATGAGCGCGAGGTTGGCCGGATCGGCCTGGGCCACGCGCTGGCCCATTTCGGCCATGTTGAGCGTGCCCAGCAGGCCGTAGAGCAGGCCCAGGGCGATCAGGAACAGCGTCGAGGCGGTGATGTTGAACACCACGTAGTGCAGGCCGGCCCGCATCCGCGGCCCGCGGCCGCCGCTGAGCAGCAGGCCGTAGGAGGCGATCAGCATCACCTCGAAGAACACGAAGAGGTTGAACAGGTCGCCGGTCAGGAAAGCGCCGTTGAGGCCGGCCAGCTGCAACTGGAACAGTGCGTGGAAGTGGATCGCGCGCCGATCCCAGCCGCCGCAGGCGTGGAGCAGGCAGGCCGCGCCCAGCAGCGTGGTCGTCAGCACCATCAGGGCGTTGAGGCGGTCGACCACCAGCGCGATGCCCAGGCGCGCCGGCCAGTCGCCGAGCAGGTAGGCGGTGATGCGGCCCTCGTCGGCCACCGCGACCAGTGCGACCGAGATCGCCAGCAGGCAGGCCAGGCCAGCCGCCGACAGCGCGCGCTGCACGAGGATGCCGCGGCGCTCGGACAGCAGCATGGCCGCGGCGAACAGCAGCGGCACCAGGATGGGCAGGACGGGCAGGTGGACGTGCAGGGCGTCGATCACGGCATGCCCTCGTCGCCGGCGTCGACATGGTCGCTGCCGTTGTCGGCGCGGCTGCGCATCGCGATCACGATGGTCACCGCGGTCATCGCGAAGGCGATGACGATGGCGGTCAGCACCAGCGCCTGCGGCAAGGGGTCGGTGTAGTGCGCCAGGGTCGGCGCGACGCCTTCGCGCAGGACCGGGGGCTTGCCCACGACCAGGCGGCCGGCCGAAAAGATCAGCAGGTTGGTCGCGTACGACAGCAGGGTCAGTCCGAGGATCACGTCGAAACTGCGCGCGCGCAGCATCAGGTAGACGCCTCCGGCGGTGAGCAGGCCGATCATGCTGGCCAGGGCGAACTCCATCAGCGGGCCTCCTGTGGGTTCCGGGGCGGGGTCGCGGGGGCCTTCGGCGGCCGGATGGTGCCCATCATCGACAGGATCAGCATCGCGCCGCCGAACACGACCAGGTAGACGCCGGTGTCGAAGGCCATCGCGCTGGCCAGCGGCATCGGGCCGAGCAGGGGCAGGTGGGGTTCGACGTGGCCACTGGTGAGGAATGGATAGCCCAGCAGCATCGAGGCCAGGCCGCTGAAGGCGGCGACCAGCAGGCCGGCGCCGATGCACGCCACGTAGTTGAAGCCCAGGCGCGACTCGACGTACTGCGAGCCCAGCAGGACGTACTGCAGCAGCAGGGGCACCGCGAGCACCAGCCCGGCGATGAAGCCGCCGCCGGGCGCGTTGTGGCCGCGCAGGAACATGTAGGCCGACACCGCCAGTGCCAGTGGGAAGAGCAGGTGGCTGAGGTTGGACGGCATCGGCAACGCACCCGGCGCCCCCGGCATGACGCGGTCGGGGGCGATGCGCGCCCGCCGCAGCAAGGCATGCACGACCAGGCCGGCGATGCCGAAGACCGTGATCTCGCCGAAGGTATCGAAGCCGCGGAAGTCCACCAGGATCACGTTGACCACGTTGCGCCCATAGCCTTCGGGCAGCGACCGCGCGAGCAGTTCGCTGGCGATGGTGTCCAGCGGTCGCGTCATCATTGCGTAGGCGAGGCCGCCGATGCCGATGCCGACCACCAGCGCGATCGCGACGTCACGCCAGCGGCGGGCCGGATGGTTGCTGCGCTCGGACGCCTGCGGCAGGTAGTTCAGCGCCAGCAGCATCAGCGCGATGGTCACCATTTCCACCAGCAACTGGGTCAGGGCGAGGTCGGGCGCGGAGAACAGCACGAACACCAGGCTGACGGCGAGGCCGACCGCGCCCACCACCAGCAGGGCGACCAGGCGCTGCCGGTGCAGCACGACCGTGGCAACCGTGGCCGCCATCAGGATCGCCCACAGCACCCAGCCGGTCGGCGGCATCGGCTGGCTGGGGCCGACGCCTTCGGCCAGGGCTTGCCAGGTCGCCGGCCCGGCCAGCGCCAGCACCGCCACGAGCACCCACCACAGCGAGCGCTGCAGGCTGCCCTGGGTGATGCGGAACGTCAGCCGGCGTGCGCCCAGCAGCAGCGCGCGCGTGTTGACGCGGAACAGGTGGCGGCCCATCGCGTGGCGGGCCACGGCGTGCAGGTCCATCAGGCGGCGCAGGCCCAGGTAGAGCAGGCCACCGGCGATCATGCCGCCGATGCTCAACATCAGCGGGTGGTTGAAGCCGTGCCAGATCGCCAGGCTGTACGCCGGCACCGCGTCGCCGAGCACGCCGCGCGCCGCGGTCGCCAGCACCGGCGCCACCGTCCATGCCGGCACGATGCCCACCATCAGGCACAGGATCGCGAGGATGCCAACCGGGATGCGCATGAACCGCGGCGGCTCGTGGATCTCGCGCTCGACCGCCCGCGGGCCGTCGCCGAAGAAGGTGTCGTGCACGAAGCGCAGGCTGTAGGCCACGCCGAACGCGCCGGCGAGGAAGGCCACTATCGCCACCGCGATGCGCATCGTCGCGCCGCCGGTTTCCAGCTCCAGCGCCTGGGCGAAGAACATTTCCTTCGACAGGAACCCGTTGAGCAGGGGAATGCCGGCCATCGCCAGCGCCGCGATGACCGCCAGCGCGCTGGTGTACGGCAGGTAACGGCGCAGGTTGCCCAGGCGCCGCATGTCGCGGGTGCCGGTCTCGTGGTCGATGATGCCGGCCGCCATGAACAGCGAGGCCTTGAAGGTCGCGTGGTTGAGGATGTGGAACAGCCCGGCCACCACCGCGAACGGCGTGGAGAGGCCGAACAGCAGGGTGATCAGGCCCAGGTGCGAGATCGTCGAGTACGCGAGCAGGCCCTTGAGGTCGTGCTGGAAGATCGCGTTCCACGCGCCGATCAGCAGCGTCGCCGCGCCCACCGCGCTGACCACGTAGAAGAACAGGTCGGTGCCCGACAGCACCGGGTACAGCCGGGCCAGCAGGAACACGCCGGCCTTCACCATCGTCGCCGAGTGCAGGTAGGCCGAGACCGGCGTCGGGGCGGCCATCGCGTGCGGCAGCCAGAAGTGGAACGGGAACTGCGCGCTCTTGGTGAAGATGCCCAGCAGCACCAGCCCGAGGATGGCCGGGTAGAGGGTGCTCGCGCGGATCGCGTCGCCGGCGGCAAGCACCGCGTCGAGCTCGAAGCTCCCCACGACCTGGCCGATCAGGATCACGCCGCCGAGCAGTGCCAGCCCGCCGGCGCCGGTGATCGTCAGCGCCATTCGCGCGCCTTCGCGGGCCTCGTTCTTGTGCGACCAGTAGCCGATCAGCAGGAAGGAGGTGATCGAGGTCAGCTCCCAGAACACCGCCAGCAGCAGCAGGTTGCCGGCCAGCACCATGCCCAGCATCGAGCCCATGAACAGCAGCAGGTAGCCGAAGAACCTGGGCGCGTCCTCGCGCCGGCCCAGGTAGTAGCGCGCGTACATCACCACCAGCGCGCCGATCGCCAGCACCATCAGGGCGAACATCCAGGCCAGGCCGTCCATCCGCAACGAGAAGGCCAACCCGATCTGCGGGATCCACGGGTGGGTCGCCTGCGGCACCTCGCCGGACAGGACCCGTGGGGTCAGCGAGGCGAGGATGCCCAGTCCCGCGAGGGGCGCGAGCCCGGCCAGCCATGCGGTGGTCCTGCGCGACGCCGAACGGTAGAGCATCACCCCGAGGGCGGCCACGAAAGGCAGGGCTAGCAGCAGTTGCAGCATCTCGCTCCAGTGTCGGTGCGGCGCGGCACCGGGCCGCGCGTGGGCAGTGGGGGAGGTGGCGGCGGGCAGGCTGGACCGGAGGCCGGCCTGCCGTGCTCGCGACTGGCCATTCTACCCGAAGCCAATGGCGCGACCGCTGCGTCCGGGTGCCCCGGTATGCTGTCGCGATGACGTGCCCGCGCTCCTTCGCTCGCCTGCCTGCGCGCCCGCCTCGCGCGCGCGCGAACGTGCTTATATGCGCCGCTGCGATCGGGCGTCGCAGGCGGCCCCGCGTGCGGCGCGGAGACCCCGCGCCGCACGCTCGCGGTTCAGCTGCCGATCACCTTCGGAGGGCTGCGTGCGGCGCGCGCTGATCCTCGGCGGCAGCGGCCAGGTCGGCGAGCCCTTGCTGGCCCGGTTGCGCGCGGACGGCTGGGCGCTGGTCGCGGTGTCGCGAGAGCCCCGGGCCGCTCCGGCCGGCGTGGCGTGGGTCCGGGGCGAGCTCGACGCCATGCCCGCGCTGCCGGCCGGCTTCGAACCCGAGCGCCTGGACGCGATCTTCAGTGCCGGCCCGCTGGATGCCTTCGCGCGCTGGTACGCGGGCAACGACGTCCGCATACCGCGGATCGTGGCTTTCGGTTCGACCAGCGTGGCGACCAAGCACGCCTCCACCCAGCCCGCCGAGCGCGACGTCGCCCGCCGCCTGCGCGAGGCCGAGGCCACGGTCCTGGCCCGCGCCCGCGAACGGGGTGCCGCGGCGACCCTCCTGCGGCCCACCCTGGTCTACGGCGCCGGGCGCGACGCCACCCTGAGCCGGATCGCCGCGCTGGCCCGTCCACGGGGCTGGTTCCCCTTGCCGAGCGGCGCCCGCGGCCTGCGCCAGCCGGTGCATGTCGAGGACCTGGCCGCCGCCGCGGTCGCCTGCTGCGACGTGGCCGCGTGCGCCGGCCAGGCCTACGACCTGCCCGGCGGCGAGACCGTGACCTATCGCGAGATGGTCGCACGCGTGCTGGCCAGCCTGGCGCCGCCGGCGCGATGCATCGAGTTGCCCGGGCCCCTGTTCGGGCTCCTGCTGGGCGGCGCCCGCCTCGCCGGCATGGCGCGGGGGCTCGGCGCGGCGGTGCCGCGGATGCGCGAGGACCTGGTGTTCGACGCGACGCCGGCGACGCGGGACTTCGGCTACGCGCCACGCCGTTTCGCGCCCACCGCCGCGATGTTCGAGCCCGTGCGTCCGCCCGCCCCCTAGCGGCTCAGATCGTATCCGTCGGCGGAATCTCGTGCGGGCCGGCCGCGTCGCGCGGCGCGCGGCTCTTCTGCAGCACCCGCAGGGCGATGACCAGAACGCCGCCCAGCACCATCGCACCGCCGATCCACAGCTTGGGCCCGGGCCGGTCGCCCCAGAAGGCGATGCCCAGGCCGACCGCCAGCACCGGGACCAGCAGCAGCCACGGGGTCACCTGCGCGACCGGATAGCGCTGCACCAGCACGTAGTAAAGGCCGTGGCCAAGCAGCGAAGAGATGAAGGCGGCATAGAACGCACCGAACCAGGCCACCGCGCCCGCGTCCGGCAATCGTGCCAGCGCGCCCGGTTCAAGCCACAGGCTGATCGCCAGCAGCGGCACCACGCTGAACACCGCCGTCCACCCCTGCATGCTGTAGGCATTGAGCTGCTTGAGCGGCTTCATCAGCACGGTACCGGCCGCCAGGAAGAAGGCCGCGACCAGCATCAGCGCCAGGGCCATCGGCCGGTCGAGCACCAGCGGGTCGAAGCCCAGCACCAGCACGCCGCCGAAGCTGATTGCGATCGCCACGCCGGTGCGCCAGCCGAAACGCTCGCCCAGGACCGCCCAGGCCAGCAGTGCCGTCATCGGCACGTAGCTCTGCATGACGATCGCGGTGGACGACAGGTCGCCAGCGAGCTTGAGCGCGCTGAAGCTCAGCCCGAAATGCAGCACGCCCACGCACAGGCAGGTCGCCACCAGGCGTGGCCACTGGCCGGGGGCGGGTCGCTTGAGGAAGAACACCAGCGGCAGCGCGAGCAGGGCGAAGCGCAGCGCGGTGAACAGGAAGGGCGGGATCTCGCGCATCGCCAGCGCCGAGGTCAGGAAATTGAACGCCCAGGCCAGGACGATGAGCAGTACGAGGAACAGGTCGCGGGTCGGCATGGGGCGTCCGATGGCAGCGGGCGAGGCAGCCGGTCCGGTGGAGGACGGCACGGGCCGTCCCGACCGGATCCGGGATGCGGGGTGGGGCGGCCGACGTCCGGGTCCTGCCGTCGCCCGGGAGGTGGCGCGAGCGGCCAGTAGAACATGCGCGGGCGACGGTCGACAGCGCGCGGTGGCCGGGAGCCGGCCAGTGGCCATGCCCGGCAAGGTCGCGGCGCGCGATGCGTCGTCCGGCTCGCGCGCCGCGGTCAGGGCGTCAGTACGACCATCCCAGCTTGCGGTACAGCTTCGACAGCACCCACACCGGCCCGATCAGGAGGTAGCGCAGGTCGGTGAGGAAGCTCGGCCGCTTGCCCTCGAACAGCTTGCTGTGGCCGATGAACTGGCCGATCCAGGCGACCACGAACACGGCGATGGCCAGGTACAGCAACTGGGTCGTGCCCAGGGCGCCGTGCAGCCAGCGCGTCAGCCAGCCCATCAGCACGAACACCGCCAGCATGCCGAAGCCGAGCGGGCGCGAGGCGCGGTAGTAGAACGCCCAGGCGGCGAACATCGCCGCGCCCGCCCAGAAGCCCGGACCGAACCAGGACCCCGGGGAGGGGATGCACCACAGCAGCGCGATCACGCTCCACAGGATCGCGGGCACGCACAGCACGTGGATCGCCTGGTTGGCGGTGTTCTGGTGGTCGCCGGAATAGTGGGCGAACCAGACGTCGATCGGTCGGCGTGGCGCGGTGGCGTCGTGCGGGGTGTCGTGGGCGGTACTCATGGCGACTCCGGCAGGGATGCGCTGGCGTATGGCGGGCGCGTCCGAGGATAGCGGCAATGCGCGCGGGACGCCCGCGGCAGTGCAGCGTCGCCGCCCCGACGCGGGGCGGGCAGCGGTGTCAGTCGACGCTGAGTCCGGCCAGGCGCTGCAGCGCCTCGGCGTAGCGGGCGCGGGTACGCTCGATCACTTCAGGCGGCAGTCGCGGGCCGGGCGCGGTCTTGTCCCAGTCCAGCGTCTCCAGGTAGTCGCGGACGATCTGTTTGTCGTAGCTGGGCGGGCTGGTGCCTACCTCGTACTCGTCGGCCGGCCAGTAGCGCGACGAGTCCGGGGTCAGCATCTCGTCCATCACGTACAGGCGACCGTCGGCGTCGGTGCCGAACTCGAACTTGGTGTCGGCCAGCAGGATGCCGCGTTCGGCCGCGTGCTCGGCGGCGAACCGGTACAGGCGCAGCGTGGCGTCGCGCACGGCTTCGGCAAGGTCGGCGCCGCACAGCTTCACCGCCGTGTCGAAATCGATGTTCTCGTCGTGGTCGCCCACCGCGGCCTTGGTGGACGGGGTGAAGATCGGCTCGGCCAGTTTCTCGGCCTGGCGCAGGCCGTCGGGCAGCGCGATGCCGCTGATGCGGCCGGTGCGCTGGTAGTCCTTCCAGCCGCTGCCGATCACGTAGCCGCGTGCGATGCACTCGATCGGCACGGGCTTGAGCCGGCGCGCCACCACCGCGCGCTGCAAGTAGGGCGCCGGGTCGACGCCGGCCGGCAACACCGAGGCCACGTCGATGCCGGCGAGGTGGTTGCGGACGATGTGTTCGGTCTTGCCGAACCAGAAGTTGCTGATCTGGCACAGCATCGCGCCCTTTCCGGGGATCGGGTCGGGCAGGACCACGTCAAAGGCGCTGAGCCGGTCGGTCGCGACCATCAGCAGGTAATCGCCGGCGGGCGCGTCGTCCGGGAGGGCGGCACGGGGCAGGTCGAATACGTCGCGGACCTTGCCGCGGTGGCGCAGGGGCAGCCCCGGCAGTTCGGATTCGGACAGGACGTTCTGGGTCGATATGGTGGACAACGTGTATTCCCCGATCGTGCGATTCTGCTGCGTGCATCCCCTTGCGGGGCGGGGCCGGAAAGCCCGCGCCGACGCGACAGGGCCGGCCAGTGTACGCCGGTCCGGGCCAAGGTGCAGGTACACTGCGCGCGCGGATCCGGGGCGGGTGTCCCGGTATGGGACGCGGGGCGCCCCGCTGGCGCCGCCGACGCCGCCCGCACGGCCCTTCCCCCGTCCTGGAGCATCATGAAACGCTGGTACGGAAAACTGCTGGGATTCATCGCCGGGGCCTTGTTGCTGCGCTTCAACCCCTTGCTCGGGGCGCTGATCGGCCTGCTGGTCGGGCATGCCTTCGATGCCGACTGGTTCCGCTCGCGCCGGGCCAATCCGTATGCGGTCTTCGACCTGGGCGAGGACGCCAGCGATGACGAGGTCGACCGCGCCTATCGACGCCTGATCGCCCAGTACCATCCCGATCGCCTGCAGGGCGCCGCGCCCGAACTGCGCCAGCGCGCCGAAGCGCGTGCCCGCGAGCTGAACGCGGCCTACGACCGCATCAAGACCCTGCGCAGGAAGCGCTAGCGCGGGGCGGGGCGATCGTGCAGCAGCCCTGGGCGATGTCCCGCGGGGGCCCAGGGATTAGAATGTCGGCCCCGCCCCTGCGCCCGCCGGTGCAGGGCGTCCCTCCATTCCCTCATGGCCCCCGCATGCAGTCGACCGTCATCGCCCCGTCCATCCTGTCCGCCAATTTCGCCCGCCTGGGCGAAGAGGTCGACAACGTGCTCGCGGCCGGTGCCGACTGGGTGCACTTCGACGTCATGGACAACCATTACGTCCCCAACCTGACCATCGGCCCGCTGGTCTGCGAGGCCCTGCGCAAGCACGGCGTCACCGCGCCGATCGACGTGCACCTGATGGTCGAGCCGGTCGACCGCATCATCCCCGACTTCGCCAGTGCCGGCGCGTCCATGATCAGCTTCCATCCCGAGGCGAGCCGCCACGTCCACCGCAGCATCCAGCTCATCAAGGGCGCGGGTTGCCAGGCTGGCCTTGTCCTGAACCCGGCCACCCCGGTGGAAGTGCTCGACTACGTACTCGAGGACCTGGACATGGTGCTGCTGATGTCGGTCAATCCGGGCTTCGGCGGCCAATCGTTCATCCCCTCCGCGCTGGAGAAGCTGCGCGCGGTGCGCGCGATGATCGATGCGCGCGCGCCCCATGTGCGACTGGAGATCGACGGCGGCGTGAAGGTCGACAACATCGCCGGGATCGCCGCGGCGGGCGCGGACACCTTCGTCGCCGGCTCGGCGATCTTCAACGCCGGCGACTACGCTGACGTCATCGGTCGCATGAAGGCCGCGGTGGCAGGCGTGCGCTGAACAGGCATCGCAACCGCCGGCGCCTTCCATCCCGGCCACTCCGGGTGCGGATGTCGACGGCAACGTGAAGGACGACAGCTGGATCCCAGCGTTCGCCGGGCTGACGGTGAGTGGTGCCTGGCAGGCAGCATGAACCCCGGGATCCGCCGTGCGGATCCCGGGGTTTTTCGTGCATCAGCACTGAAGATTTGGAGGCGATCCTGCCTCCGCCCGTCGTCCTTGAGAATGGACTCCCATGCTCCGCGCGGTCGATGACCGGGTGATGACAGGGGCGTGGCGACTGCAAGTCGGCCGCGGCCCGCAAGCATTCCGTTCATGTCCGGGACAGCGGCTTCACGGCGACGCGCGGGCCGCTTGGCTAGCCTCGCGGCATGGACCCCATCCCAACGCCCGCTGCATCGCCCCGCGCCGCGCCGCGCTGGCACCTCGTGCTCAATGGCAAGGCCGCCGGCGACGAGGACGTGCGCGCAGCCGTCCAGGCGCTGCGCGATGCCGGCGTCGACCTGGGCGTGCGCGTGACCTGGGAAAGCGGCGATGCCGAGCGCTATGTCGACGAAGCGCTCCACGATGGTGTCGACGTGGTGGTCGCCGGGGGCGGCGACGGTACGCTCAGCGCCATCGCCGCCGCGCTGGCCCGGCACGAGCGTCCCGCCGAGGCGTTGCCGGCCCTGGCCCTGCTACCGCTGGGCACCGCCAACGACTTCGCCACCGCCGCCGGACTCCCCGACACCCCCGAGGCGGCCCTGCGCCTGGTCCTGGACACGCGCGCGCAGGCCATGGACCTGCTGCGCATCGAATCCGACGAGGCGGTCCACTGGTGCGCCAACCTTGCCAGTGGCGGTTTCGGCACGCAGGTGACGGTGGAAACCGACGAAGGCCTGAAGAAGGTGCTCGGCGGGCTGGCCTACCTGGTCACCGGCATTGCCCGCCTGGGGCGGATCGAACCGGTGGCCGCCCGCATCGAAGGGCCCGGCTTCCAGTGGCAGGGCGAGTTCATCGCGCTCGGCCTGGGCAACGGGCGACAGGCCGGCGGCGGGCAACAGCTGTGCCCCGAAGCCGTGGTCGACGACGGACGCCTCGACCTGACCTTGATCCCGCCCCTCGACGGCGAGGTCGGCGAAACCGTCGCCACCCTGCTGACGGAGGGCCGCGAAGGCGCGCTCGACCGCATCGCGCTGCGCGAGCGGCTGCCGTGGGTCCATCTGGAAAGCGATTCGCGCCTGGTCCTCAACCTGGATGGGGAGCCCGTCGAATCGCGACGCTTCAGGGTCGATTGCGTCGGCGGCCGCCTGCGCATGCACCTGCCGCCAGGCTGTCCCCTGCTCGGGGTACCCGGCAACCCCGGCGCCGCGACCGACCCGGGGCCCGGAGCGCCGATGGCGGGCGGCCTGCTGCCGGCCTGAGCCGTGCGCGGGCGGCGGCTGCCGCGGATCGGCTAAAGTAGCGGCAATGACTGTCGGGGCGATCACGAATGCCGGCCGTGGCGACACGGGTTGGCGATGGTGGACAAGCGCAAGCTCGCCCACCGTTGCCCTCGCCCTGCCGCACCCCAAGGAACCGCCGCGTGAATCGTCCAGCCCATACCGCCGCCCAGTCGCTCGAACACTTCCAGCAGCTCGCCGCTGAAGGCCATACCCGGATCCCGGTCGTGCGCGAGGTCTTCTCCGACCTCGACACCCCGTTGTCGGTCTACCTCAAGCTCGCCGACGGCCCGCATACCTACCTGTTCGAGTCGGTCGAGGGCGGCGAACGTTTCGGCCGTTACTCGATCATCGGCCTCCCGGCGCGCCGCGTGTACGCCTTCGCCGGCCATACGCTCTACGTCACCGAGCATGGCGAGCTGGTCGAGCACCGCCACGTCGACGATCCCTTCGCCGAGGTCGAGCGCCTGCGCACGGAGCATTCGGTACCGCGCATCGAGGGCCTGCCGGGCTTCACCGGCGGCCTGGTCGGCTGGTTCGGTTTCGAGTGCATCGCCTACATCGAGCCGCGCCTGGCCGGCGGCGACAAGCCCGACGAACTGGGCACGCCCGACATCCTGCTGATGCTCAGCGAGGAACTCGCGGTCTTCGACAACCTGCGCGGCCGCCTCTACCTGATCGTCCATGCCGACCCGCGCGAGCCGCAGGCCCACGCCCGTGCCACGCGACGGCTGGACCAGCTGGTGCACCGCCTGCGCCATGGCGGCACCAGCTACCCGGAGACCCTCGACCCCAATGGCCTGGATGAAGCGGACTTCGTGTCCGGCTTCACCCGCGAGGGTTTCGTCGAGGCGGTCGAGCGCTCCAAGGCCTACATCCGCGCCGGCGACATCTTCCAGGTCGTGCTGAGCCAGCGCATGTCGGTGCCGTTCAAGGCCCGACCGGTCGACGTCTATCGCGCGCTGCGGGCCTTGAACCCGTCGCCCTACATGTATTTCCTCGACGTCGGCGACATGCAGGTGGTCGGGTCCTCGCCGGAAATCCTCGTGCGCCTGCAACACGACGAGCAGGGCAGGGGCGAGGTGACCGTGCGCCCGATCGCGGGTACGCGACCGCGTGGCGACACGCCCGAACACGACCTCGCCCTGGAAGCCGAGCTGCTGGCCGACCCCAAGGAGCGCGCCGAACACCTGATGCTGATCGACCTGGGACGCAACGACACCGGCCGTGTCTCTGAGCCGGGCACGGTGCGGATGGGCGAGCAGTTCACCATCGAGCGCTACAGCCACGTGATGCACATCGTCAGCGAAGTCACGGGCACCCTGAAACAGGGCATGAGCTACGCCGATGTGCTGCGCGCGACGTTCCCGGCGGGCACGGTCAGCGGCGCGCCCAAGATCCGCGCCCTGGAGATCATCCGCGAGATGGAGCCGATCAGGCGCAACATCTATTCCGGTGCGGTGGGCTACATCGGCTGGCATGGCGACGCGGACACCGCCATCGCCATCCGCACCGCGGTCATCCAGGACGGCCGCCTGCACGTGCAGGCCGGCGCGGGCATCGTCCACGACTCCGATCCGCAGAAGGAGTGGGAAGAGACGATGAACAAGGGACGTGCCCTGTTCCGGGCCGTCGACGAGGCCGCGCGCGGCCTCTGAACGCCTGCCGCCCGCACGCCCGGGCGCTTCTCGGCGCCGGCTGCGACGCACGTCGTGGCGGGGCGCCGCTCGTGCCGCTGCCGCCGTCACGCCGACCGCGTGTCCGCGTTTATCAATCCCAGACGTTGCCTTCACGAGGGACGGTGTTCATTGGTCGCGCGGGGCGCACGATCGCCCGCCATATCCGGAAACGAAGCAGGAGGGGAATGCGATGCAGCCTGTCGAAGATCGTTATGTCCAGTCGCGCTTTTCCAACACGTTTCCGCGCACCGTCGAGCTGACCTGCCCGCACTGTTTCAAGCAGTCGGTGCTGGAGGCCCGCAGCTGGCAGGAGCACGGCCAGCAGGTCGCCGCCAGCGAGATGGTGTGCTCGCGCTGCGAGGAGCGCGTGCTGTTCGTGCAACTGCTGAACGAGGACGGCGCGATCCGCGAGGGCGGGCTGTTCTGCCATCCCGGATCGGCCCGGCGCGACCCGATGCCCGGCGTGGCCTACCTGCAGGACCTGTCCGGCCCGCTGGCACGCACCTACGATTCGGCGCTCAAGCTCTACAACCACGCCGAATGGGGCGCCTCGGCGCTCATGATCCGCCACCTGCTGGCGGGCCTGGCCGTGCAGTTGCTGGGCGAGGAACGCCGCGACCTGCCGCTGGCAAGGCAACTGGAAGCGCTGCCGGACGACCTCGACCTGAAGCGACCGCTCCAGGACATCTCGCCCCTGCTCGACTCCAGTGGCACCTTCGGTCGCCAGTTCGAGGACGAGGCGGCGATCGACAAGGTCAGTGCCGACCTGCTGCTGGAACTGGCCGAGCAGCTGATGGCCTACCTGGTGGTCATGCCAGGATCGATGGACGAGCTGAAGAAGCGCATCGCCACCGCGCCCGTGCCCCTGCGGCGCGGGAACACCGGCACCGCCTGAGCCCACCGGGCCGCGTGCCCCGGAGCCATTGCCCGGGGTCGCGCGGCGCCCGCGCAGCCGGTACAGTGGGCCCATGCTCACGCGCGTCGCACATCGATACATCGCCCACCCCCCGGCCGGGGGCGGCGCGCGCGTGGGTGGCACGGCCTGGCGATGGTGGCGCTGACGCTCCACCGTCCCGACCCACCGCCCCCGAGACTCCCCGCGTGACCCCATCGATCCGATCCGCCCCGCCGCCGGGGCTCTCCCGGTCCTGCCCCGGATCCCGCCGCCCCGCGGCGATCGTCCCTCCATTCCCCGAAAGCCGGGCCGGAGCCCGGCCCGCAACGAGCGCGCGCCGATGCTGCTGATGATCGACAACTACGACAGCTTCACCTGGAACCTCGTGCAGTACCTGCAGACGCTGGGCGCCGAGGTGAAGGTGGTGCGCAACGACGAGCTCGACGTGGCCGCCATCGAGGCCCTGGCGCCCTCGCGGATCGTCATATCGCCCGGTCCCTGCACGCCGAACGAGGCCGGGGTGTCGGTGGCCGTCATCGAACGCCTGGGCGCCACCACGCCGATCTTCGGCGTCTGCCTCGGCCACCAGAGCCTGGGCCAGGCCTATGGCGGCGAAGTGGTCCGCGCGCGCCAGATCATGCACGGCAAGACCTCGCCGATCCGCCATGCCGGTGGCGGCGTCTTCGGCGGCCTGCCCGACGCCTTCGAGGCCACCCGCTACCACTCGCTGGTGGTCCGGCGCGAAAGCCTGCCCGACTGCCTGGAAGTCACCGCGTGGACCGAGGACGCGGCCGGCGGTTTCGACGAGATCATGGGCCTGCGCCACCGCGAACACCCGGTCGAGGGCGTGCAGTTCCATCCCGAGTCGATCCTGACCGAGCACGGGCACGCCATGCTCAAGAATTTCCTGGAGCAGCCGGGGCGGGCCTGAGCCGGGCCGCTCGTCTACCATTACGCGCGGCGCCGAGCGCCATCCGCACGCGAACAAGGAGTCGGCCATGCCGATCAATGCGCAGGAAGCCCTGCAACGCACCATCGAACATCGCGAGATCTTCCACGACGAGATGGTCGAGCTGATGCGGCAGATCATGCGTGGCGAGATCAGCCCGACGATGACCGCGGCCATCCTGACCGGCCTGCGGGTGAAGAAGGAGACCGTCGGCGAGATCGCGGGCGCGGCCACCGTGCTGCGCGAGTTCGCCCTGCCGGTCGAAGTGAGCGACCGCTCGCAACTGGTCGACATCGTCGGCACCGGCGGCGATGGCGCCCACACCTTCAACATCTCCACCGCCAGCATGTTCGTGGTCGCCGCCGCCGGCGCGCGGGTCGCCAAGCACGGCAACCGCAGCGTGTCGTCGAAATCCGGCAGCGCCGACGTGCTCGAGGCCCTGGGCGCCTGCATCGAGCTGCAGCCCGCCCAGGTCGCGCAGTGCATCGACACCTGCGGCATCGGCTTCATGTTCGCCCCGGTCCACCACCCGGCGATGAAGGTGGTCGCGCCGGTGCGCCGCGAGATGGGCGTGCGCACGCTGTTCAACATCCTTGGGCCGCTGACCAACCCGGCCGGCGCCCCGAGCATCCTGATGGGCGTATTCCATCCCGACCTCGTCGGCATCCAGGTGCGCGTGCTGCGCAAGCTGGGCGCCAAGCGCGCGCTGGTCGTCTGGGGCCGCGACGGCCTGGACGAGTTGTCCCTGGGCGCGGCGACCCTGGTCGGCGAGCTGCGCGATGGCGAGGTGCGCGAGTACGAGGTCCATCCCGAGGACTACGGCATCGCCATGGCGGCGACCCGCAACCTGCAGGTCGGCGACGCGCTGGAGTCCAGGCAGATCGTCCTGGATGTCCTGTCGGGCGGCCCCGGCCTGCCGCTGGAGATCGTCGCGATGAACGCCGGCGCCGCGCTCTACGTGGCGGGCGTGGCCGATTCCATCGCCGACGGCATCGCCCGGGCGCGCGAGGCCATGGCCTCCGGCGCGGCGCGGGCGAAGCTGGACGAATTCGTTGCCCTCACCCGCGCGCTGGGCGGCCTGCCGCCCGCCTGACCCCTGTGTCCACGCGCCGGCCACGCGGCCGGCGGCCCCAACGGAAGCCAAGCAGCACTCATGAGCGACATCCTCAACACCATCCTCGCGCGCAAGGCCGTGGAGATCGAACAGCGCAGCCGGATGCGTCCGCTGGAGATGGTCCGGGCCCGTGCCGAGGCCATGCCGCCGGCGCGTGGCTTCGTGCAGGCCATCCACCACAAGCGCGACGCGGGCGAGGCCGCGGTGATCGCCGAGGTCAAGAAGGCCAGCCCGTCCAAGGGCCTGATCCGCCCCGACTTCCGGCCGGCCGACATCGCGCGCAGTTACGAAGCCGGTGGCGCCGCCTGCCTGTCGGTGCTCACCGACGTCGATTTCTTCCAGGGCAGCAACCTGTACCTGGGCGAGGCGCGCGACGCCTGCAGCCTGCCCGTGCTGCGCAAGGACTTCACCGTCGACCCCTACCAGGTCTACGAAGCGCGGATGATCGGCGCCGATGCGATCCTGCTGATCGTCGCCGCGCTCGAGGACGGACCGATGATCGAGATGGCGCACCTGGCGCACTCGCTGGGCATGGACGTCCTGGTCGAGGTGCACGACATCGACGAGCTCGAGCGTGCGCTGCAGACCGACTGCGAACTGATCGGGGTCAACAACCGCAACCTGCGCACGTTCGAAGTGTCGCTCGAGACCACCCTCGCGCTCAGGCAGGCCGTGCCGCCGGACCGCACCCTGGTCACCGAGAGCGGCATCGCCACGCCCGCCGACGTGGCCCGCATGCGCGAGGCCGGCATCGGCGCCTTCCTGGTCGGGGAGAGCTTCATGCGCGAACCGGACCCGGGCGCCGCCCTCAAGCGCCTGTTCGCGCCATGAGCGTCGCCGGCCCGCGCTTCCCGCAGGCGGCGCCCGGTGCGCCGCTGGTGGTGTTCGACTTCGACCACACCCTGTACGACGGCGACTCCGGCAGCCACCTGTTCCGCTGGATGATCGGGCGCGCCTGGTGGCGCGTGCTCCTGGCCCTGCTGATCGCGCCGGTGTACGGGCCGCTGGTGGCCTTCCTGCCGACCCGCCGCTTCGGCATCTCCGGCTTCGTCTGGGTGGGCTCGGTGTTCGGACTGCACGGGCGCGGTGACCTCGATGCGGTGATCGACCGCTACGTCGACGGCCATGCCGAGGCGATCCGCGCGCGCCTGCTGCCGGTGGCCCTGGAGGTGTTCCGCGCGCATCGCGAGGCCGGCGACCGGGTGGTGGTCGCGACCGGTGCCCCGCCCGAACTCGCCCGCGCGATCCTGGCCTTCGTCGCCCACGAGGACGTGCCGGTGGTGGGGACCGAGGTCGGCCCGCGCTGGGGCGGGGTCGGGCCGGTGCGCCACTGCCACAACGAGATGAAGATGACGATGCTGCGCGACGCCGGCTTCGGCGGGCCGGTCGAGAAGGCCTATTCCGACAGCTCCGCCGACCTGCCCCTGCTGAAGGCGGCGCGCGCACCGGTCGTGGTCAACCCGAAGGCAAGTCGCGTGGCGATGTTCCGCGAGGTGCTGCCGGCCGGCACCCCGATCCTCAACTGGGGCTGCCCGGGGCGTGCGGGCGAGCCGGTGGCCTGATCCCGGTCCCCGGAACGCGACAGGCGGCCCGTAGGCCGCCCGTCGTGTCGAAACCAGGACATCCCGAGGTCAGTCGCGGGTGCCGTAGAGGACCACCGTCTTGCCGCGGGCATGCAGCTTGCCGTCGGCCTGCAGCTTCTTGAGCACGCGGCCGGCCATCTCGCGCGAGCAGCCGACGAGGCGGGAGAGCTCCTGGCGCGACACCCGCAGCTGGGTGCCGTCCGGGTGGCTCATGGCCTCCGGCTCCTGGGCCAGGTCGTGCAGGGCGCGGACGATGCGGTCGGTGACGTCCAGGAAGGCCAGGCGACCGGCCTTGCGGCTGGTGTCGAGCAGGCGGCGCGAGATCTGCGCGCCGATCGCGTACAGCAGCTTGGGCGCGTCCGCCGCCAAGCGGGTCATGAGCAGGTCGTAGAAGCGGTCGTGGCCGATCTCGGCCAGCTCGCAGGCAACACGGGTGCGCAGGATCACCTCGCGCTGCTGGCTCTCGATGAACAGTCCCAGTTCGCCGACGAACTCGCCGGGTCCGAAATAGCCCAGCACCAGCTCGCGGCCGTCGTCTTCCTCGGTGATGATGCTGACCGAACCGGAGATGACGTAATAAAGCGTGCTTGCCGGGTCGCCGGGCCGGAACACGTCGGTGCGCGACGGATAGCGGCGGCGGTGGCAGTGCGCGAGGAATCGCTCGATCGTGGACGCGTCCGGGGTAAGCGGGCTGTGCGAGCGGCGGAGAGCGGTGAGGTGTGCGACCGAATCGGCTGACATAGGTTGGTTTTTCTGGGCAAGTGTGGCCTTGACCCGCTGGAGCTTAGGGCCAAGCGACGCTCTTGGGCAAATCCTGACGTTTTTGCGAAAGCCGGCCCCGTCCCCCGGAGTGGGCGCCCGGCAGCCCCGGCGGACCCTCCGGGCGCCTTGCTTTCGTCGTCATCCCGATTGCCTCATAATCCCCGACCCAGTCGTCCCCCGGGTACAAAGTCGTGGTCAAGCCGTTGCCTCGCTTGAGGCTGCAGGGTTTCAACAACCTCACCAAGGCCCTCTCGTTCAACATCTACGATGTCTGCTACGCCGTGTCCGAGGACCAGCGCCAGCGGTACATCGAGTACATCGACGAGGCCTACAACGCCGACCGCCTGACCCAGATCCTCACCGACGTGGCGGAGATCATCGGCGCGAACATCCTCAACATCGCGCGCCAGGACTACGATCCGCAGGGTGCCTCGGTGACGATCCTCATTTCCGAGGAGCCGGTGATCGACAAGTCGCAGGCCAAGGGCGTGATCTCCGACGCCGTGGTCGCGCACATGGACAAGTCGCACATCACCGTCCACACCTATCCCGAGACCCACCCGGACAACGGCATCGCGACCTTCAGGGCCGACATCGACGTCGCCACCTGCGGCGTGATCTCGCCGCTGAAGGCGCTCAACTACCTGATCGAGAGCTTCGAGTCCGACATCGTGGTGATGGATTACCGCGTGCGCGGCTTCACCCGCGACATCAAGGGCCGCAAGCACTACATCGACCACAAGATCAATTCGATCCAGGACTACCTGGCCAAGAACGTGAAGTCGCGCTACGACATGCTCGACGTCAACGTCTACCAGGAAAACATCTACCACACCAAGATGCAGCTGATGGACTTCGACCTCGACCGCTACCTGTTCGAGGAGAAGGCGCGCAACCTGTCGTTCAAGGAGCGCATGAAGATCGAGGCGCGGCTCAAGCGCGAGATCGAAGAGCTGTACCACGGGCGGAACCTCGTGGATTGATGGCTGGTGATTCGTGATTCGTGATTCGAGAAGAGCATGAGAAAGCAAAAGGCCCGCATCACGCGGGCCTTTTGCTTTGGTTCTTGACCAATCACCAATCACCAATCACCAATCACGAATTACACCCTGTATGCCACCGCCTTCATCACCTTCGACGCCGCGGCCATCAGGCCCGGGATCGGCGGGGGCAGGATGCGGGCGCCGGCGGCCTCGGCGTTGTTCGCATGGCGGGCCTCGTCGGCCTTCATGACCTGCAGGATCGCGCGGCTGCGCGCGTCGGCGGCGGGCAGCGAGGCGAGGTGTTCGTCGATGTGCGCCTCGACCTGGCGCTCGGTCTCGACCACGAAGCCCAGGTTCCAGCCGTCGCCACGTAGGCCGGCGAGCACGCCGATCGCGTAGCTGCCGCCGTACCACAGCGGATTGAACAGGCTGGGCCGGCTGTCGAGCTCGCGCAGGCGATCCCCGCACCAGGCCAGGTGGTCGGTCTCTTCCTGCGCTGCGTGCAGGAGGTGTTCGCGGGTCGCCGGATCGCGCGCCACGGTGGCCTGGCCGCAGTACAGGGCCTGCGCGCACACCTCGCCGACGTGGTTGATCCGCATCAGGCCCGCGGCATGGCGGCGTTCGTCGTCGTCGAGCACGACGTCCGGTTCGTGTTGGCCCGGGTTGGCGCGTTCGGCGAGCGGGGCGCCCAGGACGGTCTCCATCGCGCGCTGTGCCTGGTCGATGAGCCGGTCGAGCCGGCTGAGCTGGCGTGTGTGCATGGCACCATTCTAGGTGCTGGGGCGGCCACGGACGATGAAGCCCGTGCATCCCGGGGCGCGCTCCTCAGTCCGTGGCCAGCTGGGCCGCCAGCAGTTCCAGCGGATGTTCGAGCCGGCGCCCGGCCCCGAGGTCGAGATGCAGCCGGCAGCCGATGTTGGCGCTGAGGACGCGGTCGGGTTCCAGGCGTTGGATCCGGTCCAGCAGGGGCTGGCGATGCGCGGCCGCGCGGACCGGGTCGAGCAGCATGCGCGAACCGGCCGCGCCGCAGCAGCCGGTCCCGGCATCGAGGCGGTGCACCTCCAGCCCCGGCACGCGGGCGAGCAGGGCCAGCATCGCCGCCGCCCCGCCTGCGCCACGCTGGGTGCAGGGCAGGTGCAGCGCGACCCGCGCGTGAAGCGGTCGGAACCGGAGCCGGCCGCCATGGGCGTGCAGGTAGTCGAAGGCATCGACGGCCATGTCGCGCGGCAGCGCCGCCGCGATGGCCTCATGGCAGCCGCTGGCCAGGGTGATGACCTGCGACGATCCAGCGAATGCCTCGAGGTTGCGCTGCGCCAGGCGGGCGTGACCGGCGGTGTCGCCGGCATGTGCGTGCAGGCTGCCGCAACAGGTCTGTGCCGACGGCGCGACGAGCGCGACCCCGAGCGCTTCGCACAGGCGCCCGAGGGCGTCGCGCACCGGGCCTTCGTAAGCACGGGCCACGCAACCCTCGAACACGGCCACCCGGGGGCGGGCACCGGCGGCCGGAACCGAGCGTACGGGCCGCAATGCGGGCGAAGGAGGGCGGGGCAGGAGGCGCCAGGCCGCGGGCAGCAGCGGGTGGGCTCGGCGGTAGGTTCCCAGGAGCGCGCCAAGCAAGCGCGGCCGGGCGACCAGCGCCTCGAGCAGGCGCTGGCGCAGGGCAGGGCGACGACGCTGTCGCTGCTCGGCGCGCGCGGCCAGCAGCAAGGTGCCGTACTCGACGCCGGCCGGGCAGGCGCGCTCGCAGGCGCGGCACCCCAGGCAATGGTCCAGGTGGGCTTCGCCGGCCGGTGTGGCGGCCATCCGACCCTGCGACCAGGCGCGGGCGAGGGCGATCCGTCCGCGTGGCGATTCCGCCTCGATCCGGTCCAGCGCGTAGGTGGGGCAGGCCGGCAGGCAAAGCCCGCACTGCACGCAGCGGTCCGCGAGGGCGGCCAGCGACGCGGCACCGGTCGGGGGAGCGGGCGGGCAGGCGGGCTCGGGCATCGTCGGCGATGCTAGCGCAGTCTGAACGCGGGCGGGGGCGAACTTGCGGCGCCGGGGTCGACCCGCTATCATTCCGCCTCTTGCGTTTCCGCAAACAACGCGAGGCGAAGTTCCAGTCGCCCCGGGCCCGGCCCGCCAGCGACTGCAACCAGCCCGACCATGCACCCCCAAGTAGAGCCGTCATGAAGACTTTCACTGCCAAGAACGAGACCGTCCAGCGCGACTGGTACGTCGTCGATGCCGCGGGCAAGACCCTCGGCCGCCTGAGCTCCGAGCTCGCGCGCCGCCTCCGCGGCAAGCACAAGCCCGTGTACACCCCCCACGTCGATACCGGCGATTACCTCGTGGTGATCAACGCCGAGAAGATCGCCGTGACCGGCAAGAAGCTGCAGGACAAGATGTACCACCGCTTCACCGGCTACATCGGCAACCTGAAGTCCGAGACCCTGGCCCAGGCGCTGGAGCGCCATCCCGAGCGCGTGATCGAGATCGCCGTCAAGGGCATGCTGCCGAAGAACACGCTCGGCCGCGCAATGTACCGCAAGCTCAAGGTCTACAAGGGCTCCGAGCACCCGCACGCCGCGCAGCAGCCGCAGCCCCTGGACCTCTAAGGTAAACGACACATGGCTATCCAGCAGAATTACGGCACCGGCCGTCGCAAGTCCTCCACCGCGCGCGTTTTCCTGCGCAAGGGCAGCGGCGCCATCACCATCAACCAGCGTCCGCTCGACGAGTTCTTCGGTCGCGAGACCGCGCGCATGATCGTGCGCCAGCCGCTCGAGCTGACCCAGTCGACCGACAAGTTCGACGTCAACGTCACCGTGATCGGCGGCGGCACCACCGGCCAGGCCGGTGCGATCCGCCTCGGCATCGCGCGCGCCCTCGTCGAGTACGACGAGAGCCTGAAGTCCGAGCTGCGCAAGGCCGGTTTCATGACCCGCGACGCCCGCGAAGTCGAGCGCAAGAAGGTCGGCCTGCACAAGGCGCGTCGCGCCACGCAGTTCTCCAAGCGCTAATCCACCTGGTGGCATTTGCGTTATAATCGGTCTCATAGCCCCGTCGCCAAGCGGTAAGGCACCTGACTCTGACTCAGGCATTCGGTGGTTCGAATCCATCCGGGGCTGCCATATCCGAACAAGAACGCCCGCCCTTCCGGCGGGCGTTCTTGTGTCCGGGCCCGCGATAGCCGCCGGGCCGCCGTCCGCGCGGAACGGTGCTGCAGCGCGGTAGTCGCCCCCGCCCCGGCGGACGGGCGCGCGCCCGTCCGCGCGCGTCAAGCGCGATCAGCGTCGCAGAACCGCAATCCCACCCGCCATCGGTTGCCGGCATCGCGGCGGCCCGCGCCCCATATCGCCTCCCGGCGCAGCGCAGGCACGGCGTGCCCGTGGCATGGGCACATCAGCCTTCCCATTCCCCTTCGTGCCGGGTGGCACCTGTTGGTTCTGACAGGTGTCGAGGCAAGGACGATGACGCTAATTTGCCCGTCGCCACGGGGATGGCGATTCATCCAAAGGGGAAGAACGTGCTGGGTTTCATGCGAAGGCTCATGGGCGGGCAGCCCACAAGCCACAAGGGCAGCGCGACGCCAAGGGCGCCGATCCAATTCGACGTGCCCGCCGGGCGTCCGCGACAGATCAAGTACGACCCCTCGCTGGTGGCGTCGCTGGAAAAGGATCATCGCGAACTGGTCGCCCTGTTCAAGGAGATCGGCCAGTGCGCCAAGCTCGACGAGTATGGCGACGTCCCTGCGCTGCTGCTGTCGTTCAAGACCCGGCTCGAAGCGCACCTGATCGCCGAGAACGTACGCTTCTACAACTACGTCGAGAACACGCTCCAGGACGACGCGGAGAACGC
Organism: Marilutibacter aestuarii; assembly: GCF_006546775.1. Taxonomy (GTDB): domain Bacteria; phylum Pseudomonadota; class Gammaproteobacteria; order Xanthomonadales; family Xanthomonadaceae; genus Marilutibacter; species Marilutibacter aestuarii. The sequence continues at coordinate 61,448 of NZ_VICE01000148.1, forward strand.
GATGCTGATCCGCAGCTTCCGCCGCGAGATGAACAGCATCGCGCGTGGCGTGGTGGATTTCGTCAAGAAGTACCAGGTCGCCAGCTTCGACGCGCGCAGCCGCGCGGAGTTCATGGACGACTACAGCACCGTCGGCGGCCTGCTGACGCAGCGCATCGAACGCGAGGAGAACAGCCTCTACCCCCTGTACCAACCGCATTGACCGGCGGTACGTCCCGTCCGCCGTCATCGAATCCCAACGAGCGAGGACCGACATGGACGCGAACATGCATATGGAAGGCGACGCCGTACTGACTCCCCAGATCGCACGGTTGCGGGCGGGGCTGGAAACCCACGGCGTGTTCGGGGAACTGCGCGACATCCAGGCGCTGCGCGCCTTCATGCAGGTGCATGTGTTCGCGGTCTGGGACTTCATGTCCCTGGTCAAGCGACTGCAGCAGGACCTCACCTGCGTCCGCCTGCCCTGGATGCCCCCGGCCGATCCGGCCAGCGCCCGCCTGATCAACGACATCGTGCTGGCCGAAGAGAGCGACGTCGACGCCGAGGGGCGGCCCGCGAGCCACCTCGACCTGTACCTGAAGGCAATGGAGGACGTGGGCGCGCCGACGCGCGCGTTCCGGCACTTCCTCGACCTCCTGCGCCAGGGCCACGGCCACGAGGAGGCCCTCGCCGAAGCGAACGTGCCCGACTTCGTCGCCGAGTTCGTCTGCGACACGCTGCGCACCGCCACGGGCGGCACCACCTTGCAGGTGATGGCCAGCTTCCTCTATGGCCGCGAGAACGTGATCCCCGGGATGTTCCAGGGCCTGCTCGACCGCTGGGGGCTGGACACGCTGCAGGCGCCGGGCTTCGTGTACTACCTGGAGCGCCACATCGAGCTCGATGCCGACGAACACGGGCCGGCCGCCAGTCGCATGCTGGCCAGCCTGCTGGGCCGCCAGCGCGACGGCCTGAAGGTCGCGCGCGACGCCGCGCGACAGGCGCTCAACGCGCGCCATCGCCTGTGGGATTGCACGGCCGCGCAACTGCGCCAGGTCGCGACGATGGCCGCCGAGCCGGAAGCCGCCACCGCCTGAAGGCCAGGGCGCGGCTCACGCAGCGCGGGCGAGCGGCACCGCCCGCGTGGCCTGCAGCTGTCGGGCCACCGCCAGGTTGCCGGCGTGAAGCGGCAGGCGGAAGGCCAGGCTGGTCACCGAGCCGATGCGTCGGGCCGGGCCCAGCCGCTGCAGGTCGAGGTCGAGCCGGCGGAGCAGGCGCTCGAAGCCGGCACTGGTGACGCCGACCACGCATTCCATGCCCTGTCGCGCGGAGAAGCCCAGGACCTCCGCGACCAGTCGTGCGGGTATGTCGCCGAAACGATGGCCGCATGCATCGTCGTCGGCCTCGCGCGCGGTGGTGACCGCGAACCGGCTGACCTCGATGATGCGGCTGCCGCGGGGTACGCCCGACGGCGCCGCGAGCGCCGGGAACACGTCGCCCAGCATGTTCGGCCCCAGACTGGGCAGCAGTCGGCAACAGCCGATCGCCCGATCGCCCTCGTGTGCGATCACGTAGTCGGGGCCGAGCAGGTCGAAGCGGTCGTGCTCGCGACCCACCTCCACCCGGACCGCCCAGCCCAGGCGTTCGCCGAATACTTCCGCGCGCAGGCGCAACATGCTGTCGAACAGGGCGGGCGACAGGCGGGGCTCGCCGGCCCGGGCCACGGTGAACTCGGTCATCCCGACACACTCCATGTCGAACGGGATGCACAGGGAACCCGATACCGTCGGTTCGTGCAGCTGCCAATTCCGACAGGGTCGCGCCCGGCGAGACCCTCAATGCGCGCCGATGAGTCCCATCGACACCGCGCGCGCGACCGCCGCCTGGCGCCCGGACACGCCCAGCTTCTGGCTGGCGTTCTGCACGTGGAAGATCACCGTGCGCTCGCTGATGCCCAGCAGCTGGCCGATCTCCCAACTGGTCTTGCCTGCCGAGGCCCAGTAGAGCGACTCGCGCTCGCGACCGGTCAGGCGCGGTACCTGCGGTGGACGCTGCGATGCGTTGGGCGAGTGGGTGAAGCGCCGGGCCGCCTCGTGGACGAAATGCGCCAGGAGGTGCAGCTCGGCCATCCGCGACGACAGCCGGGGGGCGAGCCCCGCCTCGCCGGTGAACGACATCAGCCCCCAATTGCTGCCCGGGCCGTGCAACGGGATGCTCAGGCCGGCACCGAGGCCGAACTCGGCGGCTTCGCAGAACATCTGCCGGATGCTCCGGCTCCTCGGATCCACCGGGCTTCGTGTTGCCCGGAGGAGGCTCGACCAGTCCAGGGGCACGGCATGGTCGTGGCAATGCGCCACCACCGGATCGATGCGGATGTAGTCGTTGCCCAGGTAGTGCTCGACCCAGGCCTCGGGGTAACTGCCGAGCGTGAACTGCTCGCGGCGGTCGTTGACCAGCGGAAGGTCGAGGGCGTAGAGCCAGTGGCGGATGCCGATCGGCTGGACCAGCCGGTCGACGGCGTCGGTCAAGGCGGCGGCGGTCGGGCACTCGGCGAGTGCGGAAAGCGCCTCCAATGGCGCGGCCCCGGGGGGTAGCATCGCAGATCCTTCTGTCTTCCCTGGCGGCAAGCCTAGCAGTCCTTTCGCCGGCCACCGACGCCGGTCGGCCCGTTCCCGGCGAGCGGTCACACTTGCGGGTGGGCGCTGCGCATCCCGGCCCCGGCCTGCGACAGGTTACAATTGAAACCATTGGCCGACGGCACGTTCACGGCCGCCACGTACCCTCAGATCCCACCCCGCATGCAGGAGTCCGGTCCAGATGAAGCTCGGTAGTCTCAAGGAAGGGGGCCGCGACGGCACCCTGGTCGTCGTCTCGCGCGATCTCGCCCGCGCCGTCAAGGCCACGGACATCGCCGACACGCTGCAGCGGGCGCTGGAGGACTGGTCGAACCTGGCGCCGCGCCTCAACGCCCTGTCCGAGGCGCTCAATGCCGGCGAAGCCGAGGGCGCCTTCGCGCTCGACCCCGCCAGCCTGGCGGCACCGCTGCCGCGGGCCTACGAGTTCGTGGACGGCAGCGCCTACCTGCCGCACGTCGAGCGCGTGCGCCGTGCGCGGGGTGCCGAGGTGCCCGAGACCTTCTACACCGATCCGCTGATGTACCAGGCGGTGAGCGCGGGCTTCTATGGTCCGCGCGACCCGGTCAAGGTGCCGAGCGAGGACTTCGGCATCGACCTGGAGGCGGAAGTCGTCGTGATCACCGACGACGTGCCGATGGCCGCGTCGCCGGAACAGGCCGCCGCCCACATCCAGCTGGTCGGCCTGGTCAACGACGTCAGCCTGCGCAACCTCATCCCGGCCGAGCTTGGGAAGGGCTTCGGCTTCCTGCAGTCCAAGCCGCGTTCGGCGCTGAGCCCGGTGTTCGTCACGCCGGACGAGCTGGGCGATGCCTGGCGCGACAGCAAGCTGCACCTGCCCATGCTCACTCACATCAATGGCGAGTGGTTCGGTGCGCCGGAGGCGGGCGTCGACATGCAATTCAACTTCGCCCAACTGGTCGCGCACGCGGCGCGCACCCGCCCGCTGTCGGCCGGCACCATCGTCGGGTCGGGCACCGTCGCCAACGAGGACACCTCGCTGGGGGCATCGTGCTTCGCCGAGCGGCGCACCGTCGAGACCCTCGAGCACGGCAAGCCCAGCACGCCCTTCATGAAGTTCGGCGACGTCGTGCGCATCGAGATGCTCGACAAGTCCGGCGCGAGCGTGTTCGGCGCGATCGAACAACGCATCGAGCAGCCCTGACGACGGCGCGGTTGCCGCGACGGCCGGCCTCCGGGGCCGCCCGGCGACGCGTCTGCGGTAAGGTGCGCGCTGGACCAAGGCTGGGGGCCGGAGACGAGGTGGAACCGTGAACGAGCGATTGAAGCTGTACTCCTACTGGCGTTCGAGCGCCGCCTACCGCGTGCGGATCGGGCTCAACCTCAAGGGCCTGTCCTACGACATCGAGCCGGTGCACCTGGTCCGCGATGGCGGCGAGCAGCACATGCCCGACTTCCGCGAGGCCAATCCGCAGGGCCTGGTGCCGGTGCTCAGGCATGGCAGCCGCGTGTTCCGCCAGTCCCTGGCCATCCTGGAGTACCTGGAAGAAGCCTGGCCCACGCCGGCCCTGCTGCCGGGCGAGGCGCGCGACCGCGCCCGGGTGCGCGCGCTGGCGCAGGCCGTCGCCTGCGAAATCCACCCGCTCAACAACCTGCGCGTGCTGCAGCACCTGGAGCACGAGATGGGCGTGGCCGCCGACGGGCGCGATGCCTGGGTCCGCCACTGGATCGAGGAGGGCTTCGAAGCCATGGAGGCGATGCTCGTCGACCATCCATCGACGGGGCGCTTCTGCGAGGGCGATAGTCCGGGCCTGGCCGATTGCTGCCTGGTCCCGCAGGTCTACAACGCGCGTCGCTTCAAGGTGGACCTGGCGCCGTATCCGACCATCGAGCGCATCGAAGCGGCCTGCCTGGCCTTGTCGGCCTTCGACGCCGCACGTCCCGAGCGCCAGCCCGACGCGCCGTCGCCGGCCTGAGGCGACGCCCCCGGAAAAAGTTCTTCTCCCGACTGGGGGAGAATTCGTCTGATCCGGTTGGCCTGCGTCCCAACCCCGCGCCTTCATCACAGCGTTCGCTGGGGTGAGGCGGACCGTTCGCGACATTGCCGCGTGGTCCGGCCGAGCCCCCAGCGCACTGCGCTGGGCCGGGGAGAACCCCCGAGACTTGCCAATGGCTGGATCCCGGCGTTCGTTGGGATGACGGTGTGATGGGTTGCCGGACGGGGGCGGCGGCGTCGCCGTAGGGTGGGTCGAGCCGAAGGCGATACCCACCATGGCTCCCGGCCACGACGCGAGAGGGTTTTGCTTCGCGCAATCCATTCTGCGTGTTGAGTGGGATCGCATGGCAAGTGCAACGGCGGCACTCCCGCGTAGGCCGGGTAAGCGAAGCGCACCCGGGGCATCGGTATGAGGGCAAGATCGAAGGCTTTCGCCCGCTGCGCGTGCGAGTCCCTTTTGTCTTGGCAAAAGGAACCAAAACCGCGGGCTCCATCGGCCGCCGGCGCGGCTTCGCCGCACCGGTCCCCTGTGCGCCTCGGCCGTGGCGGCACGGCGCCCAAACTCGCTTCGCTCAGACAAG
>NZ_VICE01000149.1 GCF_006546775.1 Marilutibacter aestuarii
GAAGCCGCGGTCGGCGGCGCTGGGTCGGGAGCTGACCAGCACGACGCGGGCCCCGACGCGGCGCGCGGCGTCGAGCGCGGCCACGCGCGTGTTGCCGTCGAAGACCACCACCGCCGGTCGCAGCGTCGCGATCGCCGCGACCACCTCGGTGACCGCGCGCGTCGGCGAAGCCGTGAGTCCTGTCGTCGGCCAGGGCAGCGGCGCACTGCCCACGGCCAGCAAGAAGTGCGGCTCGATGCCGGGCCGGGCAGCCACCAGCGCATCGGCGAGCAATCGACAGCGTTGCACCTCGCCACTGCCGGCGCCGCCGGAGACCGGGACGAACAGGATTCGCGTCATGGCGTCGTGGGCATCGATAAGATGTCGGGCGTGCATCGCGCCGAAGGCGCCGTGGACGCCATGGTGCCCGCCCCGCACGCCGACTGGAAGAGACACGCCCCATGCCCCCCATGCGCACCACGTTCTACCTGGCGGTCGACGACGCGGAGATCGCGCGCTGGCGGGCGCTCGATCCCGACCGCGAACCGCACCGGCTGGTGCTGGGAGAGCACTACTGGATCGTCCTGAGCTACCTGCGCCTGCGCGATGCGGGCGCCGACGTCGCGCTCGACAACCGCATGCCCGCCGAGGGGCCGGTCCTCTTCTACGCCGGCGACAAGCGTCGGGCATGGGACGCCTGCCGCCGCGCCGGCAGCCGCGCCCTGCTGGTATCGGTGCGCAGCGATCGCCACCCGGTCGGTTTCGCCGACGTGGAAGTGGTGCAGAACGCCTCGTCGGCCGATGGCCGCCATGCCTTCCACGTGCCGCACTGGCCGCAACCGGGCCTGGTCGTGCGCGACCCCGGCCGTGGCGACCGGCCGCGCACGATCCTGTACCCGGGCACGCCCCAGAACCTGCACCCGGGCTTCCGCGACGGGGCCTGGCAGGACTTCCTCGCCGCCCGTGGCCTGCACATGCGAAGCCACGCGCCGGACGGCGACGTGCCGCCCGCGTACCAGGACCTGGCCACGGTGGACCTGATGCTGGCGGCGCGGCCCAGCGGCGCCCGGCTGGTGCGCAACAAGCCGGCCTGGAAGCTCTTCAACGCCTGGCTGGCCGGCGTGCCCGCCCTGCTGGGCCCGGAGTCGGGGTACCGCGAGCTGCGCGAGGGACCGCTGGACTTCATCGAGGTCGACGGGCCGGCCGCGGCGATGGCGGCGATCGACCGCCTGCTCGCGGACCCCGCGCTGTACGCCGCCATGGCCGACAACGGCCGGCGGCGCGGCGAGGCCTTCTCCAACGAGGCGACGGTCGCGCGGTGGCGTCGGCTCATCGACGAGGTGCTGCTGCCGCGGGCGCGCGAGCAGCAGGCGCATCCGACCGCGGCCTGGCGAAGGCAGTGCCGCGACCTCGGCGCGCGCCTGCGCCGGATGGTGCAGGGCAAGGGCTGACGCCGGCGCGCGCGCCCGGGGCGCGGCGTCGCCGTCACCAGCGCAATGGACGTCGCGACAGGCTTTCGGCGAGGCGGTCGTAGAGTGCGCGGGCCTGGGTGTCGGGCAGGAAACGGATGCGCAGCGGCGGCCCCAGCGCGTTCGCCCCCGCGGTGTCGAGGAACAGCGTGGTGCTGCCCAGCCAGCGATCCAGCGGCGAGCGGCCCAGGCGCAGCGCCTGCAGTTTGTCGATCTCGGCGAAGCGCCAGTGGCGCGACCACCAGCCCTCGCGCACGGCGACCAGCTCGTCGCCCAGCGCGAAGGCCATGCAGCGGGCATGCTTGCGCGCCTTGAACGCCGACCACGGCAGCCACAGCAGCAGCCACAGGCCGGGCGCGCCGAAGCGCAGGTACAGCAGCGCGGTGATCGCACCGGTGACCAGCGCCCCCGGCAGGAAGATCCGCCACCAGACCGCCTTGGGCAGCGGTTGCCAGTCCAGGCCGGTCCACGCCGCGTGCGGCAGCAGGCGGTCGACCAGGTCGTCGCAGGCCGCGGGCGTCGCGACCGGCGCGAGCTCGCGAAGCGCGCGCTGCTGCTGCGCGTGCTGCGACACCGCGATGTCCACGTCCAGGCTGCGGCGCCGGAACAGGCGGTGCAGCACGGTCTCGGTCAGCGTCCAGGCCTGGATGCGGCGGCGCGAGGCGCTGGTGCGCCAGCGCCCGAGCAGGCCGCGCTCGACGGTCAGGCGGCGGCCGTGGCCGGTCAGCGTGAAGCCGTGGAACTGGAGCAGGGCGAGCACCACCGAGAGCAGGCGGACCAGGGCCAGCAGCACCAGCAGCAATGCGATCGCACCGATCGCGTATTCGCTGGTGCCGTAGCTGTGGTCGCCGGCCCAGCCGACCGCTTGCCTGACGCCCTGCTCGGCGTAGTCCTCGACGATGTCGCCGCCGCCGAACTGGAACAGCGCCGCCACCGATGCCGCGACCACCACCATGCCCCGGTTGGAGATCAGGCCCAGGCGCACCACTTCGCCGGTCGGCAGATACAGCAGCGGCTCGGCCTCGTCGCGGACCGCGCCGTCGGCAGGCGCGTCGCCGGCGTGGGCGCGGCGACGCACCAGTGCCTCCAGCGCCAGCGCCTTGTCCAGCTTGAGCACGCGCATCTCGGCCTCGGGCTTCTGGCCGCCGGCCGACTCCAGCCGCACCTCGGCCACCCCGAACACCCGGTGCAGGAGGTTCTGCTGCAGGGCGACATTGTGGATGCGCGCGAACGGGATGACCCGCAGGCTGCGCTCGAGCAGCCCGCTGCGGATCACCAGCGCATCGCCGAGCACGCCATAGCGGTAGGTGAAGTATTGCCAAAGCGACACCAGCACCAGGGCGCCGACGCCGACCAGGCCCCACAGTTCGTACATGTTGTCGCCACGGCGGCCGGCGACCAGCACCACCAGCAGCGGGATGATGAAGGACTTGACTTGCTGCACCAGCACGAACAGCCAGGACATCGGGTGCAGGCGGTGGTCCGCGTCTTCGGCGGAAACGCCGGCGGGCGGGCCGTCCGGCGCCCGCGTCGCGTCGGGCAGCGGGGGCGGCTCAGTCGTCATCGCGATCGATCTGTCGGCCAAGCTGCTCGCGCAGGTGCTCGGCGTCGCCGGCATCCAGGTTGGGCACGGCGACCGCGCTGTTGGCGGTGCCCGCGGTGTGCACGACGAGGGTGGCCAGGTCGCGGCGACGCTGCAGCGGCCCGCGCTTGACGTCCAGGTGCTGCACCCGGGTCAGGGGCACGCGCGTCTCGCGGTGCCACAGGCGCCCGCGGCGGACGGCCAGCCCGTGCGCATCGAGCAGCCAGCGCGTGTGGCTGTACTGCTTGGCGCCCAGCCAGGTGCCCAGCCCGCCGGCCAGCAGCGCCAGCGCGACCGCGCCGATCGCCACCAGCAGGGCCCGGTCGGTGTCCTCGAACACCGTGCCCAGGACCAGGCCCAGCCCCGCGCCGGCCGCGGTGCCGAGCACCAGCATCGGCAGGCCGCCGGCCAATAGGAACAGTGCACGGCTGCGCTCGGGCAGGGCCTGCCAGGCGACCTCGGAAGCGGGAACGGCGTCGTTCATCGGGCGGCCCGCTCATAGACGCTGTAGTCCTGCACGAAGTCCTTGCCACGCGCATACAGGGCCTCTCGCGCGCGCATCTCCTCCAGGTCGGCGCCGGCATCGTCGGGCATCCCCGCGACGGCGCGTGCCTGGAAGTCGGCGGCCGCCTGGAACTCGCCATTGGCGGCGAAGGTCGCCGCCACGGTGTCCAGCTCGAAGGGGGAAAGCGCGTCCGCGTTCTCCACCAGGTGCTGGGCCAGGGCCATCGCGCGCGCGGGATCGCGTTGCGCGGGAATCGGGCAGGCCGCCAGGAACCACACGCGCTCGTTGCGCGCATATTCCAGCCCGGCGTCCTCGGCCCGCGCCAGCCACGACTCCGCTTCCACGCAATCGCGCGCCTGCCCCGCGGCGCCGTTGAAGATGAGGTTGCCGGTCACCGACATCGCTTCCGCATCGCCGGCATTGGCGGCCAGCCGGGCATGGCGGGCGAGCCTGCGCAGGTAGTGTTCGGTCGGCACTTCGCCGGGCTTGGGCGCGGCGTCACCGGTGAGGGCCTCCACCAGCAGGCTCGAGGCGCGGACGTTGCCCGCGGCACTGGCCTCTTCCATCAGCTGCATGCCGCGCGCGGTGTCCTGGGGCGCCAGCTCGGGGAACCTCCCGCTGTATATGATCGCGCCCAGCACCATCATCGCCAGGTCTTCGCCGGATTCGGCCTTGCGCTCCAGCGCCCCGATCCGGGTCTTCATGTGCGCGTCGTAGTCCGGCCAGCGTTCGTTCAGGCGCGTGCGCGCCGCACGGTCGTCACGCAGGGGCTGGTCGAGCAGGGCCAGGCTGGGGGGCGTGTCGGTGTCCAGCATGTCGGCGAGAAACGCCGCCACGACGTCGTCCTCCTCCAGTCCGTTGCTGCGCACGGCCTGGTTGGCCATCGCCGAGTCGTTGAGCACCAGGCTCTCGTCGCGGACCTTCCATGCGCCATCGATCCGCACCAGCTCGGGGCCGAAGTGATAGTTGCCGCTGGGCGGCGCCAACTCGCCGATCGCAAGGTCGGGCGTGACCAGGGTGACGTGGGCCAGCGCCAGCGGGGGCTGGCCTTCTTCGCGCGCGGCAATGCCGCAGACGCCGGCCTCGATGCACGCGCGGGCCACCGCTTCCCCGTCCATGGCGTCCAGCGCCGCGGGCGCGTAGCGCGCGCGGAACAGGTAGACCTCGATGCGCTTGGTCAGCGGCAGGCGCTTCACCTGGTGGGCGGACGCGTAGAGGGCCGCGTCGCGCACGAACGCATATTCGGCGATGCTCGACGGCGCGAGCCACCGCGCCGCGTCCGGGTCGTCGGCGCTGCTGGCGGCCACGTAGGCATCCCATGCCTGGCTCACCGCGTTCATCGCGTCCAGGTCGTCCTTGGCCGGGGCGTTGCCCCAGGCGAGCGCCAGCATGACGCCCAGTGTCCATCGATATGCCATGTCCCTTCGTTCCCCCTTGTTTCCGCCGGTCAGTGTGGCTTCGCCGGCCCGCGTGCGGCGCCGGACCCGGTGTCAGGACGCGGCATACGGATTGCACTCGCCCGAGCCCTCGGGCCTGAGGGTATAGCGTTTGTACGTCCACTGGTATTGGGCCGGGTCGCGCCGCGCGATGTGTTCCACGGCCTGGTTGAGCGCGGCCACCGCGACCTTCGGGTCGGGGTCGGCGATCGCCGCCGGCGCGGCTTCCACGTGCAGGGCGAAGCCCGGCGCGCCGGCATGGGTGTCGATGCGCTCGCACCAGGCGAACAGCACGGTCGCGCCGGTGCGCTGGGCGAGGCGGCCGACCAGGGTCATGGTGAAGGCCTCCACGCCGAAGAAGGGCGCGAACTCGCCATCGCCGGCCTTGGGCTGCTGGTCGGGCAGGATGCCGACCACGCCGCCGGCGCCCAGGCGCTTGAACAGCTGGCGGACCGCCGGGCCCTCGGCGCGGATCTGGGTGACACGGTCGGCCGAGGCGCCGCTGGCGGCACGCACGCGGTTGAGGAAGGCCTCGCCCACGGCCGACTCGGGCGGCCGGTAGAGGATCGCCAGTGGCGTGCGCGCGGCCAGCCACTGGTTGAGCAGCTCCCAGTTGCCGTGGTGCGGCGCGGCGACGATGACGCCGCGCCCGCTGGCGATCGCGGCGTCGAGCAGGGCGGTGCCGTGCTGCTCGCGGATCAGTTGCAGGTTGTCCTGGTGGGGGCGGGTCCACAGGCGCAACGTCTCGAGCGCCTGGCGCGCGGTGGTGCGCAGGATCGCGCGATGCCACTGCGCGCGTTCGCCGGCGAGCAGGCCCGGGTAGGCCAGCTCCAGGTTGCGCCGGGCGACGCGGCTCTCGCGCGCGTCCAGTCGCCGCCACAGGGCCGCCAGGCCGTCGCCGAGCGCCATCAGCCAAGGCCAGGGCAGGCGGCCCAGCGCGGCGGCGCAGAAGAACAGCAGGCGGGCGAGCAGTTCGGTCATGGCCGGAGTGTAGCCGGCGCGGCCGCCCGCCCGGCGCGGGTGCTTGCCATCCCCGCATCCGCCGTTACGCTCTTCCCCATCCCAGACGCCCCATTCCCCATCCCGCATGCTTGCCCTCATCCAGCGCGTCAGCCAGGCCCGGGTCGAAGTCGACGGCGAGACCGTGGGCGCGATCGGGCCGGGCCTGCTCGCCCTGGTCGGGGTGGAACCCGGAGACGGGCCCGCGCAGGTCGCGAAGATGGCCGACCGCCTGCTGAACTACCGCGTCTTCGCCGATGCCGACGGGCGGATGAACCTGGGCCTGGCCCAGGCCGGCGGCGGCCTGCTGCTGGTGAGCCAGTTCACCCTGGCCGCGGACACCCGCAGCGGACTGCGTCCGGGCTTCTCGACCGCCGCCGCGCCGGCCCTGGCTGAACCCCTGTTCAGTGATCTGGTCGCGATTTGTCGAGAAAAACACCCCAAGGGGGTGGAAACCGGCCGCTTTGGTGCCCATATGAGTGTCAGCCTGGTCAACGACGGCCCGGTCACGTTCCTGTTGAAGGCCTGAGCCGGCAAAACGGCCCCCGGGCTGGTATACTGGAGCGTTCACTCCTTCCCAAATTCCAGCGGTGGCGAGCCCTATGGCCAACGAACGTCAGGCCCCCCAATCCGACATCAAGCAGCTGATCAGCAAAGGCCTTGAGCAGGGCTACCTGACCTATGCCGAAGTCAACGATCACCTGCCCGACGACATCGTCGATCCGGAGCAGATCGAAGACATCATCGGCATGATCAACGGCATGGGCATCGAGGTGCACGAAGTCGCACCGGATGCCGAAACCCTGCTCATCACCGGCGAAGGCAGCAACCGCGATGTCGACGACACCGCGGCCGAGGAAGCCGCCGCCGCGCTGACCGGCCTCGACACCGAGGGTGGCCGCACCACCGACCCGGTGCGCATGTACATGCGCGAGATGGGCACGGTCGAGCTGCTGACCCGCGAGGGCGAGATCGCCATCGCCAAGCGCATCGAGGACGGCCTGTCCCAGGTGCAGGCCTCGCTGGGCCTGTTCCCGGCGACGATCGACGCCCTGCTGGCCGACTACGCCGAGCACAAGGAGGGCAAGAAGCGCCTGGCCGAGATCGTGGTCGGCTTCAACGATGCCTTGCTCGAGGAGCAGCAGCAGGAAGAAGCGCTGCGCAACGGCGAGGAGATCGAGGACACCAGCGCCGAGGAAGCCGACGAGGACACCGAGGCCGACGAGGACGACGAGGACGGCGGCGACTCCAGCGAGGACGCGCCGACCGGTCCGGACCCGGTCGAGGTCGACACGCGCCTGGGCGCGATCGCCGAGGCCTATGCCAAGTTCGAGAAGGCCTACGCCAAGCACGGCCCCGCGCACAAGAGCGTGGTCGCCGCGCGCGAGGACATGGCCGCGACCTTCATCACCCTCAAGCTGCCGCTGCCGCTGACCGACGTGCTAGTGCGCAACCTGCGCGACGTCGTGATGGAAGTGAAGAAGCACGAGCGCCGCATCCTCGAGCTGGCCACGCGCCAGGCCCGCATGCCGCGCAAGGACTTCATCCGTTCCTGGGACGGCAACCAGACCAACCTGGACTGGGTCGACGAGCTGATCAAGCGCAAGCAGAAGTGGTCGTCGGGCCTGCGTGACGTCAAGGACCAGATCGTCGCCGAACAGCAGGCCACCCTGGACCTGGAGAAGCGCATGCGCCTGAGCCTGGCCGATCTCAAGGAGATCAGCCGCGCGATGGCCTACGGCGAAGCCAAGGCCCGCAAGGCCAAGAAAGAAATGGTCGAGGCCAACCTGCGCCTGGTGATCTCCATCGCCAAGAAGTACACCAACCGCGGCCTGCAGTTCCTGGACCTGATCCAGGAGGGCAACATCGGCCTGATGAAGGCGGTCGACAAGTTCGAGCACCGCCGCGGCTTCAAGTTCTCGACCTATGCCACCTGGTGGATCCGCCAGGCGATCACCCGCTCGATCGCCGACCAGGCGCGCACCATCCGCATCCCGGTGCACATGATCGAGACGATCAACAAGCTCAACCGCATTTCCCGCCAGATGCTCCAGCAGTACGGCCGCGAGGCCACCCCGGAGGAGCTGGCCAAGGAAATGGAGATGCCCGAGGACAAGGTCCGCAAGGTCATGAAGATCGCCAAGGAGCCGATCTCCATGGAGACCCCGATCGGCGACGACGAGGACAGCCACCTGGGCGATTTCATCGAGGACACCAACGCGGAGTCCCCGATCGACGCGACCACCAACATCAACCTGTCGGAAACCGTCCGCGACGTGCTCGCCGGGCTGACCCCGAGGGAAGCCAAGGTGCTGCGCATGCGCTTCGGCATCGACATGAACACCGACCACACCCTCGAGGAGGTCGGCAAGCAGTTCGATGTCACCCGCGAGCGCATCCGCCAGATAGAGGCCAAGGCGCTGCGAAAGCTGCGCCACCCCAGCCGCTCCGAGCAGCTGCGCAGCTTCCTCGACATCGACTGACCCCGCGACCCACGCCGGTCGCACGGAAGCCCCGCCAAGCGCGGGGCTTCTGCTTTTTGGGGGCCTGGACGCGTGTCATCGTGGAGCCCGCGACGGCTCCGTCGCGTTCCCGGAACAAGAGGCCGCCACCCTCGAAGGCCCGTAGGATGGGTAGAGCGCAGCGAAACCCATCGTGCGCCGGTGGAACGGACGTCGGTGATGGGTTTCACTTTCGGTTCTACCCATCCTGCGGTTCTGCGTCGCGTCCCCGGAACAAGCTGCCGCCACCTTCGTAGGATGGGTAGAGCGCAGCGAAACCCATCGTTCGCGGGTTGGGCCGGGCGACGACGATGGGTTTCACCTTCGGTTCTACCCATCCGACGGTTCTACGTCGCGCCCCCGGAACCATCGGTTCTACCCATCCTACGGTTCTGTCGCATGATCCTTCGGTCACCCCGACGGCCGCCGTCTCGTGCGAGTCCCCGAAAGCCGTCATCCCAGCGAACGCTGGGATCCAGCTCTTGTTTCACCAGTCAGACGGCCGCCGGCGTCCAAGCGTTCTTGATCGCACGAATGGATGGGTCGCAGGCTACGGTCCTTCGCTCCCCGGCCCAGCGCAGCGCGCTGGGCGTTCGGCATGACAGCGCGGCACTGCCGCGCAAGCAGCCTTGCCTCACCCCAGCGTTCGCTGGGATGACGGGCGTGGTGCGTCGCCACTCGTAGGATGGGTAAAGCGCAGCGAAACCCATCTTCCGCGCATCGAACGGGCGACGTTGATGGGTTTCACCTTCGGTTCTACCCATCCTGCGGTTCTGTGGCGGCGCGGCGGCCGAGGGCGCTATCGGGAGCTGCGCGCCGTTGCGTTGCCGCCGCCGGCATGGGCCACCGGCTGGGTGGGGGCGTCCGTCGCCGGGCAACTGAAGAGGTGCGAGGCGTGCAGCCACTTCGGATCGGGGTAATAGGCGAACAGGTATTGGCCACCCTTGATGTCGTCGATCAGGGTGCGGGCGATGTCCGGTCGCACGGCCGGGCAGCCCCAGCTGCGGCCGAGCCGGCCCATCTGCCGGATCGTGCCCTGGCTGACGTAGGGTGCGCCGTGCATGACGATGGCGCGTTCGCGGGCGCGGTCGTTGAAGCCCGGCTCCAGGCCGTCCAACCGCAGCGAATACCCGTTCTTGCCGACATAGGTCTCGCTGGTGCGGAACATGCCGATGCTGCTCTGGTGGCTGCCGGGCCGGTTCGAGAATGCGGTGGTGCGGTTGTCGCCCGAGCCCTGGCCGTGGGCGACATAGTCGACCAGCATCAGGCGGCGCGCGGCCAGGTCGAAGACCCACATGCGGGGTTCGGTGGACGGTAGCGAGTAGTCGATCACCGCCAGCCGCTCGGGCCGCGCCTGCTCGGGGTGCAGGCGCTGGGCGCACTCGAGCGAGCGGGCGGCCAGGGTCAGCATGCCCGGGTCGGCGTCGGGGGCGGCACGGGTGAGTGCGGCGGAGAGGCTGGCCTCGGCGGGCGGCTGGGCGAAGGCCGCGGGGGCCAGGGCCAGCAGGCCCAGCAAGGGCAGGCAACGGGGCGTCGATCGCGTCATCGGCGGATTCCTGTGAGGGGGCGGACGGCCCGGGGGCCGTGCGCCGCCCCTGGTTCGCCCGCCGAGCGGGACCGGGCCGGACGGCGCGTCAAGTCCTTCACATTACCTGCACAGCCCGGGACCAGGCCTGAATATCGGCCCGGAATGCCCCGGAGGACGCCTTCACAACCGGTCTGCGTTCAGCAAACCCGGCATCCGCGCTACTCGCCGTCCTCGGTCGAACTGTCGTGCGGCGGCGCGTTGTCGACCACGGTCATCGCCACCCCGGTGGTGGAGGGCAGGATGGGCGCATCGGTGACCATCAGGGTCGTGCCGGGCGCGAGGTAGGGCGTGGCGGCGGCGACGAAGGCCGGCGGCAGGACCACGCGGGCCACCTCCTCGGGCTTCATCTTGTTGCCGGCCTCGCTCTCCAGCCCGGGCACGCTGACCGCGGTCCAGTCGGGTTCGTAGCCTTCCGGCATGCGCCCCTCGGCATCGGGCTGCTGCGTGCCGACCACGGTATAGACATGCGAGCCCAGCGGGCGGTGCGCATCGCGGAAGACCATGCGCGTGCGCCCGATCTCCACGCCGTTGCGATAGACCAGGACGCGGCGGTCGGCGGTGCTGAGCAGGATCGAGATGGGACCCTCGGTCGCCAGCTCGGGCTGCCAGCGGTAGACCTCGCCGGTGTACAGGCGCGGGATCTCGACCTGCTCGCCGGAAACCGGGTGCACCGGCGCCAGCGCGCCGGGGTGGCTGACCTCGTAGGGCGCGCTCGACTCGTCGGCGACCACCACGGTCATGCCCAGCGGGCTGACCTCGAACAGCTTCTCGGCGAACACCGAGGGCAGGTGCACGCAGCCGTGCGAGGAGGGATACCCCGGCAGGCCGCCGGCGTGCAGCGCCACGCCACCCCAGGTCAGGCGCTGGGTATAGGGCATCGCCGCGTTGTTGTAGATCGAGGACCGGTGGTCCTTGTCCTTCTGCAGCGTGGTGAACACGCCGGTCGGGGTCTGGTGGCCCTTCTTGCCGGTGCTGATCGTGGTGTAACCGATCAGCACGCCGTTGCGGTACGCGTAGGCCAGCTGCTCGTTGAGGCTGACGACCACCACGATCGGCCCGGCGGGCGCCAGCTCCGGCGACCAGACGAACTGGCCGGGCTGGAGCGCGGAGGCCGGGATCGTGCGGGCCTGGGATTCCTTGTCGCCCCAGAACGGGGTGGATGCTTCGACAGCGCCTGCCGAAGAGGAGAGCAACAGGGCGAGGGCAATGTTGCGTAGCATTCGGGTGTCCAGGGTCGGCTTCGTCGCGACTGACTTTGCCATATCCGGACAGGCCGCGTGCGTGGAGAGCGTCATGCGCACGGCAATGAACCCAGCCACCAACTCGCCTGCCTCTACGCCTATGCCGGCCAGCCCTGGCGCACCCAGGCACGCCTGGGCCGGATCATGTCGACCCGGTACACGCCCACCCCCGACGGCCTCGCCGGCAACGACGACCTCGGCCAGATGTCGGCCTGGTACCTGTTCACCGCGCTGGGTTTCTACCCCGTCGCCCCGGGCAGCAACGAATACGTCATCGGCCGCCCTTCCTGCCCGAGGCCACCCTCAACCTGCCCAACGGCAAGCGCTTCCGCAACGTCGCCGAAGCCCTGTCGGACGCACACCCCTACGTCGGCCGCGTCACCCTGGACGGCAAACCGCTGGACCGCGCCTACCTCCGCGACGAAGAGATCATGGCCGGCGGCGAACTGCGCTTCGCATGCAGGCCGCCCCCAACAAGGACTGGGCCACCGCCCCCGACCAGCGGCCGTACTCGATGTCGCGGTGAATGCGCGTGCGGGGCGGTCGCCCATGTGGCCGCCCCCTAAACCGGAGTGACCGCTGCGAGGCGGGATTGAGTAAACTCCCCGCCAAGGGCCTATAGCTCAACGGTTAGAGCAGGGGACTCATCGAAAGGTGCCGCCGCGCAGGAATGCGCGGACGGGAACGGGATGAATTCAGGGAAACCTCAGCGGCGCGCACGACGCGGCCGGTGGCAACCCTGAGCCAAGCCGGCGGTACACCGCCGGAAGGTGCAGAGACTACCTGGGGGCTCCAGTGCCCTTGATCACAGGCTCGAGCGTCCCGCGCCCCATCCGTCGAACGTCAACGACGCACGACGAAGGGTGAAGAGATAGTCCGCGCCGAGGGGAAACCCCCGGACCACGCGAATCCCTTGGTTCCAGGTTCGAATCCTGGTGGGCCCACCATCTACTGATCCGACGAAGTCCAAATCTGTCCTGAAGCCCCTTGAAATCCTAGTGTTTACGGGGCGTGCCCGTGCAGGGTCGTCCAAAGGGGGCCAACGGAATCCGAGTGGATCGTGAGTAACGACGTGAGTAAGATAGCTGAGTCGCCCACGCTTACTCACGTATCGGTTACTCACAGGAATGCTGACAGACACCAAGCTGCGCGCACTGAAGCCCAAGGAGAAGGTCTACCGCCTCGCTGATGCGAATGGGCTGTGCGTCGAGGTCAGGCCCTCAGGATCCCGGATCTGGCGCTACCGATACCGGTACGCCGGCAAGGCCAACATGCTGACCATCGGGGCCTATCCGGCGGTCTCGTTGGCTGAAGCGCGGGCTGAAAGGGAAAAGGCTCGCGCCCAGCTCAAGAAGGGCATGGATCCGTCGTTAGTGGCGAGGATAGATCGAGCCGCCCAAGAGGAAGAGGCCGGCAACACGTTTGGCGCAATAGCCAAGGAGCTCACCGCCCAGCGTTCGCAGAAGCTCAGCCCTGGATCTGTTGTACGCGAACGCAGGATGCTGGAGCGCGATCTGGGAAGCATTGCCGCTCTTCCGATCCGGAGCATCACCGCGCCGATGCTGCTGAAGGCCCTTCGCAAGGTTGAGGGCCGGGGGGCGGTCGAGACGGCGCATCGTGCCCGCGCTGCAGCGGGCATGGTTTTTCGCTATGCCATTGCCACTGGCCGGGCAGAGAACGATCCGACGGTGAGCCTCGCAGGCGCTCTGGCGCCCACGACGACGAAGCATTTCGCGAGCATCACGGATCCAGACGAGGTTGCGAAGTTGCTCAGAGCGATCTACTGCTACCAAGGCTCTCCGATCGTGGCCGTTGCGCTCAAGCTCTCCGCATTGCTGTTTGTCAGGCCAGGCGAGCTTCGGGCAGCTCGTTGGGTTGATATCGACCTCTGCTCCGCGGAGTGGCGCTATGTCACGAGCAAGACAAAGACTTCACACGTGGTGCCGTTAGCCAGTCAAGTGATCGAGTTGCTTGAAGAGGTCAAGCCTTACTCCAGGAACAGCCAGTTCGTCTTCCCCAGCGTGAGGACTATCTCGAAGCCAATTAGCGAGAACACAATCAACGCGGCCCTTAGGAGCCTTGGGTTTGATGGGACGATGATCACGGCGCATGGGTTTCGCGCAATGGCGCGGACACTCTTGGATGAAGTGCTTGGGTTCCGGCCCGATTTCATCGAGCATCAGCTGGCGCACGCGGTTCGTGACCCGCTAGGCCGAGCCTACAACCGGACCACGCATCTCGAAGAGCGAAAAAAAATGATGCAATCGTGGGCCGACTACCTTGAGCAACTGAGACTCACGTCCGTCGATCGGAAGCGTTCGATCTAAGTGCTGTGGGCGACATCGGAAGGTACCGGATCTGTTCGCGAAAGCGCGTCCATCGCGGCAAGCCCCTCTTACACAGTAGTTTCAACGGTCGCAGCGTCCACAAGCGACGCAACTTCGGTATACATATCAACTGTAGTCCCTGGTGCTGAAATCGATATCACCAGTGCGTAGCGTCCGATATCTGTAACGCGCCGCTGACCGGTATGTGACTTCCACCAGCCCCCGACAGGATAAACAGCGATCAAATCGTGTCCCGCGAGGTCGATCGCGTGACCCCGCCATAGGTCACAGTGGAGTGAGCCGGCTTGTACGGCCTTGGAACCCAAGAGCCAGTAATCCTGTTCGCGTTCAGCGGGGGACGTGCCGCGCTCTTGGGCAGCGTTGACGCGAGCGCGGAAGGCCGCCGCCGTCTCGTTACGCTTCTTCATCGCGAACCGCAGTCCAAACGAGCGGTAGGTCTCCGGGCGCGTTGCGGCCTTTCCAGACAGGTTAGGTTCGACGAAATAAGATAGGGTCACTTTCATCGTGACAACTTGGTTCTCAAGCTGCTCAAGCGCTTCGCGCGGCCAGGGAAGATCATAAAAGTGCATCTCGTTGAACACGCCTGACCGATCATCGGCGCCCATGGCAAACGGTTGGATCTCCGCTTCTGCAACGAGAGTTAGGTCATTACTTGCAGAAAGAGCCGCGCGCTCGAACTCCGGTACCCCATAGCCAACTTCGCGCAATAGCATCTGCCGCTGCCGTTTGGATGAGCCTCTCCAATGATCCCCCCGCCCAATTAACTGATCGCGGATCGGCTTGGGCCATCTTGCAGCATCGACTGTTAGCGCGCGGTGGGTCTCCGGCCATAGGTCTGGCAGCGCGGCTTGTAGCCGCCCCATAAAGTTTCCGGCTACGCCCACGGCTGCACTAGTTGCCCAGAATGGCACCAGTGGCTCGGTCGTTACCTCTGAACCGGTTGCAAGCAGCGATATTGCTTCGTGCCAACCGCAGAAGTTACTGGAATCCGCTGCCATGTTACCGGCTTCAAACAAGACCTCGGGTTTGATTGGAGTGAGGTCGTAAGGTAAAGACCGCGAGCCGCGGCTGAACGGGCTACGATTATTGGCCTTGACCACGGGCGTATATATCGGAGGTGGTGCGGGCATCTGCTCCTTGCGAGTAAAGCCGCCAATGGTCAGTGCGTTCCAACTCTGCGAAGGATCTTCGAGCGGCTTGGGCTGCACGACGTCGTCTAACATCCCTCCAGAGACGTTTCCGGTGGCCACCATGAGCAACCGCTTGGGCGTACGGGAAGCATGGCTATTGTCTGCTGCATCTCCGGCCGTTGAGCCAGAAGCTATCTGGTCCAGAGCGCCACTCCAAGTAGAAGGTCGGTCCGACGGGAAGTCTGTTGTAGTGGTTGCAAGACAAAAGGCGCGAGCGACCCCGGGACGCGCGACTTCTACCTGAGCTACTGCACCTTGCGTTACGACCCCGTAGCTAGGCGGTTCCGTTGCAGGAAAGCCGTTCGGCGGCAGCAACTTCATCGACTCCACCGCATGAGTGAGTTCTACGGGGCCCGTGCTGTTCATGTAAGGCTCGAGGTCACCGTAGAGAATCAGACCAGCCAAGGCGGTTCCGTGCCCGCCGTCAGGGTAGTGATCATCGGCTCCCCAAGCCTCGTCATACGCCCACGCGCCTTCCAGGCCGAAGGAAAGGAGTGGATGTGCGGCGGCGACCCCCGTATCAAGAGTGCATACCACGCCGGCTGTTTCAATAGGCCGGACAACCCGAGTGGCCAATTCGTCAACCCAATCCGAAGAAGTAACACCGGTGCCGTCGCGGTCAAGGAATGGCTGGATCGTCCCTGTTGCGCGCCGGACCTCGGCGATTGCACCCGGCAGACGGGCGGTGAACTCCGCCAAAGCGCGGGCGTGCGTATGCACGAAAACCACAACAGTGTCTGGAAACACCAGTCGGTCGGAATGAACGTCGAGATTCAATGAGCGGGCAAGATTCGATACGTACTCCGAGCGCCGTGAATCTCCAGGAACCCACAACTCCCACCAGGCCGCAGTTGCAGATCCTAAGTCGACGTCGCCGACAAAAATCGACTCTGCCCTAGCAGCGCTGATTGTCTCGAGCACTTCAAAGCGCTCGATGTCAGGTCGCCGTGTGTTGTGCGGCGCGCGGCCGTAGGCGCCGAGCCGGTCGCGTAGAAACGCACGTGCGTCGTCAGGAATGAAAAGGAGAGCGCTCTCGATCCTGTCAAGACGTTGAGTTCGCAGGGTTCGTATGTCCTGTGAGGCAAAGTCAAGCGTGGTCGGCACCTTGACGGCATTTACAAACGAGCCTTCATCTGGCGGGCGCGTTGTAACCTCAACTATCCTCCCGAGCTTCAGGTCCGGAACCGGAAGTCGTGTGTCCGCCTCGCCTGTGGGTACTTCATCCAGCGCGGCGGTGAGCTGACTGATGAGCCCCTCCGCATGTGCGGCGTAGTTTTCGCGCAGCGGTCTCCTCGATTGGGCGCGTGAAGGAAACCCATACCTTGCGGATTCACGAAACGCGTTAATGGTTAGGTGCGGCTTATCGCGCGCTCCGTACTCATTAGACTCTGTCATGCTACCCCATTGCTACGCATGTTCTAAACACCGCTTTCCCCGGCGGTGGCCTAATCAATCGTAGAGCGGCGAAACTTTCCCTTCAGCGTGTGACGGTTCCTTAGGGCGTGCATGAGCGCACTCCCCGATACCTTGGACGAGCCCTCAAGGATCGCATCCTTAACCACCGCGTCTGCGGCACGCACTAGTTCACCTTGGCTTAGCCCACACGAAGCAGGCTCAATTCCAGCCAACACCTTTGGGCCGGGCTTCAACTTACCAAGGCGCCGTTCAAGAATGGCTCGAGCGGCCAACGCATCCGGCACCTGATATTCAATTACTTCGTCGAATCGCCGCGCTAGTGCCTCATCAAGAATTTCAACGTGATTGGTTGCGGCTAGTACCAAGCTGTCGGTTGAGTTCGGCTCTTCCATGAAGGCCAAGACTGAATTGAGGATGCGTCGAATCTCACCTACGTCGTTAGGATCGCCACGGCGTGCGCCTATCGCGTCGAACTCATCGAGTAAGTAGACACCACGAGTTTGTGCGATCTGATCGAATAGGAGTCGCAACTTCGCAGCCGTCTCTCCAAGAAATCGGCTAAACAGTGCTTCAAGCCGAACGGTGAAGAGCGGAAGATGGAGCTCACCCGCTAACGCAGACGCTGTCATCGTCTTGCCGGTGCCGGGAGGTCCAACCAGCAAGATGTGCGTCGTCGGGCGATGACCGTGCTCTCGTAGTCGTGCGCGTTCTCGCTGCTGACGCACGACGCGAGCAAGCCGCTGATGCACGTCTTCCGATAGGACCATGCTCTCTAGAGTGACCTTCGGATAGGTGCTCTCGACGAGACCCTGTAGCTCTCCACGCGGACGGGCGAGGGGGATCGGTGTCTGTCCGCTTGGCTGTCGTTCGTTCCGTTGCTGGTCCCGGGCGCGCTGCACCAGACGCTTGAGCTTATTGGCCTCCTCAAGGCGGCCTTGCCTAGCCTCTTGGGCTGCAACTTGAAGAGCAATTGACAAGAATTGCTCCTCGTCGCGCTCAATGTGCGAGTTGAGGAGCGCAATCAGCTGCTTTGTGGACATAGGAGGCTCCTCGCGTTACAGCTGCCAGACGCGTGAACATGCACATCGTGGTCTGCGCCAGATGTGCGGTCGAGCATGTCCAGCAAGCGCTTTAGGTTAGCACGAGCCGGTGCACAAATCGTGCCCTGTGTTGTCTTGAAATGGCACTGGTTCCGAAAGTATTCAAAGCAAATGAGTTTCAAATACATATTACTCTTGTGAGGCTGGCTGAGGGCCCGCCTCGCGGGAGGGCGCTCCGCATCGTAGCGCCTCTGAACGGCTGAAACATGATCCCTCCAAAGAACGACATCGTGACCTGTGTTCTCGTGGTCACCGCAGCACTGTTGGTGAGCCTCGCAAAATGTGCGGGCTGCACGACCAGGCCCCTCTGAACCTATTAACCAATGCCACCGCACAAGGCCCGGGTCGTCCCGGGCCTTGTGCTTTATGGCGTCTGAGGAATTGAACATGCATCTTGTTGAGTCAATGGCCTACACCGGGGCGACTCCCTGGCACGGGCTGGGCAATCGGCTTCCGTCGAATCAGTCCATCGACGACTGGAAGAAGAGCGCTCGGATGGACTGGGACATCCGAGAAGCCGAAGTCCGCTACATCACCGGTGAGAACGGCATCTGCGTCGTCAACGCCTTCCCAGACCAGAAGGTCCTGTACCGCTCCGACACCAAGGCTCCCCTGTCGGTGGTCGGCAAGCGCTTCAAAGTGGTCCAGCCCGGGGAGATCCTGGAGTTCTATCGGGACCTGACCGAGGTCGGCGGGTTCGAGCTGGAGACGGCGGGCGTGCTGCGGCAGGGGCGCAAGTTCTGGGCGCTCGCCAAGACAGGCCAGAGCACGATGCTCAAGGGCCGGGATCGGGTCGAGGGCTACCTGCTGCTGGCGACCGCGTGCGACGGCACCCTGGCGACGACCGCGCAGTTCACGTCGGTTCGTGTGGTCTGCAACAACACCCTGGCGATCGCGCTGGGGAGCAACGCAGGTGCCGTCAAGGTTCCGCATCGCAGTCAGTTCAACCCCGACGTGGTCAAGCGGCAACTGGGAATCACGGTGTCCACGTGGGATCCGTTCGTTGCCCGCATGAAGGCGCTGGTGGAGTGTCCCGTCGACCCGGACTCGGTGGATGGGCTCCTGCGTCGCGTCCTCACCTACCCGACGCCGGATGGAACCGGCGTTGTGGTGAACGAGCAGGCGTACAAGGTGGCGCGAGCGCTCTATGACGGTGCTGGCAAGGGTGCGGACATGAAGTCCGCTCGCGGCACTGCCTGGGGCGTCCTGAGCAGCGTGACGGAGTACGTGGACCATCATCGACGTGCGCGCAGCGATGACCATCGCAGGGACGCCGCGTGGTTCGGGGTCGGTGCCCAGATCAAGCAGCGGGCGTGGGATGAAGCCCTGAAGATGGTTGCCTGAGCATGGACGTGGATCCACTCGATATCGCGTACATCGCTTTGGGCGCGAAGCAGGCGTTGTCTTCGAGCCGCCCGTCCCATGGAGTAGGGGCCTTCGGCGGCGAGCTGGCCTACGTGCAGGCGTGCATCGAGCACAGGTCTGCTCGATGAGGCATGGAAGCGGTGTAGCCACACCTTCCCGGGTGTCTGGTGCTACGAGGTCGCCGAGCCCGTCGGCTTTCGGATGGGCAAGCACCTGCTCCATGGCGGGGACGCGAAGGACGCCCGGTCCATCCTGGACAGGATCGCAGCGGCCGTAGATCCGGTACCTGCGTAACCGGCCTAACAATCAACCCGTACGTCAGGCCCGGCCTCCGCAAGGAGTGCCGGGCCTTCTTCATTGGAGGATTCGTAATGAGCAGATCACCGGCATTGCGCCTGGTCGATACGCGTTCGCTCCCGCGCCAACAGTGGCTGGAGGTTCGCAAGAAGGGAATCGGCAGCTCGGATGCTGCCGCCGCAGTTGGCCTGTGTCCGTACAAGAGCCAGTTGGAGCTGTGGATGGAGAAGACCGGGCGAACTGTCCGGCAGGAGGAGCCGGGTCAGGACTCGCCGATGTACTGGGGCACCTTGCTGGAGCCGTACGTGGCGACCGCCTATACAGAGCGCACCGGCCACAAGGTCCGTCGCCTCAACGCCGTCCTGCAACACCCCACCTACAGCTACATGCTCGCCAACATCGACCGCGAGGTGGTGGGCAGCAAGGACGTCCAGATCCTGGAGTGCAAGACGGCAGGGGAGTTCGGATCTCGCCTGTGGCGCGACGGGGTGCCCGAGTACGTCCAGCTCCAGGTCCAACACCAGTTGGCCGTGACGGGCAAGCAGGCCGCCGATGTGGCCGTGTTGCTGTGTGGCCAAAAGCTTGAGCTCCACCGGATCGAGCGTGATGAGGACTTGATCGGACGGTTGATCGTGCTGGAAGCACGGTTCTGGGAGCACGTGACGCAGGACGTGCCGCCGTCTGCAGACGGCAGCGAGTCAGCAGCTAGGGCGTTGCGCAACCTGTATCCCGGCACGGACACGACGATCGATCTCACCGAAGACCGCCAGCTATGCAGCGACTTCCAGTCCCTGGTCGCGTTGCGCGATGAGATCGCCGAGAAGGACAAGCAAGCGGAGTGCCTTCGTCAGCGTCTGCAGGAGGCGATGGGCGACGCGTCCCGCGCGCTCTTCCTCGGCGGGGAGATCACCTTCCGTCGCTCCAAGGACAGCACCAGCGTCGATGCCAAGCGGCTGGCGCAGGAGCACCCCGAGCTCGTGGCGCAGTACACGGTCGAACGCCCCGGCAGCCGCCGGTTCCGGGTCGTCTCCCACAAAGAAGGAGAGTGAGCATGTTGAAGGGCTTGGTGATTACCCCGCCCGTGGTGGGGCGGATCTCGATCGGGCGTGTGGTTGAACGCAACGGCAAGCGCCTGCCCGAGAAGGACGACCAGTTCACCCTGACCAGCCAAGTACAGAACCGGGCAGGGTGGGTGCTCCATCCGTTGGACGAAGCGTTGCGCAAGGATGCGGGGGGCAAGCTGCGATCGATCCCGGTACGGCTGCTGTTCAACGACCCGAATCTGAACCTGCGAGCGGACTACTCGTTGTTCGATCGGGCCACCGGACGGCCGATGTGTGTAGGCAATGGCGAGAGCTGCCGGCGCCTGGACAAGGGGGAGATCTCACAGCTGCCATGTCCGGGGCCCGACAGCTGCGCGTATGCAGGGGGCGACTGCAAGGCGTACGCCCGTCTGAACGTTGGCATCGGAGACGAGGACGAATTGGGCAGCTTCGTGCTGCGCACCACGTCCTACAACACCATCCGCACCCTGGCCGCGAGGCTGGAGTACTTCAGCGCGGTGTCGGGTGGGCTGCTGGCGTGCATGCCGTTGGAACTCAAGCTGCGGGGCAAGTCCACCACGATGAGCTTTCGGTCGGCGATCTACTACGTGGACCTGGTGGTCCGGTCGGGGATGACCCTGGAAGAGGCCATCACCCACGCGCGTGAGGTGGAACGGGTACGCAAGGAAGCTGGCTTTGACCAACAGGCGCTCGACGAGGCTGCACGACGGGGCTTTGCGAACGGCGCGTTCGAGGACCTGGACGAGGACGTCTCCAGCGTGGTGGAGGAGTTCTATCCCGCTGGTGACGACACCGCAGCGGCAGAGCCGGCCACCGCGACGGCGATCACCTTGAACGACCGGCTGGCACAGAAGGTCGCCACCGCGAACAACAACCACTAGGAGGGCACAGCCCAATGCTCATGAAAGCAATCGGCAGCGTGGTCGTGTACGGCTTCGCGTTGTACGGCCTGGGCGGGTTCCTGAAGAGGGTCCACGCCGTCAGTAAAGCGAAGCCGCAGGTGCACGTTGATGGGTGAGGAGAAGATGGAGATCACAAGCGCAGTAGCTGCACCGCTCTACGTACGGAGCAAGTCCCGCTCCTACAAGGCGGCAAGCAGCGACGAGATCTTGGAGGCGGCGAGGGCCGTCGTTGGGCAGCGGATGAGGCGCGGTACGTGCTTTTCAGACCCTGGCACTGCCAAGAGCTTCTTCCGCGACAAGCTGGGAGGGCTCCATCGCGAGGCGTTCGCGGCCGCGTTCCTCGACACCCGCCACAGGCTGATCGAGTACGTGGAACTGTTTCATGGATCGATTGATGGCGCAGAGGTGCACCCGAGGGAGGTTGTGCGGCACGCGCTTCGGTGCAATGCAGCCGCAGTCCTCATCGCGCACAACCACCCGTCGGGCGCGGTCGATCCTTCTGCAGCGGACCGAGCCGTTACCACCCGGCTCGAGCAGGCTCTCGCGCTCGTGGATGTCCGATTGATAGATCACATCATCGTGGGCGGGCTGAAGACAGCGGCACTGGCCGAACGAGGGGGGCTGTAGGGGAGCAGGTAGGAGTACCGCCGGGCCGGGGGCGCATTGCGCCCCCGGCCCCCGTGCCCCGCCTCCTTTTTTGCCTCTTAATCACAAAAGTAGGCTCTACCCTATTGACGTCATGTCTACGGAGGCGTAGATTGCCGACCGTCAAGGCAGGCGGGGCAACCATGAACACGACACTTCACTTTTCACAACGGATGTCCCAGCGAGGGGTCAGCCGTGAAATGGTGCGACTCGTCCGTGAGTACGGAGTTCTCGAAGGCGAGAAGGTGGTGCTGGGCCAACGTGCCGCTGGGCAAGTGATTGATGAGCTCATGGACAAGCTCAGGGTGCTCAAGAAGATCCAGGACAAGGGGGGCGTGATCGTTGTCGAGGACGGCGACTCGCTTATCACGACCTACAACTATTCCCGACGCCGTAAGCGGACGGGTGCGAGGCGCTCATGAGCTCGAAGATTTTGCGGCAGGTGACGGAGGCGCTCCGGGGATCACCCATGCCTCGCCAGGACATCGCCATCTTCGCGGTGCAGCTTCTGGTTTGGGCAAGGATTGGCAAGAAGGAGTGGGTGACTAACACCGTGCCTAGCTTGAGCGAGGCGGCTGACTCGGGGTTGCGACTTCTCGACGCCGGTGTGGCTGCCCTGGAGCGCGCAAACGGCACCCTAGGGGAAGCGTTTGCTGGCATACAGCGGCGAGCCGAGCTCGCTGGTCCCAGCCTCTTGGTCGCCGCGAACATCTGTATTCGTCTCGAGCGCGACGGGTTGTTGGAAGGACTCGATCTCCACGAGCTGATCGCCAGCTTGGGCGCGGAGGTCGGTGCCGAGTGGGCGCTGTACCACTCTTCCTTGGTTGACCTAATGGTTCGTTTGGTAGGGCCTACGGCTGGGACCACCACCTATTGTCCTTGGGACCAGATCGCCCAAGCCTCGTCCAGCGTGCTCCGTGCCGGGGGTGGAGCAGCTGTAGAGAATCCATTGATCACTCCGTTTCCGGCGCTGGCAGCCATCTTCTCGGGGAAGGAAAGCCGAACTGCCTACAGCGACCCCATCGGGTCACCGTCGTTTATTGAGAGCGGAAGGCTCGAGCGTTTCGACCAGTCAGTCGCACTCCCCCCTCTCGGGGTCAAGGTGCGTGGTGACGTGGTTGACCGAGACCTGTTTGGCCGCTTCGACAACCCCAAAGCCACTTGGACTGTCTTGTGCATTCAACACCTGATGGCGCACTCGCGACGTCGGGTTGTCGTCGCTGTTCCGTACAGCCTGCTGGTCGGTGTTGGTGCCGACAAGAAGCTGCGGGAACAACTGGTCCGAGCCGGCCAGGTCCGGACCGTGATCTCGCTATTTCCTGGGCTGGCGTCCGGCACCGCGATCCAGCTGGCGATCTTGGTGCTTGATCCGCGGGGCGGCACCAAGCAGGTGCGCTTCGTCAACGCAAGTGGGGAGTGCTTCAAGATCCAGCAGGGGCGCTCCAGGGTTGCGGTCGGCAACGTGGATAAGCTCCTGGAAGCGGTCCAGTCGAGAAGCGAATCCGACCTGGCACGCTCCGTGGAAATCGGAGAGATCGAGGCCAATGAGTTCTCGCTTCAGGTTGAACGTTACGTTCTCGACGAGGGCAGGATGGAGTTGCAGCGCAGGCTTGCGCACCTAGAGACAGTCGCCCTTGGTGACCTGGTTTCCACCGTACGAACCCCTCCTGCATCCAAGGCGGACTCGGATGGCGTTCCGGTGCTCGAGGTCGGCGCGTCTGACATTGCTCGTACCGGCTATACGCGCCCAGGACGAGAGGGAACGGTGCGGGATGTCGACAGCCAGGACCCGGATCACTTCCTCAGGGAAGGCGACATCGTGCTTACGATCCGCGGCAACGTCGGCAGGGTGGGAATCATCCCACCGGACGTCGCCAGGCCGGGGCGCGGGGGCTGGACGGCAGGCTCCTCATTAACCGTCTTGAGAGCTCGCCCTGAGAATCGCGTTGATCCGGCGGCTCTCGCACTCTTGCTCCGGTCGCCGTTAGGACAAGAGCTGCTGTCGGGGATCTCGTCCGGCGTCACGATTCCGATGATTACGCTGCGTGACTTGCTTCGACTTGAGCTACCGGCGCCGGGCACGAATGCCTCGCATACAGCTCGAGCAATTCTCAATGAGGAAGAGACGCTCGGCAGGCAGATCGCCGAGATGGTCAAGAAGCAACAGAACGTGGCTGGGCCTGATTCGGCCTATGGCCTTTTGGACTAGTCCGGAGACAGACGAACAACTGATGAATACGCCTGGTACAGACCTGAAGCGGCTGGAGAACCACCTGTGGGAGTCGGCGAACATCCTGCGCGGTCCCGTCGATGCCGCCGACTTCAAGACCTACATTTTCCCGCTTCTATTCTTCAAGCGCATCTGCGACGTATGGGACGAGGAGTACCAGGAGATAGTTGACGAGACGGGCGATGAGCAGCTGGCGTGGTTCCCGGAGTCGCATCGGTTCCAGATCCCCGAGGACTGTCACTGGAACGACGTGCGGTCAACGGCCATGAACGTGGGCAGCGCACTGCAGCGGGCGATGCGCGAGATCGAGAGGGCAAATCCGGACACGCTCTACGGGGTGTTTGGCGATGCCCAATGGTCCAACAAGGAACGTCTATCGGACGCGCTGATCAAGGACCTGATCGAGCATTTCTCAAAGATCCCGCTTGGCAACGCGAACGTCAACTCTGACGTACTGGGTGATGCGTACGAGTACCTGATCAAGAAGTTCGCAGATGCCACAAACAAGAAGGCGGGCGAGTTCTACACGCCCAGAAGCGTGGTGCGCTTGATGGTCGAGATGCTCGACCCTCACGAGGGGGAAACCATCTATGACCCTGCTTGCGGAACAGGCGGTATGCTCCTGGCCGCGGTTGAGCACGTGCGAGAGCGGCGCGGGAACGTCAGACTGCTATGGGGGAAGCTATTCGGACAGGAAAAGAACCTCACTACGTCCTCGATCGCTCGTATGAACCTGCTCCTTCACGGGGTTGAGGACTTTCAGATCGTCCGAGGCGACACGCTCCGCAATCCGGCGTTCTTTGATGGAGACGCACTCGCCACCTTTGACTGCGTGATCGCGAACCCGCCGTTCTCCCTGAAGAAATGGGGGGAGGAGCTTTGGACGAACGATCCTTTTGGACGCAACTTCGCCGGGCTACCGCCTAGCTCCAGCGGCGACTTCGCCTGGGTGCAGCACATGGTCCAGTCAATGGCGGAAGTCTCGGGCCGAATGGCTGTCGTGCTTCCCCAGGGTGCGCTGTTCCGGGCGGGCGCCGAAGGGCGTATCCGCCAAAGGCTCCTAGAGATGGACCTCGTCGAAGCCGTGATCGGGCTCGCTCCCAATCTTTTCTACGGGGCAGGCCTTGCCGCCTGCATCTTGGTGCTTCGAAAGCGCAAGTCCGCCAAGCACAAAAAGAAGGTGCTGATCGCCGATGCATCACGCCTGTTCCGCAGGGGGCGCGCGCAAAACTATCTGCAGCCCGAGCATGCCGCCGAGATCCTCGGCTGGTATCGCGGCTTTGTCGATGTGCAGGACGCGGCCCGCGTGGTCAGCCTCGACGAGATCAAAGCCGAGGACTGGACGCTGAACATCTCGCGCTATGTTCTTCCGCCATTGCAGGAAGACATCCCACCGCTGCCCGATGCTATCGCGGCATTCAAGGACGCGCTCACACGCTGCCGTGAAGCCGAAGAGCGGCTCGCGCAGGTCATGACTGAAGGGGGATGGCTGAAATGAGTCACCCAAGCAAACGCATCAGCCAGCAAGAACTCGAAAGCTACCTGTGGGGTGCCGCCGTGCTGCTGCGCGGCCTCATCGACGCGGGTGACTACAAGCAGTTCATCTTCCCGCTGCTGTTCTACAAGCGCGTATCGGACGTGTGGGAAGAGGAATACCAGGCTGCCCTGGCCAACTCGAAGGGCGACCTCTCCTATGCCCAGTTTGCCGAGAACCACCGCTTCCAGATTCCCGAGGGCGCGCACTGGAACGATGTTCGCCAGGCACCCAAAAACGTCGGTGCAGCCATCCAGAAAGCCATGCGCGCTATCGAGACCGCCAACCCGGATCTGCTCGATGGCATCTTCGGCGATGCCCCCTGGACCAACCGCGAGCGCCTGCCCGACGAAACGCTGAAAAACCTGATCGAGCACTTCTCGACGCAGACACTCTCGGTGGCGAATGTGCCCGAGGACGAGTTGGGCAACGCCTACGAATACCTGATCAAGAAGTTCGCGGACGACTCCGGCCACACGGCTGCCGAGTTCTATACCAACCGCACCGTCGTCCACTTGATGACGCAGCTTCTAGCGCCGCAGACCGGCGAGTCGATCTACGACCCCACCTGCGGTACTGGTGGCATGCTGATCTCGGCCTTAGATGAAGTAAAGCGCGCAGGCGGCGAATACCGCACGCTCAAGCTCTACGGGCAGGAGCGCAACCTCATTACCTCATCCATCGCTCGCATGAACTTGTTCCTGCACGGCGTGGAGGACTTCGAGATCATCCGGGGTGACACCCTGGCCGAACCCAAGCACATCGAAGGCGACCGCCTGCGCCAGTTCGACGTGATCCTGGCCAACCCGCCGTACTCCATCAAGCAGTGGAGCCGCGAGGCCTGGAGCAGTGACAAGTGGGGCCGCAACTCCCTTGGCACGCCGCCGCAAGGCCGCGCCGACTACGCCTTCCAGCAGCACATCCTGACCAGCCTCACCGCCAAGGGGCGTAGTGCCGTGCTCTGGCCCCACGGTGTGCTGTTCCGTAACGAAGAACAGGCCATGCGCGCCAAGATGGTCGAGCAGGACTGGGTCGAGGCTGTCATCGGTTTGGGTCCCAACCTTTTCTATAACTCCCCGATGGAGTCGTGCATCGTCATCTGCAACCGCAAGAAGGCCGCCGCTCGCAAGGGCAAGGTGATCTTCATCGACGCGGTGAATGAGGTCACCCGGGAACGGGCGCAGAGCTTTCTGAAGCCCGAGCACCAGCAGCGCATCCTGAGCGCTTACAAGACCTTTGTCGATGTGCCCGGTTTCGCCAAGGTCGCCACCTTGGCCGAAATCGGCATCAATGCGGGCAACCTCTCGATCCCGCTGTACGTGAAGCGCATTGCCGCCGCCATCGCCACCGACAGCAATGGTGACGCGGTATCGCTGCGCTCAGCCTGGGACCAATGGCAAACCGACGGCCGCGCCTTCTGGCAACAGATGGACGCGCTGGTGGAAACGCTGGATGGACTGATTACGGAGGACATCGAGCGTGTCTGACAAGAACAATAAAACCCTGAAGCCCGGCTGGCGTCGGGTGAAATTCGGCGACGTGGTGCGCCTCTCGAAAGCACGCAGCCAAGATCCGTTGGCCGATGGCATTGAACGCTACGTCGGTCTGGAACATCTCGAACCCGGTGACTTGCGCATCCGCCGTTGGGGCAGCGTCGCTGACGGCGTGACCTTCACCAGCGTGTTCCAACCGGGGCAGGTGCTGTTCGGCAAGCGCCGCGCTTACCAGCGCAAGGTGGCTGTGGCAGATTTCTCTGGGGTGTGCTCCGGTGACATCTATGTGCTGGAGACCAAGGACGCACAGGTTTTGCTGCCGGAGCTGCTGCCCTTCATTTGCCAGACCGATGCGTTTTTCGAACATGCGGTGGGGACTTCGGCGGGGTCGTTGAGTCCGCGCACCAGTTGGACAAGTTTGGCCAATTTTGAGTTTGTGCTGCCAACACTTGAGGTCCAGATGCAGCGCGTCGATTTGCTTGGAAGGCATCAGGAGCTCGCAGGCAGCCTGGAAAGCGCAGCGGCCTTGGCTGAGCGGGCGCGGCGAGCGGCATTGCTTGACGCCTTCAGGCCTGATCGAGGCTCAGCCGACATGTTTCCGAGCCATTGGGCTACTGCGCCAGTCGGCGAGCTGGGTGACGTTCAATTGGGTCAGCAACGCCACCCCAAATACGACTCAGGTAGCAACATGCGCCCCTATCTCCGCGTCGCCAATGTCTTGGATGGTTGGATTGATTTCTCGGACGTCAACCAGATGCACTTCCCAGAGAAGGATGTGCAGAAATTCGAGTTGCTACACGGCGATGTTTTGCTCAACGAGGGGCAGAGTTTCGACTTGGTAGGGCGGAGCGCCATCTACCGTGGCGGTGTCCCGGGTCTGTGCTGTCAGAAGACGTTGATTCGGTTTCGATGCGGTGAACGGTTGTTGCCAGAGTTCGCACAAGCCTATTTCCAGCATCGCCTTTACACAGGGCAGTTCGCGTCGATGTGCGTACAAACAACCTCGATGGCGCACCTGACCGCTGTCAGATTCTCTGCCATGCAGATGCCCGTCCCGCCGCTGGATGAGCAGCGACAAATTGCGAGTGTGGTCGAGACGCTCAATCAGTCAGCAATCGAGCTACAGGGCCGATTCAAAGCCGCACAAGCTCTCGGAGCCCAGCTAGGGGGGATGCAATGAGCTTCAACGAATCAAACACCGTCGAAGCCTACGTCCGCGATCTGCTCGCCGGCCCAGTCAAGGCTGTCCCGGCCAACACCGCCCAGGAACCTCAAGCCAGCTACGGTCCCAGCCCCAAAGGCATCGGCTGGCGCTACGCTGCTCCGTCTGAGGTGCCGCGCCAGATCCAGGAAGTGCTGGTCGAACACTGGCTGCGCGATGCACTGATCCGCCTGAACCCCGAGATTGCCGCCCAGCCTGACCGCGCCGACGAGGTGCTCTACAAGCTGCGCGCCATCGTGCTGTCAGTGCGCTCGGATGGGCTGATCCGCGCCAACGAGGAAATGACCGCCTGGATGCGCGGTGAGCGCTCGATGCCCTTCGGCGCCAATAACGAGCATGTGCCGGTGCGGCTGATCGACCTGGATGATCTGGCGCAGAACCAGTACATCGTCACCCAACAGTACACCTACCGCGCAGGCCCCACCGAGCGCCGCGCCGATCTGGTGTTGTTGGTCAACGGGCTGCCGCTGGTGCTGATCGAGGCCAAGACGCCGGTCAAGAAATGCATCAGCTGGGTCGATGGCGCGGTGCAGGTGCACGACGACTACGAGAAGTTCGTGCCTGAGCTCTTCGTCTGCAACGTGTTCTCGGTGGCGACCGAGGGCAAGGCCTACCACTACGGGTCCATCGGCCTGCCGGTCAAGGATTGGGGGCCGTGGCATCTGGATGGCGACGGTGACGATGGTCAGCACCACCCGCTGAAGTCGCTCAAGCTGTCCGCTGAAAGCATGTTGCGCCCACATGTGGTGCTGGACATCCTCGGCAGCTTCACCCTCTTCGCCACCAACAAGAAAAAGCAGCGCATCAAGATCATTTGCCGCTACCAGCAGTACGAGGCGGCCAACAAGATCGTCGAGCGCGTGCTGGCGGGCTACCCCAGGAAAGGGCTGATCTGGCACTTCCAGGGCTCGGGCAAGTCACTGCTGATGGTCTTTGCCGCGCAGAAGCTGCGCATGCATGCCGGCCTGAAGAATCCCACCGTGCTGATCGTGGTGGATCGGATCGACCTGGATACTCAGATCACCGGCACCTTCACCGGCGCGGACATTCCCAACCTGGAAAAAGCCGACAGCCGCGAGAAACTACAGCAGCTCCTTTCGCAGGACGTGCGCAAGATCATCATCACCACGATCTTCAAGTTCGGCGAGGCCACTGGCAGCCTGAACGACCGCAGCAACATCATCGCCTTGGTGGACGAAGCCCACCGCACGCAAGAAGGCGACTTGGGCCGCAAGATGCGCGAGGCCCTGCCCAATGCGTTTCTGTTCGGCCTGACCGGTACGCCGATCAACCGTGCCGACCGCAACACCTTCTACGCCTTTGGTGCCGACGAAGACGAGAAGGGCTACATGAGCCGGTACGGCTTCGAGGAGTCAATCCGCGACGGTGCCACGCTGAAGCTGCACTTCGAACCGCGCTTGATCGATCTGCACATCGACAAGGCCGCGCTGGACGCCGCCTACAAAGACCTGACCGGCGGCCTGTCGGATCTCGACAAGGACAACCTCGCGAAGACCGCCGCCAAGATGGCCGTGCTGGTGAAGACGCCCGAACGTATCCGCAAGGTGTGCGAGGACATCGTCGAGCATTTCCAGACCAAGGTGGAGCCCAACGGCTTCAAGGGCCAGATCGTCACCTTCGACCGCGAGTCCTGCCTGCTGTTCAAGACTGAGCTGGACAAGCTGCTGCCGCCCGAGGCCACGGACATCGTGATGTCGGTGCAGGCGTCCGACAAGAAGGAGCATCCAGAGTACGCGGCCTATGACCGAAGCCGCGACGAAGAAGAGCGACTGCTCGATCGGTTCCGCGACCCGGCCGACCCGCTGAAGCTGATTATCGTCACGGCCAAGCTGCTGACCGGCTTCGATGCGCCCATCCTGCAGGCGATGTACCTGGACAAGCCGCTGCGCGACCACACGCTGCTGCAGGCCATCTGCCGCGTGAACCGCACCTACTCCGAGCAGAAGACCCACGGCCTGATCGTCGACTACCTCGGCATCTTCGATGACGTGGCAGCCGCGTTGGAATTTGACGACCAGAGCGTCAAGCAGGTGGTCAGCAACATCCAGGAGCTGAAGGACAAGCTGCCCGAAGCCATGCAGAAATGTCTGGTCTTCTTCACTGGCTGTGATCGCTCTCTGCAAGGTTATGAGGGCCTGATCGCTGCACAACAGTGCCTGCCCAACAATGAGGTGCGGGACAACTTTGCCGCCGAGTACAGCGTGCTTAACAAGATCTGGGAGGCGCTGTCACCGGACACTGTTCTGGGCCCGTTCGAGAAGGACTACAAGTGGTTGTCCCAGGTGTACCAGTCGGTGCAGCCGTCCAGTGGTCACGGCAAGCTGATCTGGCATTCGCTGGGCGCAAAGACCATCGAGCTGATCCACCAGAACGTGCATGTCGACGCGGTGCGGGATGACCTCGACACCTTGGTGCTGGACGCTGATCTGCTGGAGGCCGTGCTTTCGAACCCCGACCCGAAGAAGGCCAAGGAAATCGAGATCAAGCTCAAGCGCCGGCTGCGCGGGCATGGCGGCAACCCCAAGTTCAAGAAGCTGTCGGAGCGGCTCGATGCGCTGAAGGACCGCTTCGAATCCGGGCAGATCAACAGCGTCGAGTTTCTGAAGCAGTTGCTGGAGATCGCCAAGGAAACGCTGCAGGCCGAGAAGGAGGTCCCGCCTGAAGAGGACGAGGATCGCGGCAAGGCGGCGCTGACCGAGCTGTTCAACGAGGTCAAGACGGCCGAGACACCCATCATGGTGGAACGCGTGGTCGCCGACATCGACGAGATCGTACGCCTCGTCCGCTTCCCTGGCTGGCAAGGCACGCAGGCCGGTGAGCGGGAAGTCAAGAAGGCACTGCGCAAGGCCCTCTTCAAATACAAGCTGCATGCGGATGAAGAGCTGTTCGAGAAGGCCTACAGCTACATCCGGCAGTATTACTAAAGGGGGCGGAGGATGACCACTCAGACGATCGATAGTGCGCCGCATGCAACCTGGTTTGTCGGCGCCACCTACGGCGGTACCGATGATCAGATGCCGCGATTTCTTGCAGAAGGAATTTGGGAAAACGGCTACGACGACAAGCTCCTCGATGTTGTGCGGTCTATGCGGCCGGGCGAGAGAATTGCCATCAAGGCGGCATACACGCGCAAACACGGCCTGCCCTTCGACAACCGTGGTCGTACCGTCTCGGTCATGGCTATTAAAGCGATCGGGACGATCGTCGAGAATCTCAACGACGGAAAACGCGTAAAGGTCGATTGGACCAAAGTGGAGCCAGTGCGGGAGTGGTACTTCAACACTCACCGTGGCACGGTCTGGCGCGTTGTTCCTGGTGACTGGATGGCCGACGCTTTGATTGCGTTTGCTTTTGAGGGCAAGCCGCAGGATCTGGAGCGCTTTCGCAACGAGCCATTTTGGCGTGAGCGATTTGGCACGACTTTGCCTGACAAGCGGCGCTTCGAGTGGACGGAGTTCTACGAGGCAGTCGCAGATAAGTTGTTGGCCCATGCAGATGATCGAACTCCGCTCATCGAGGGCATACATGAGATTGCGTCCCGCGTTCCGGGGCTGACCTATCTCCAGGATAAGTTTCCCGATGGAACCAGTGGTCCGCTGCGGGACATTTGCCCGTTCACCACGATGGGCACCTTCAACCGGTCCATGACCGATGCCAACCGCAAGACCATCGCGGGCGAACTTGCCAAGTTGCTGGGTGTGACGGTCCCGGTCCCGCCTTCATTCGAAGGCATTCCCGTTCTCAACAACCAACGTTCCTGGTTTTTCGCCTATGCCGACAAGCGTGGTGCGGGTGACATCGACGCGCTATGGAAGGTATTCGTTGCCGCGAGCAAGATGGTCGATGGCGACCAGTTGGACACTCGCGATGCCTTCATCCGGGCTTATGACGAGGCAACCCAAGTGTGGGGTGTCGCATGGAACCTTTCGACAGGTCTCTACTGGGCGCATCCGTGGGAATTCCTGACCCTGGATAGCCAGTCGCGCCACTACATCAACAAGCGGCTCGGCCTGAATGTCGCCATCAGTGGCCAGCAAGGCCCATGTGATGGTCGGACCTATCTGAAGCTGCTGGACGATTTGCGTTCCCGCTTCGGCGAAGACGGCTACCCAGTCCACAGTTTCCCGGACCTGTCGCTGGCGTCCTGGATGTACAAAGACCCGGTTGACGAGCCTGTGCCGGCTGGCGATATCGCTACCACTGCCGGAGCAGAGCAGGAAACTGAAGGTGAAGTTCACGAAGCCTTTCAGGGGGCAGCGCCAATCGTTCCCTACTCGGTGGAGGACATCCTCGAGGACGGCTGTTTCCTGGAGCGGGCCGAGATTGACCGCTTGCTCGATCGTCTGCGCACAAAAAAGAACCTCATCCTTCAGGGGCCTCCGGGCACGGGCAAGACCTGGCTAGCCAAACGGCTCGCGTTCGCGCTGATGGGGCAGAAGGACGACAGCAAGGTCCGCGCAGTGCAGTTCCACCCCAACCTGTCCTACGAGGACTTTGTTCGAGGGTGGCGCCCCACTGGCGAAGGCAAGTTGTCGCTGGCGGACGGTGTCTTCATGGAAGCCATCAAGGCTGCATCGAAGGAGCCTTCGTCGAAGTTTGTCGTGGTGATCGAGGAGATCAACCGTGGAAACCCGGCGCAGATCTTCGGCGAGTTGCTGACGCTGCTTGAGGCGGGCAAACGAACGCCCAACGAAGCGCTGGAACTCTGTTATCCGGATGCGGACGGCAAACGACGTCCCGTCCATATTCCCGAGAATCTCTACGTGGTCGGCACCATGAATATCGCCGACCGATCACTTGCACTGGTCGATCTGGCACTGCGTCGCCGCTTTGCTTTCGTTGGGCTGGAGCCAAGACTGGGCCAGATTTGGCGGGAGTGGGTGGCCAAGGAGTGTGCTGTCGATCCGGGCTTGGTCGCGGATATTGAACGCCGTATCGCCGATCTGAACGAACAGATCGCGGCGGATGCACGCCTTGGCAAGCAATTCCGGATTGGTCACAGCTATGTGACACCCGCACATCGACTGGAGGCGGGAGACACGAAGAAGTGGTTCCAGCAGGTCGTGGAGACGGAGATCGGCCCGTTGCTGGATGAATACTGGTTCGACGCGCCCGACGAAGCACAGAAGGCGATTGCACGGCTGACGCAGGGCTGGTGATGACCGCCGTCGCAGAACAGGTGGAAAGTGCATCCATGAGGGCTGAGGGGTTCATCGGACGCATTCCGGTGCGCAACCTCTGGCAGCTGATGCTCTACGCCTCTGACCTGTTCCGCACTCGCGGCATCGGCAAGATCGGCTTGGAAGACAGCCCGGACGATCTACCGGATCTAGTTGCGGAGATCCTTGCCCACTCGGTTGAAGTGCGACAGCGTCGCCGCTTGAGTCTTGGATACCGATCTCGTGACGCAGTCATCAATCGCGTGCGTGGCCGGATCGACGTCTTGACCACCGAACGCCATCAGTTGATGGATAGAGGCCTGGTGGCGTGCCGGTTCGACGAACTCACCATCGACACCCCACGCAATCGTTTCGTGCGAGCAGCATTGGAGTCCATCTCCAGGATCGTTCAGAGGAAGGACGTTGCCCATCGGTGCCGCGCACTTGCGGGTGGCATGAAGGCAATGGGTGTATCAGGGGACGCACCGACCCGCGCCCAAATGAGCACCGATCGTTTCGGTCGCAACGATGCGGACGACCGGTTCATGGTGGCAGCCGCAAAGCTGGCGTTCGACCTAGTGCTACCCACGGAGGCGTCGGGTGCGAATGTGCTCTCTCTACCGGACAGGGAAGCGACGTGGGTACGCCGTTTGTTCGAGCGGGCAGTGGGGGGTTTCTACGAAGCCGTATTGAGTCCGCAGGGCTGGCGAGTGCTCTGCGGCCGGACGATGGGCTGGCAGGTCGAGCAGAAGACGGCAGGGATCGACAAGATCCTGCCGTCGATGCGAACTGATGTCGTGCTCGACCATCCGTCAACCGGGCAGAGGATCGTCATCGATACCAAGTTCACCTCGATTGTGACGAGCGGTTGGTACCGTGAGGAAACCCTGCGCAGCGGATACGTGTACCAGATCTACGCCTATTTGCGCTCCCAGGTTGGTTGCGGCGATGCGCTTGCAGATCATGCGAGCGGGTTGTTGTTGCATCCCGCGATCGGCCAGATGGTCGACGAGACAGTGGTAGTCCAAGGACACCGCATCAGGTTTGCTACGGTGGATCTGGCATCGTCGCCTTCCAACATCCGGTCACAGCTGTTGCGGCTGTGCGAGAGAGCTCCTGCAGGCTTATCGTAACCAGGTCAGTTTGTGAGTCGATGTAAAGACCCAGGTCGGTGAGAGCGAAGTCAAGAAGGCGGTCCGCAAAGCAAACCTCAAGTACAAGCTGCAGGCAGATGGCGATCTGTCCGATAAAGCGTTCGGATACGTCCGCTAGGACAAATGATCCGGTAGCGGGCTGGACTCCCGCTACGGACGAAGGAGGAGTAATAATTTACCTGCGCACCACTACGGTATGAGTCGACATGGATTTGGACAGTAGTACGTAGTACAGCACCCATGAATAGATAGGGGGGCAAAGCCTACGCGCACTTACCGTTTCTCGTCTGTGTGGCTCTTGGCGCACCAAAAGAGGCCTGCGGAGATGACTTCGCGGGCCTTTTTCGTGCTTTCAATCACCGAGAAAGGGTAGTGCAGAAGATGGCAACCTTCCATTTCGAGATCAAAAGCGGCCGTAAAGGGACTGCTGGAGATCACGCGAACTACATTGCGCGTAAAGGATTCCATGGT
This sequence comes from Marilutibacter aestuarii, assembly GCF_006546775.1. Classification (GTDB taxonomy): domain Bacteria; phylum Pseudomonadota; class Gammaproteobacteria; order Xanthomonadales; family Xanthomonadaceae; genus Marilutibacter; species Marilutibacter aestuarii. The sequence continues at coordinate 34,912 of NZ_VICE01000149.1, forward strand.
AAACGCGAAGATCTGATGTATGCGGAACACGGCAACCTTCCAGCCTGGGCCGCGGGAGACCCGAGCACGTTCTGGCGAGCCGCGGACAAGTACGAACGAAAAAATGGCGCGGTATACCGAGAGGCCATCATTGCGTTGCCAAGTGAGTTGACCGACGAGGAGAACGTAAAACTAACCCGCGCTCTCGTTCGACAGCTGACACAAGGGAAGCCGCACCAAGCCGCTGTCCATGGACCTACATCATCCCTTGAAGGCGCAGCCAATCCGCACGTGCATTTGATGATGTGCGACCGAGTCGATGACGGCGTCGATCGCCCACCAGAGCGGTTCTTCTCGCGTTACAACAGGTCAAGTCCGGCCGAAGGTGGTCGCAGGAAGGTGAGCGGCGGCCGGAATCGGATGGAACTCAGGAACGAGGTGATTGCGACACGAAAGCTAGTGGCTGAGACGATCAACCACCATCTGGAGCTGAACGGGCACTCTGCGCGTGTCGATCACCGTACGCTGCGTGAGCAAGGAGTCGATCGACGTCCGGAGCGCCACTTGGGGCCGGCACGGATCGGAAGCATGTCGACTGAAGAGAAAACGCAGTACATCAAGCTGCGCAGCCAACTCAGGTGCAGTGCAAGGTGATTAAACGATCGAGGAGAGCGCCCCGGCCATGGCGTCGCAGGGCGCACGCTCGGCTGCACCGGGTGCGATACGCGACACTTGCCGCGGAGTTGCACCCGCGCAGAGTGGCGCTTTTTGGAGGATCCAACTCCAGTGCCGGGGTGCCGAGTTCGACGGAGTCGATTTTACCGTAACACCTCGCGGCAGCCAGCGAGTCCGCTTCGATCTTGAGCGGGGCGGACTCGCTGGCTCGACTGGAATCGCTAGCCGGCGGTGACCTGACTGAACACAGTCGGGTTGAGGTGGATCCAGAGCCTCCCCTTGCCACGAACCGCGTTTTCGTGCATCACTTGGACGGAGCCCTCCATCCACAGCTGGTGCAGGGCCAGCTCGAACCGTCGCTGGTCGCGAATCGGGCCGCACTTGCGAACTTCATTCCGAACAGCCGCCGTGTAGCCCGCAGTCCAGTAGCGGCGCCACAGATACATCGCCAGCGCGCGGACGTCCCTGTGCTGCTCAGGCTCGTCGTTGCTGTCGCCGAACAAGCGGACGAACTCTTGAAAGTGCCACCCCACGATGTCGAGAGCTCGATGCAGGGTCTCCATCGTTATCAACACACCTTCCTGAGCGCTGAAGTGATGGAGAATCGCTGCTACACGCCCAGCGATCTCCATCGACTTTGATGCGAAATCGCGGACGCTGACGAGGTCGCCACCGTCACGCAGGCGCGGTTCCATCGTGTTCTGCGTCTGCACCCACAGTTCCTTCGCTTCAGCTGTGAAGGAAAGTGCTCGGCGCGTGTGGTCGCCCGAGGCGCGGCGTGCATGACTGGCCTCAAGGAGCTCACTGACCCGCGAGTGGAACCTCGGCAGGCGTTCCCAAATCGGCTGATCGAGTGACGTGAACCGGAAGCCCTGGGTGGACGGCGGGTACGCTACGAGGTAGCGCGCGAGGTGCCCTGATCCACGAGCCGCGTGTCCTCGCTTGTCCATGAAGGCGCTAAACACCTTCTCCTGAACCATCATGCTGATGGTCAAGCGAGGGTTCCGCACCTCGACGTTGTCGTCGACGCGGTCCAGCGGCAGCGTCTTCGGGCCGTCCCAGGCTTTATTGAGGGTGCCGAACGTGCGCATGGCGCCGCCCTTCAAGACAATCTCACCTTCATCGCTGAGGATCGCAATTGACTTGCCATCGCCCTGCATCGCCTCGATCAACGGGCGTTCGGTGATGTTCTGATGAACGATGCGGGCCTTTGCCGGTCTGATCGGCTTACACGCCTCATGAGAGATCAATTCTTCGCGCAACTGCTGCTCGGAGGCCTGCTCATAGTCGGTCAGGGCCTTGCCGATCTTGCGCTGAATCGACGAGTCCTTCGCCTCCCATAAACGAAGATCAGCGTGATACTCAAGCAGCGCGCTGGCGTGCTCCTGTGCCATACGCGCGTCGTGATCGTAAATGGGCGCACAGACGATGTTATCGGTGGCCGTCTTGCGCTCGCCGGAGTCCGCGACAGTCAGGATGCTGAGAGAGACAGGACGAACCTGGCCGGTCGGAAGTTCAACGTCCACGTCACCTTGGGATGCGATGGACATCGCGGTGAGGAACGAACCTGCAATCAGCGCGTCAGGTGCCTGAAGGTTGCCTTGCACTTCAAGAATTGCCTCCCTGACATCGCTGTACATCGCATGAGTCGGATAGGCGTGGGAGAGGCGGGAGTAAGTCACTTCACACCCTCCTTCGCGCCCGAGTGCCGAGACAACTTCTCCGCCTCTGCCGACATCAACTCCTTGAAGCGGGCGGGATGCAGCTTCAAGCCTTCGCTTGCCAGAACCTCGAGGATCGCCTTCTGAGTGACCTTCTGGTCCAGCATCTCGACGATGGTCGGGTACAGCAATTCAAAAAGCTGGGTCTTTCGGTGCTGCGCATTCGGCTGAAGCGCTTTCAGCTTATCGGCGACGTTGCGGGCAGTGGTGTCCAGGTCCGTCTGGATGGACGACGTTTCGTTAATCATCTTCGTCATGGTCGTCCTCCTCACCGTGCCTGCCGAGTCTCAGACTTTGCCTGCAGGTAAGCGATTACCTCCCACGCCCACCACGCCGACGGCGAGCCGGAGGATGCCCCGAGCTTGAAGGGGCGGGGGGCTTCGGGGTCGTAAGCAGAGTCACGAGGGTTGAGCTTGGCGTACCACGTGCTCCGACTCAGGCCCGTCAGGCGGAGGACCTCCGGCAGCCGGATGGCCCGCTGCAACTCAAGCGAGCGCAGATCCAGCGGACCAGGCGACGACCCGGAGAGCGCGGACCTTTCATCGCAAGTGACCTGGTGGTGCTGCGAATGAGCGTGAAAAGTGGTGTTCATTGCATGCTTCCGTAACGCTGCGACATTGCAGCGTCACGAAAGTTATTTGCCATCGTCGGCCAACACACCCGTGTCTGCATGCAGAAGGGGTAAGCGCAGGTCTATGGCGGCCAGGCATGCAAAGTGGGCGCTCCGCGGGTGTGCGAACCCGGTCCATGGTGGTCACGACAGCAACGCTCGCAGTCCATGACCGGTCTCCGGCAGAGGCATGAACGCCCTTCCCAGGCGAGTCGTCGATGCACCCACCCTGAGCGTCAAGCTCAAGAGGGAAACACCTATGGGTAAAATGAGAAGCGGGGGCTACGGGGCTTCGCTCCGCGAAACCTTTACCGTCAGTCGGAACTCGTCTCCCAGGTAGTGTACGAGTCGGAGATAGAAGTCAGAGTCGTCCAGCTCGATGCCCTCAGTGGTTTCCGCGCGCGGGACATGATTGTTACCTTCTAGCTTGCGGGTGCGCTTGCTGAAAGCCGAGAATGCTTTGGAGATTTCCGGATACGGGCCGCTGGGTAGAGCCCATTTGTCTAGGAGGTTTCGTATGCGGTCAAAAACGTCATTCTTATGTTTTGCTGCGGTGCGCCCTTTTACTTTGTCAGACACCATTGCATCGAACTCAGCCAGCCAGCTGGCGACTTCAGGGTTTTTTGCCGCAACTTTACGTAGTATCTCTACAACCCGGTTTTTCGCACCTTCAATGCTGTCTTCTGCCCCGTTTTTTTCAATCGCATCAAGCGTCCCAACCACCATGCCTCTAAGCTTCTCTGTGCGGGCAGCATGCATGAGCTGAGCGGCCTTCGCGGTGTTCTGAATGGTCGAATGAGGGGTGCTTAGACCAAGGTGGTAATAAGCCATTGCAACAATGTGCCATGCGCGATCACTCTCTCCTTGTCCACACAAGCGTCGTGCCTCATGTAGATAGATGGCCGAAATAAATAGCCCTTTGTACGGAAAGGCCTTCCGGCTGTCCCACATCGGAGGCACCTCAGACCCGAGAGTGATTTGCTGTCGCAGCCACTCTACCCAAGAATGACTTGGCGTAGGTTGCGGCGCGTAAACTAGCGACTTCGCGTGCTCCCAAATGTACGCATTGTCATGCGTGTTATTTGAGTAGACGGCTTCGTGCCAGAGAACGATGGCGTTCTCAATGAGTAGCGTCTGCTCGACGGACCTCGGACCTTCGTACTCGTAGAAGAAGTGTGTGATCGGGTCGTTGCCAGTGAGGCTTTCTTGTAAAGAAGGTATGTTTTCCATTTTATCTGGCCTAGTAAGAACTGACGTATTCGACCACCAGCAGTATCGTAAGTTGCCGCGCCCATTAGCAGCTACGGTCGCGTGACAGAGTCCCGCAAGCGGGTAGAGGGGGCTTAGCTGGCTAGCGGCGCCGCCCACTCCCGGCCAGGCTGGCCGAGAGAGGTAGTAGGTTGTTGTCGCCAGGGACGGAAGGGAGCGAGCCACAGATGTACTGGAACGTTATCCGTACCCCGGTTCAGCGCGGCTAGAGTGCGCCGATGCAACACACGATGGCGGTAGTACCTATCGCCGCCGCGATGCGCCTCTCGCCCAGGCACGGGTGACACAGCCGGTTGAAGAGCTTGGCGAACACCTTCAGTTACGGGCCCTGACAGCCACGATAGCCCGGCGCGGCGGAGGACGCGATCGTCGTCAGAAGGGGTGCGACTGAGTGCAGTGACACTTGCACGAACAGGCAACTATCGTTTTTTCTTGCAGCAGCCCCGATGCGCCGGGTAGCCGGCACGGAAGGGACGCCCCGTAGCTTGTGAGTAAGCAAGTGAGTAACCATCAGGTGTGGCAACCATCACAATCCCGCAGTATCAGTAAGTTAGGTTGCTCAATGGGATTGGTGGTGGGCCACCAAGCAACCTCAAGTGATCGCTGGTTTAGCGGTCTGGTCTGCCCCCACCGGGCAGGAGCGTGTCATGGCCGCGATCGGCCAACAGCCGACGTCGGTCGATCAGCACCAGCAGACTACCCCCCGGTCAACTTGTCCCCAAGCGGTCGCTCGGCATCAACCTTCCCATCATCCGAGATCGGAGCTTGGGTCGCTTCACTTTCGAATGCTGCCCGAAGCGATTCGAAAATTGACACCATCGGCTCACGATATTCCTCGCGCAGGTCCCTGGAGTTTTCGAGCAAGCCAGTCACCGCGGGTCGTGCGCCCACAGCATCTTTGTCGCGCACGTCCTTGGCCGGGATCGCGAAGAACTTGTATCCCGGAAAATCCCGTTCGAGCCCGGGCAAGGTCGCTACCTGATCGTTGTCCAGAAGTCCGGCCACCTTCTTGTAGCCCATGTCCTGCAGGAGACGGCAGAGGTGTCGCATGTTCCCGGCGCCGCCGACGCCCCAGCCGAACAGTTGGCCCGGAACACGGCCGATCGGTAGCTGGCGCGCCACGACCGGGTAGAGCATCACATCGTCCTGGCCCTCGGTGAGCACGATGCCGTCATCCTGGAAGAACAGCTCACGGGCATCCAGACCAAAAGTGTGTGGCGCCTTGGTATTTGGGCTCTCTGGATCGTGGATCTTCTTGAGTGCTACTCGGCCTTGGTCACTGAGCTGGTAGACATTCGAGCTTCCGCCCTCGGAGGTAACCCGAACAAGTGCAGCGCCTTGGGCGATCGCCGCGGGGTCGACGAAGTACGGGGAATGCGTCGCAACGACGATCTGCTTTTCGGCAGACAACCGGACGATGGCTCGCACAAGGCGTCGAATGATTGCCGGATGGAGGGACAGTTCGGGCTCGTCAATAGCGACGATACCGCCGGGAGGGACGCTCGTGAGTGCATCGACGATGGAGAACAGGCTGACAATGCCTTCCCCCGCGCCGTCGCTGGAGTGGCTCGCAGTCCCATTGCGCAGACGAATGTAGTGGTTGCCCTCCGATGACTGATCGATGGTCCACTTCGGGGTGTATCCTAGAAGCTCACCGAGCAACCTGTTGAACTTGCTCGGGTCTTTCTCAATATCGAAGAGCCGCATCTCGAACGATGAAAGCTCCGCCATCCGGCGGGCAGGTAAGCCGTCCTGTCGTTGATAGTCCTGCAACGTTCCATGTGCACGCCCAAAATACGGCTGAAAGCCCCGGCGCGAAGGAACCACGTGGATCGGATCTGCTCCATGCTGGCGATTCGGGGCATCAATACCATCTATTGTATGAACCGATTGGCTGCTGCCTGCGGTCTGGCTCTCGATCACCTCGGTCCGAGGTTCGACGAGGCCGGTTTGGTCGTCCTCTCCCTCGGATCGCTTCTCAAACTCGTAAACGATCCGCACGAAATCCGCATCCTTATTACGAATCCCCTCTGAGAAGCTCGGCGTATGGTGACCTGATCGCGCTCGCAGCGCTTCAATCACGGTGGACTTGCCGGAGTTATTGGCGCCGGTAATGACCGTCAGACCACTGCCCTCGTCTTGGCTCTTGGGCACGGCCAGATGAATCACGCAGGGCTCCTTGAAGCCGCGATACCCCGCAATCGAGAGTGTCTTCAAAAAGCTCAAAGGGAACTCCGAAGTTAAATGTATGTGGCATGGTTATATTGAGCCGCAGTCCGAGGGAAACAAGGCAGGGCTGCGCCGAGGATTAGCGCCCTCCGGTCAGGAGCGGTTGTCCGCACTTCGATGGCGCCATATCGTGGCCGCTGATCAAGAACCCCGAAGGGATTTCCTCTATCCCTCCAACGCTTACCCCTACACTTCCGGCCCGCGTTGCCCGAAGTAGGCATGGGCTGCTTCATAAGAGGGACGCACCAAGCGATCCATGGCCTCGGCATCCAGAGGTGAAAGTGACATAGCCGCGCCGAGCGCCAATTGCGCGAACACCAGAATGTTGTCCACCGCATGGGTTAGCTCGTCCCACTCTATGGTGATGTCACCCCATGCATCGTGCTGGGTATAGATGGCCAAGACTTCCTTGCCCCCGTGGACCAGACCCGATAGATCCCTGTAATGGCTTTTGACCGCACGTAGCAGCTTTTCCTCGTCCCAACCAAGGTGCTGTGCTGCTTCTTTGGCGACATCGGCGACGTAGATCTGATTCTTGCCGCGGTTGGGCATTTTGCCTTTGCGACGGAAGCGAGCGATCTCCTTGTCGTTGGCAGCCTTAGCAAAGAACGCTGCGCGCAGTACATATTCCATCTGGGCGCGCTGCATGATGAGCGCGGCCACCCAGGATTTCTCTGGCTGATTGATGAGCAAGGCGTAGATCGCCTCGGCCGTGCCCATCGAGGCCAGTACCAGCGGCAGAACCGTCGCCGTTCGTTCCGAGCCGATATGCCCCATGTCGGACAGCGTATTGCGCGTTTGATGCAGCACCTTCAGGGCGTCGCTTGCGCTTTCGCGCAGGTTCTTCGAATCGGCCATGGTTCCCCCTTGGGAAGTAGTGTGCCGCAGCCCCCGAGCCAGAAAAAGGATGCTGCCCTGTCCTCGGGACGGCGAGCTTCACGGCCGCATTTGGCAATGTCCGCTATGGGTCGACTGCGGACGTTGGCGCAACGCTCTCCATGTGGTTGTCTCGCCATGGCTCCTGCGTCGAGTCTCGGCTTGGGGCGGGGAGCGGCCATGGCGAGGCCACCCAGTGCTCACCCGAGGCTCATTGGAGGAGAAGCATATCGCGAGGGGGCTGCCAGCCTAGAGGGGAGGTATGGGTGTGAAAGGCGACATGAGTGCGTCCAGCTTGACCCAGTGCCTAACGTTCATCCCCCTCGCCCTCCGTGCTGCCACAATAGTCGCCCCTGCAGTTTCCCCCGGAGTCCACGCGACGTGTGATCGCCCCGTTCCCCTGAATGCATGAGCCGCCCGGTGTTGCCGGGTGTCTTGACCGTTGTTCGCCATGCTTCGGCGACACAGGAGGAACCCATGTCCGGTGCACGCATCCGCGTCTCCCATCTTTCGTTTTCATGGCCCGACGGCACGCCCGTCCTGGCCGATCTTTCGTTTGCCCTCGGTCCGTCGCGGGTGGGTCTGGTGGCACCCAATGGGGCCGGCAAGACGACCTTGCTGCGCCTGATCGCGGGCGAGCTTGTGCCGCGGTCCGGTACGGTCGAGGTCGCTGGCCGGTTGGGTTATCTGCCGCAGCGTTGGAGCGGGGCTGCCCAGGCGACGGTCGCCGATCTGCTGGGGGTCGCCGAGGCGCTACGGGCGGTGGACGCGGTACTCGCGGGATCTGCCGATCCGCTGCTGCTGGAGCGTGCGGATGGCCACTGGGACGTGCGCGAGCGCATCGCCGCGCAGTTGGCGGCCTTCGGCCTGCACGACGTCCCGCTGGAGCGGGCGGTGGCGTGCTTCAGCGGTGGCGAGGCCATGGCCTTGAGGTTGGCCGCGCAGCTGCTGCGCAGGCCCGATGTCCTGCTGCTGGACGAGCCCAGCAATCACCTCGACCGTACCGCGCGCCAGCGCCTGCGGACCGCGATCGAGGCCTTTCGCGGCTGCCTGGTCGTGGCCAGCCATGATCGCGAGTTGCTGGACGGCATGCAGTCGATCGCGGAACTGCAGCCCGCGCGCCTTCGCATCGTCGGGGGTGGCTACAGCGCCTATCGCGCCGTCACCGAGCGCGAGCAGGCGGCGGCGGAGCAGCAGGTGCAGCACCTGCGCCAGGAAGTGCGACGCGAGAAGCGCGAGATGCAGCAGGCCCGCGAGCGCGCGGAGCGGCGCGCGTCCAATGCCGCGCGCAAGGCCCCCGATGCGGGCTTGCCGAAGATCGTTGCCGGTACGCTGGCACGTCGGGCCGAAGTGTCCGCCGCCCGGGCTGCGGGCGTACACGGCGATCGCGTCGAGCAGGTGCGCGATGCACTGCGCCGGGCCGAGGAGGCGGCGTCCTCGCCGGTCCTGCCTCGCTTCGCCCTGCCCGCCACCCACGTGGGGCCCACGCAACACGTGCTGAGCGTCGAGCGGCTGCAGGCGCAGGGCGAGGACGGTCCCCTGTGGGCCGACCGCGGCGTGACCCTGGCGATTCGCGGTCCGGAGCGGATCGCTCTTTCCGGGGACAACGGCGTGGGCAAGACCACCTTGTTGCGACTCCTGGCGGGCGAGGCGACGCCGGCCTCGGGCGAGCGCCGCGTCGGCACGACCCGCGTGGCCTACCTCAGCCAGCGCCTGGACCAGTTGCGGCCCGAACTGTCCCTGATCGAGAACTTCGCGCGCAAGGCACCGCGCCTGTCGTCGCAGGAACGTGCGGACGTCCTGGCCCGGCTGGGGTTCCGTGGCGACCGCATGCGCTTGCCCGCGGGCGCCTTGTCCGGCGGCGAACGCCTGCGCGCGACGCTCGGCTGCGTGCTGCATGCGGACGAGGCGCCCCAGCTGCTGTTGCTGGACGAGCCGACGAACAACCTCGATCTGCATGCCGTCCTGCAACTGGAGCAGTTGCTGCAGAACCACGAGGGCGCGATGGTGGTCGTGAGCCACGACGAGCGGTTCCTGGCGTCCATCCAGCCCACGCGACGCATGCGGCTGACGACGGAGGGGCTCGCCGACGAGGGAGATTAGTCCAAGTCTGATCGCGGCCCCCGGCGTGCCCTCAGCGTTCGGCTGGTAGCGCGCCGAGCGGGCGGCCGCTTTGCAGTGCATGCGCACGGCAACGCTTGCGGATCGTGTGCATTGGCCGACCCTCGAGTCGGCCCGGCGGTGGCCCCCGCGTATGCGACACACGCTTCCAAAGGCGCCACGCCTGCCACTCAAGCTCGAATAGACGGTCGCGTCGAGATACAGGGAGCGGCGGCGCTTTGCATGGCATCGGCGTTCCTAGGCACTGGCCGCGCGCGCCCTGAGCGCCAGCTCGGATGGCTTGATGTCCGCGATCGGTCCAAGGATCGTGCTGTCGAATTCGCGTAGCGGCATGCCCCGCTCAAGCAGTCGCGGCATGTCCGGATTGGCCAATGCGCCACGCCCCATCGCGACGAGGTCGGCGCCCCGGTCAAGCACGTCGCGCGCGCGCTCGATGTCGTGCAGGCCGCCGTTGACGATGAGCGGCACCGCAGGGGCATGGCGCCGGGCCAGCTCCGCGAGTGTGGCGCCACGGCCTTCGAATGCGGGTTGCCAGGCCTGGAACTCGGTGACGTGCAGGAAGTCGATGCCTGCATCGGCGAGGGCGCTGAACACGACCTCGGCATCGCGCTCGCCGCCACTCCATTTGGCATGGAAGTCGTTGACCTTGCCTTGCGAGATTCGGATGCCCACCGGTGCCTTGCCGGCCACGGCCTCTTTCACGCGTTGGACGACCGTCACCAGCAGCCTCACGCGCTCACTCATGCGGCCGCCCCAGTGATCGGTGCGCGCATTCGTGCCGGCGGTGAGGAACTGGTCCAGCAGGTAGCCATTGGCGCCGTGGATCTCGACGGCATCGAACCCCGCGATTTCCACCGCGCGTCGGGCGCTGTGGGCGAAGCCCGCGATGGCATCCTCGATCTCCTCCCCGGTGATCTCCCGCGGCAGGGCATACGCGCCCTGGCCGTGGTAGAACGCCATCTGTTTGCCCTTCGGCTTCAGCGCCGATGGTGCGACGGCATGATCGCGGAAGCGATTGCCCTGGCGCAGGGCGCCGGCATGCATCAGTTGTGCGGCCATCCGGGCGCCGTTCGCCCGCACGGCGGCCGTGATCGGCGCCCAGGCACGGGCCTGGGCGTCTTCGGCAAGGCCGGGCTGGTTCAGGTAGCCCTGTGCGAAGGCCGTGTCGGTGTAGAGGCCTTCACTGATCACCAGGCCGAAGCCGCCTTTGGCGAAGCCTTCGTAGTAGCGCGCCATCGTCCCGCTCGGGAAGCCATCGCTGGTAGCGGTGACGCGGGTCATCGGCGCGACGGCCAGGCGATTGCGCAGCGTGAGCCGTCCGAGCGCGTGCGGGGCCAGGAGCGCATCGGCGCTGGGCGTGCCCGGCAAGGAGAGGGGGTCGGCGTTCATGCGGCTGCCGACGCCCGGGTGACCGCGGCAATGGCCTCGATCTCGATCATGGCCCTGGGGTCGTACAGGGCGCTGATCTCGGCGATGGTGTCCGCCGGATACGGCGCGGAGAAGAACTCGCGCCGCAGCTGCACCACGTCCTGGAAGTGGCCCATGTCGGTGACGAAGATGGTGACCTTGATGACGTCATGCAGGCTCGAGCCGCCCGCCTCCAATGCACGTGACAGGTTGGCGAAGGCCTGGCGGCCCTGGGTCAGGAAGTCGCCCGCGACGATCTTCCCGTCGTCGCCCCCGGCGGCCTGGCCGGAGATGAAGAGCAGGTCGCCGAAGCGGATGCCCTGGGACAGCAGGTACGGCGCGTAGTGGTCGGGTACGGTGGTGATGTGTTCGCGCATGTCGGGTCCTCGGTGGTGGCTGTCGGGTGATTCGAATTCATCGATATCCCCTTGCCCTGCATCGTGAACCTCGTGGAATAAGCCGACAAACGATGATTAATCACTCGATGGGTGATAATTTCTCATCCATGACGTCGCCTGCCCGCCGCCTCCCGCCCATGTCCGCGCTACGCGCGTTCGAGGCCGCCGCGCGTCACGGGAGCTTCAAGCAGGCGGCCGCCGAGCTGGCGGTCACGCCCACCGCCGTGAGCCACCGGATCCGCGCGCTCGAGGACTACCTCGGGCTTCGGCTGTTCGACCGCCAGGTCAGGCAGGTATCGCTGACGCCCGCCGGCTTGCAGCTGTATCCGGTGCTGCAGCAGGGCTTTGACATGTTCGACGTCGCGATCCGCCGGCTCGTGGCGCCCGCCGGACGAGAACGGGTGACCATTTCCGCGACCAATGCCTTCGTGGCGAAGTGGCTGGTGCCACGCGTGGCGAGCTTCCGGGCCGAGCATCCGGACATCGATCTGCAACTGCATGCCTCCGATGCGGTGGTGGACCTGGCCAGTCACGCGTTCGACGTCGCCATCCGTTATGGCAAGGGGCCATACCCCGGCAGTCGCAGCGAGGTGTTGTTCGCCGACGCGTACATCCCGGTGATCAATCCGATGCTCCCCGTGCGCTCGCACGCGGACATGGCGGCATCTCCACTCATCCACTTCGACTGGCAGAAGGCATCGCCGGACAACCCCACCTGGACGCGGTGGCATGCGGAAGCCGGCATCGAATGGCGCGCCACGCAGGCGGAGTTGCGGTATTCCGACGAGAGCCATGCGATCCAGGCGGCAGTGGCCGGACAGGGCATCGCGCTGCTCAGCCAGGCATTGGTCGCCGACGAAATCGCCGCCGGGCGACTGATGCAGCCCTTCGGGCCCGAAGTTTCCGGTTACACCTACCACCTGGTGACACGCGCCAAGAGCCACCCGGGGGCTGCGGTCACCGCAGTGATGGACTGGCTACGTCACCAGGTGCCAATGGCGCGATAGAAGCAGGGACGCTGCGAGCTCGCCTTGTGCTGGACAGGACGCCAGCGCCCAGGTGGACGAGCGTCGGCGCCTGGCCGGGTCTCGCGGATGGTCTGCGCCATCCCGGGATCGTGGCGCGCCCTCAGCCTTCGGCCGGTACCGCGCCGAGGGGACGTCCGCTGCGGCAGTCGACGCGCAGCAGTTCGCTGATGGTGAGGCCGTAGCGTATCGAGTCCGGGCGATAGTCGCCGGCGCCGTTGCTCGAGCGCATCAGGACCAGTCGCGTGCCATCCCGGGGATCGACGAGGGGGCTCTGGCAATCGGGCCCGCTCGCGGCTTTGGGGTGTCCGTGCGCCGGTCGAAACGCCGACGGACGCATTTCCGTCAGACTGATCTGGTCGCCGACGATCTACCCGGTGGACGCGCCGGCTCGTCGTCACGGACGCTCTTCGGGCCCCGGCCGATCGCTCCCATTTGTCCAGCAACAAAGCAAAATCCGAGGTTCCGAGGACGGCTGGCAAACTTTTACGACGTTTTTATGCGCAGGTCCCCCTCTCGGCATGGAAGCTTTACGAGGTAGCGGCCGAGAATTTCCGGCGTGGCTGATCCGGCCTCGCCATCGTTGCCTGACATGCGCTTCATCCGTTCCCGTGTTGATATCTCCCGCTCCCGACCAGCACATCTGCTCGCCTCCTGTACTGCTATCGGACTGCTGACCCTCGGCACCTCGGCCCAAGCCGTTACGGCTGGCGGCTCGGTGGCCCTGACGTCCGACTATGTCTGGCGGGGAACCACCCAGACCCAGGGTGATCCAGCGGTGCAGGCCGGCTTCACGCTCTCGGGCGATCCAGGCTTCTACGGCTCGGTCTGGGGTTCGAACGTTGAGTTCGGCCCCGAGACCCATGCCAGCAGCGAACTCGATCTGACCCTGGGCTGGGCGGCCGTGCTGTCGGACGCCTGGTCGCTGGACGTGAACCTGCTGCACTACCGCTATCCGTCGACCACGGTCGATCTGAACTGGACCGAGCTCAACGGCAGGCTGACCTATGCCGACCGTTACTGGCTGGCGCTGGGCTACTCGCCCGAGGCACTGGGCAGCGATGGCGACGGCGTCTATACGCAGCTCGGCGCCCGTTTCCTGGTCGGCGAAACCCTCGCGTTGGAAGCGGCGGCCGGCTACTACGCACTCGACGACGTTTACGACGACAGCTACTGGCACGCCCAGGCCAGCGCGGTCTGGAAAGTGAAAGCACCCTTCGAGCTGCGTCTGACCGCCCATGCCACCGACCCCGCCGCCGAGCGCATGTTTGGCGACGAGCTCGCCGGCAGCCGCATCGAAGCGGCGGTGCAGGCTTCGTTCTGAGGAGGACGCTCCATGCCCAGTTGGCTCGCATTCGTGTGTGGACTTTCGGTGATCGCCGCGGCGGCCTACCTGCTGTTCGTGATCCTGCGTCCCGAAGACTTCTGATCCGGTGCCACTGCATCACAACCCCGGCCGGCGTGCGGACCGCCTCGGCCGGTCAAGGAAACGATCATGATTGAAGCTGTTCTCGTACTGGTCTTGGCGGTCGCCCTCGGCTGGCCGCTCGGACGCTATCTCGCCGGCGTGATGCGCGGCGACCGCTCGCGTCTGGACACGGTGTTCGTGCCGGTCGAGCGGATCGTCTACAAGGCGCTCGGCACCTCGCCCGGGCGCGGCATGAGTTGGCGCGGCTACGCCAAGGCCTTCCTGCTGAGCAATCTGGCGCTCGGTGCGGTGGTGTGGGTGATGTTCATGACCCAGGCCTGGCTACCGTTGAACCCCGACACCATCCCGAACATGCGCTGGGACACCGCGCTGCACACGATGGTGTCGTTCCTCACCAACACCAACCAGCAGCATTACTCCGGCCAGGCCGAGCTGAGCTACCTGTCGCAAGGGGTCGCCATCGTCGGTCTGCAGGTGGTCACCCCGATGATGGGCCTGGCGCTGGTGGTGGCGACGTTGCGCGGATTGTTTGGCGGGCGCGGAGGCGCCGTGCGAAGGGAAGCCGGGGCACAACCCGTATTCGCTGCTGCACGGATGGATGAGGGTGCGCCACGGGACCTGGGCAATTTCTGGGTAGACGTGACCCGCGCCACGCTGCGCTTCATGCTGCCGTTGTGCCTGCTGTGGTCGGTGTTGCTGGCCTCGCAGGGTGTGCCGGCAACGCTGCAGGGCGGCCCGACGGTAGTACCGATCGACGCCAGCGCGGGCATGGCCGAGCAGAAGATCCCGCTCGGCCCGGTCGCACCGATGGTCGCGGCCAAGCAACTGGGCACCAACGGCGGCGGCTGGTACGGCCCCAACAGCTCGGTACCGCTGGAAAACCCGACCCCGTTCTCCAATCTGCTGGAAACACTGGCGATCATCCTGATCCCGGTTTCGCTGACCTTCATGGCGGGCGCCTTCACCGGACGCCGGCGCCTGACCGCGCTGGTGTTCGGCAGCATGCTGCTGATGTCGATCGTCTCCGGCGGCGCCGCGATCTGGTCCGAGGGCCACTCGGGCACCACCGCCGATCCGGCACTGATGGAAGGCAAGGAGGTGCGCTTCGGTGCTGATGCCTCCGCCCTGTGGGGGGCGCTGACCACCCAGACCAGCAACGGCTCGGTCAACTCGATGCACGATTCGGAGGCGCCGCTGACCGGCGGCGTGTTCATCGCCAACATGCTGATCAACAGCATCTGGGGCGGTGTCGGCTGCGGCTTGCAGCAGTTCCTGGTCTATCTGCTGTTGAGCGTGTTCCTGGCCGGGCTGATGACCGGGCGCACGCCGGAGCTGTTCGGCCGCAAGATCGAGGCCCCCGAGGTCCGTCTGCTTGCCCTGCTGATCCTGCTGCAGCCGCTGGTGCTGCTCGGCTTCACCGCCGTCACCGTTGCGGTGCCGGCGCTGACCGGCAATTCCAACCCCGGTTTCCATGGCATCAGCCAGGTCTTCTACGAGTACACCTCGGCGTTCGCCAACAACGGCTCGGGCTTCGAAGGCCTCGGCGACGCCACGCCATGGTGGAACCTGACCTGTGTGCTCCTGCTGATCCTCGGCCGCTACCCGGCGCTGATCGTGCCGCTGGCCGTGGCCGGGTTGATGGCGCGCAAGCGGGTGGCGCCGGAAGGCAGCGGCACGCTGCGGGTCGAGACGCCGACCTTCGCCCTGACCCTGATCGCCCTGGTCGTCGTACTGACCATCCTGCAATTCATGCCGGTCCTCGTGCTCGGGCCGGTCGCCGAACACCTGGCCCTGACCGGCATTCCGGTCGCCGGCCCGTGAGGTAATGAACGTGACTCAACTCCCTTCATCCGCTCAATCCCACCTGGGTACAGCCCGTCGGCAGTCGCTGGCGGGGCTGGACCGCACCGCGATCCGTGCGGCGCTGGTCGATTCCTTCCGCAAGCTGTCGCCGCGGCAGGCGCTGAAAAGCCCGGTCATGGCGGTGGTGCTGCTCGGCACCGTGCTGTCGGCCCTGATTGCCGCGTTCGGGTCCGGCAGCGCCGGCTTCGGCCTGGTGGTGACCCTGATCCTGCTGGTTACCGTGCTGTTCGCCAACTTCGCCGAGGCCATTGCCGAGGCCCGCGGCCGAGGCCAGGCGGCCTCGCTGCGGGCAGCGCGACGGGATCTGATCGCCCGCCGGTTGGACGGCAGCGACCAAAACGCCGGCGAATCGCGTGTGGCCGCCTCGGCCCTGCGGCCCGGTGATCGGGTGATCGTGTCCGAGGGGGAGTTCGTGCCCGCCGACGGCGAGATCATCGAAGGTCTGGCAACCATCAACGAGGCTGCGGTCACCGGCGAATCGGCTCCGGTGCTGCGCGAGGCCGGTACCGACCGTTCCGGCGTGATCGGTGGCACCCGGGTACTCTCGGATGAGATCATCGTCCGCGTCAGCGCGGAGCCGGGGCACAGCTTCCTCGACCGCATGATCGCCCTGGTCGAGGGCGCCAACCGGCAGAAAACGCCGAACGAGATCGCCCTGACCATGCTGCTGGCGGCGATGACCCTGACCTTCCTGATCGTGGTCGCGACCCTGCCGGCGCTGGCCGGGTTCGTCGGTGCGCAGCTCGACCCGCTGCTGCTGATCGCGCTGCTGGTGTGCCTGATCCCGACCACCATCGGCGGCCTGCTACCGGCGATCGGCATCGCCGGCATGAACCGGGCGTTGTCGGCGAACGTGCTGGCCAAGTCGGGCAAGGCGGTGGAAATCGCCGGCGACGTCGATGTGCTGCTGCTCGACAAGACCGGCACGATCACCCACGGCGACCGCCAGGCGACCGCGTTCCATCCGCTGGCCGGCGTCGATGCCGCCGAGTTGCGCGACGCGGCCTTGCTGTCTTCACTGGCCGATCCGACCCCGGAGGGCAAATCGATCGTCGCCCTCGCCCGTGAACAGGGCAGCCGGGTGAATGAACCCGAGCGGGCCCACTACGTGCAGTTCACCGCGCAGACGCGAATGTCGGGTGTCGACCTGCTCGGCGTCGACAACAAGCCGCGGACGATCCGCAAGGGCGCGGTGGACGCGGTTTCTGCCCACGTGCGGGCCCTTGGCGGAGAGGTCACTGCGGAGCTTGCTGCCCGCGTCGAACAGGTCGCGCGAGGCGGCGCCACCCCGCTGGTCGTGGCCGATGGCCGCTATGTGCTGGGCGTGGTCGAGCTGTCGGACGTGGTCAAGCACGGGGTCAAGGAGCGCTTTGCCCGTCTGCGGGAAATGGGTGTCAGGACGGTGATGATCACCGGCGACAACCCGCTCACCGCTGCCGCGATCGCCGCCGAGGCGGGCGTCGACGACTACATTGCCGAAGCCCGGCCCGAGGACAAGCTCGCCCGTATCCGCAGTGAGCAGGCCGCCGGCAGGCTGGTGGCGATGGTGGGCGACGGTACCAACGATGCCCCGGCACTGGCGCAGGCCGATGTCGGCCTGGCGATGAACTCCGGCACCCAGGCGGCAAAGGAGGCCGGCAACATGGTCGACCTGGACAGTGATCCGGCCAAGCTGCTGGCGGTGGTCGAGGTCGGCAAGCAGCAGCTGATCACCCGCGGCGCGCTGACCACGTTCTCGCTGGCCAACGATGTGTCGAAGTACTTCGCGATCCTGCCGGCACTTTTCGCTGCCGCCATTCCGTCGATGGCGGGGCTCAATGTCATGCAGTTGTCGAGCCCGACCAATGCGGTGTTGTCGGCGTTGATCTTCAATGCCCTGGTGATCCCGGCGCTGATCCCGCTGGCGCTGAAGGGCGTGCGCTTCAAACCGGCCTCGGCGGTGTCGCTGCTGCGCCGGAACATGCTGGTCTACGGACTGGGTGGCGTGCTGCTGCCGTTCGTGGCCATCAAGCTGATCGACCTGGTCCTCGTGACCTTCGGAGCCTGAGATGACGAAAACCACTCACCACCATGCCGCGGCATTGGATGATCACGTCAAACCACGCACGATGATCGTGTTCACGGCGATCGTCCTGATCGGTTTCGGCCTGCTGTATTCGCTGGCCGGCACCGTGCTCGGGCGCATGCTGTTCCCGCACCAGGCCACCGGAAGCCTGGTCGTGGTCGACGACCAGGCGCGCGCTTCGGCGCTGGTCGCGCAACCCTTCGCCGATTCGCGCTACTTCCATCCGCGGCCATCGGCGGCTGACTACGACCCGATGGGCGTGGCCGGCAGCAACCAGGCCCGCACCAACCCCGAGCTGCGCACGCGCATCGCGGCGCTGACGGCGGAAGTGGCGCAGCGTGAAGGCATCTCAGAGGCGGAGGTCCCCGGCGAACTGGTCACCCAGTCGGGCGGCGGCATCGACCCGCACCTGTCCCCGGAAGGTGCGCGCGTACAGATCGCGCGCGTCGCGCGCGAGCGTGGCCTGACCGAAAGCCAGGTTTCCGCGCTGGTTGCCGAACACACCGAGATGCCGACCTGGGGAATGCTCGGGCAGCCCCGCATCAACGTGGTCCAGCTCAACCTGGCGTTGGACGCCCTTGACTGACCTACCCTGAAGGCGTGTCCAACCCTCGCATTTCCTCCATCGGCCCGGTCGGGTGCGCTCCCGGTCGGGCCATCGCGTGCCGCACAATGTCCCCATGAGCGAATCCCGTAGTGCCCAGGCTGACGCCCTGATCGGCGAACTGGACCGGCAACGGGCCGGCCGCCTGACCGTGTTCCTCGGCGCCGCGCCCGGGGTGGGCAAGACCTACACCATGCTCGCGCGCGCGCGCGAATTGAAACGGCGCGGCGTCGACCTGGTGGTCGGTATCGCGGAGTCTCACGGCCGCAGCGAAACTGCCGCCCTGCTCGAAGGGCTCACGGTCATGCCGCGCAAGCGCATCGAGTACCGCGGTCGGACCCTGGAGGAGCTCGACCTCGACGCCCTGCTCAAGCGCAAGCCGCAACTCGCCCTGGTCGATGAGCTGGCCCACCGCAACGTGCCGGGCAGCCGCCACGAACGGCGCTGGCAGGACGTGGTTGAGCTGCTCGATGCCGGCATCGACGTCCATACCACGATCAACATCCAGCATCTTGAAAGCCTCAACGACGTCGTCCACCGCATCACCGGCATTCGGGTCAGCGAGACCGTGCCGGACACGATGTTCGACCGCCTGCGCGACATCGTCCTGGTCGACCTGCCGCCGCGCGAGCTGATCGAACGCCTGCACCAGGGCAAGGTCTACGTCCCGGATCAGGCTGCGCATGCGCTCAAGGCGTTCTTCTCGCCCAGTAACCTGACCGCCCTGCGCGAACTGGCGATGCAGACCGCCGCCGACCGTGTCGACGTCGACCTGCGCGAGGCGCAGAGCGCGCGCGGCCTGCCCGGCACGCCGATCCGCCGCCGGGTGATGGTCGCGATCGACGGTCGCGGGCAGTCCGAGTACATGGTGCGTGTCGCGCGCCGCCTTGCCGAGCGGCGTGATGCGCCCTGGACCGTGGTCACCGTACAGACTGGCGGTGTGCCGGACGAGATCCGCCAACTGGAACTCGATCGTGCCTTCGCGATCGCCCGTCGACTCGGTGGCGATACGGCGGTCGTGCATGGCGACAGCGTGGTCGACGCGCTGCTGGATCACGCCAACCGGATCGGCACCAGCGCCCTCGTGCTCGGTCGTACCCGCGAACGACCGTTCGCACGGATGTTCAATCGCACCATCACCCAACAACTGCTCCAGCGCGGTGCGCATTTCGAGCTGACCATCATCAGTCCGCCCGAAGCGCGCGCCCGGGCCCGCCGTTCATTGCGCGGCCTGGGCAATTACCTGGGACGTTATGACGCGATCTGGGCGGTAGCCGCCGCCGCCGCCGGGACTGCGCTCGGCGCCATCGGTGAACTCTGGCTTGGGCTGACCGATCTGTCGATGGTGTTCATCGTCGCCGTGCTGCTGGTGGCCGCACGCACGCGGATGACGGCGGCGGTGATTGCGGCGACGTTGTGCTTTCTCGCCTACAACTTCTTCTTCATCGAGCCGCGTTACACGTTCTATATCGGCGCGCGGCAGGGCGTGGTAACCGTCGTCCTGTTCCTGGTGGCCGCGCTGGTAGCGGGGCGGCTGGCATCGAAACTGCGCATGCAGGTGTTGGCGCTGCGTGCGGCCAATGCGCAGGCGACAACGCTGCAGACGTTGGGCCGGCAACTCGCCGCTGCCGCAGATCTGGGCCAGGTCCTGCAGGCCGGTCGTGAAGCGTTGCATCGAGCTCTTGGCGCGGAGGTCGTGATCGAGGCAGGTCCCGAAAGGTCGCAGGGAGCAGATGTTCCCAGCCTGGGCGACAAGGACCGCGTGGCAGCCGCCTGGGTCGTCCAGCACGGTGAGATGGCGGGACGCTTCACCGATACGCTCACCGGCTCGGAGTGGTGGTTCCTGCCGATGAAGATCGCAAGGAACGCGAACGGCGTGGTCGGCCTGCGATTCCCTTCGCACGTACATCACCTCGGCATCGAGCAGCGCCGCCTCGCCGAGACGATGATCGAGGACATCGCCCAATCCATCGTCCGGACCCGGCTGGTCGCCGACCTGGAAGATGCCCGGGTGAGCAGCGAAACCGAACGATTGCGTTCGGCGTTGCTGTCCTCGGTGTCGCATGATCTGCGCTCGCCGCTATCGGTCATCATCGGTGCGGCCAGCAGCCTCGACAGCTATGCCGAGGTGCTGAACCGCGAAGATCGCCACGCACTGCTGGAAACGATCCGGGTCGAGGGCGAGCGGCTCGATCGCTACATCCAGAACCTGCTCGACATGACCCGGCTTGGACACGGCGGATTGACCCTCAACCGCGACTGGATCGGCGTTGACGAGCTGATCGGTTCGGCCGTCTCGCGATTGCAACGGTGCGAGCCAGGGGCTAGGTTCGAAATTGCAGTGGAACCCGGCCTGGAACCGCTCTGGGTGCACCCGGCCCTCGTCGAACAAGCCCTGTTCAATGTGCTGGAGAATGCCGTCAAGTTCTCGCCACCTGGCGAAGCCGTGGAAGTGGACGCACGCAGGATCGATGGCGACACGCCTGCCGGCAGCCTGCGCATCGACATCCACGACCACGGCCCCGGGATTCCCGAAGACGAGCGCAAGCGGATCTTCGACATGTTCTACAGCGTCGAGCGTGGTGACCGCGGCCGCCAGGGCACCGGCTTGGGGCTGGCGATCTGCCAAGGCATGATCGGCGCGCATGGCGGCAGCGTTGCGGCGCTGCCGGGCGCGGATGGTCGCGGTACAGTCATCAGGATTACGATTCCACGGATCGAACCCGAGCCTCGCACGGTCCCATGACCCCATCCATCCCGTCAGCACAGGGTACGGCGCCACCTGTGCATATTCTGGTCATCGACGATGAACCCCAGATCCGTAAGTTCTTGGACATCAGCCTGCGCGCGCAAGGCTATGCGGTTTCGCTCGCCGGTTCCGGTGGCGCAGGACTGGAGATGCTGGCGACCGGCGGAGCCGACCTGGTCATCCTCGACCTGGGTCTGCCCGACCGCGACGGTCACGATGTGCTGCGCGAACTGCGGCAGTGGTCCTCGGTGCCGGTGATCCTTCTGACCGTGCGCTCGGGCGAGAAGGAGAAGGTCATGGGCCTGGACGCAGGCGCCAACGACTACGTGACCAAGCCTTTCGGCGTGCAGGAACTGATGGCACGTGTCCGCGCCCTGCTTCGGACTCACGCCGCACCCGCCGACACGGCGCCGGTGTACGACGACGGTATGCTTCGCGTCGACCTGGCCCGCCGGGAGGTCCTGTTGTCAGGCAAACCGCTCGTGCTCACCCGCAAGGAATATGCCTTGCTGGCATTGCTGGTCCAGCATGCGGGCCGCGTCGTCACACAGCCGCAGATCCTGCGCGAAGTCTGGGGCCCGACCCACGAGGACGATACCCATTACCTGCGCATCCTGGTTGGCAAGCTACGCCACAAGCTGGGCGATGATCCGGCTTCCCCGCGCTGGATAGTGACCGAGTTGGGGGTGGGATTGAGGCTTGTCGCTCCAAGGGGTTCCGGGACCTGAGTTCCGCGTTGGCAATGCGATGGGCGTTTCACGCGGGTCCGCGGATGTCGGGCTGATCGCGCTGGCGCATGCCGCCCGTCCACGACGGCGAGGCTCGTTGTGACCCGTGAGGGCCGCTACTGCGCGGTGATGGTCATGCTGGTGCAAGCCCCCAACCGCATGGCCTCGGGTCAGAGGTGCTCGAGGATGTTGAGCAGTTTGCCGTAGGGGTCGCGGACGTAGAAGCGGCGTACGCCCCAGGGTTCCTCGGCCGGGCCGTAGACGATGCGGTGGCCGGCGCCCTGGATGCGGGCGAGGGCTTCGTCGAGGTCGTCGACCTCGATCGACAGGTCGGGCACCGGGGTGCCGTTGCCGCCTTCGGTCGCGACGCTGACCTGCACGCGTGCGGTTTCGTCCGTGCCGTAGGTGGCGATCCAGCCGTGGTCCATCAGCGTGTCCAGACCGAGCAGCTCGCCGTAAAAGGCGCGGCCCGCGGCCGTGTCGGTGGCGGCGATGTTGGACACGATGCGGCGGACTTTCATGCGCGGCTTCCTCGCGCGCCCGCTCGCTTCACGCGCCGCCGGCGACCAGCCGCGTTGCGCCGTCACCGCGCCGGTCCAGCCAGCGGAAGAACAGGAGCCAGACTTGCGGGGCGATGACCAGGGCGCCCATGCCCAGCAGCGTTTCGCGCTGGAGCAGGTCGAGCCAGCCGAACGCGCCTCCCGTCACGTGCACGACGCCATCGAGGCTGCGCAAGATCATCCACGCCACCGCGATCGCGAGCAGCACGCTGGCAAGCAGGATCGAGAGCGGCGTCACGCGGCCCGACCGGCGCGCGGCCCACAGGGCGAGTGGCGGGACGAGCAGATGGGCCGCCATGCCCAGGCTGGAATCGAGCCCGAGGGCTTGCAGAAGCAGGTCGCCCGCGACATAGAGCGCCGCGGCGAGCACCATGAAAACGACCGTTCCGGTCGCAAGCTGTCTGTCCATTGCATCTTCTCCCTTGTGCAGGGCCGGATGTCGTCGTGAGTCCGGCCGCGAGCGGCTGTCTTGACTATAGCAGGCCGTGCTGACGCCGCATCCGCGGGCGCGCGGTCGCCGAAGGGGCGCTCAACGCGCCGGGCAGTCGCTCGCCACGGGGTAGGTGTCCACGGGTGCGCCGGACGGGTCCAGCCAGACGTGGAGTGTCTGCCGGCAGGGGCCCGCGGCGCTGGCGGCGGCGGTGTCGCGCAGTTCGACGACGAGGCGCTGGTAGGTCGCGTCGGCGGCGAGGATCGGTGCGTTCGACACGAGCGTCAGCGCCACCCTGTTGGAGAGCAGTTCGGGGAAGCGGCGCGCGAGCTGCATATGGAGCAAGGCCATCCCCGGAGGTGCCGCCGTTGCGCTGGGGTAACGCGGGTCGGCTTCGTCGAGCATCTGGAAGGGCGGTTCCGCCTTCGCCGGCAGGTGGATCGGGTCGCGCATCTGGGGCGTCGGCGTGTGGGTACAGGCGGCCAGCGTAGCAAGCACCCACAGGGCGGCGACGACACAGAACAGTCGCCCGCCTGCGGGACCGATCACCGCCGTGCGTCCACGTGCCGTTCCGCGCCTTGGCCTTGTCCGCATCCGCGCCGCTCTCCCTGTTCGTGACCGTGTCCGTGCCGACAGTGAAGCACGCGCCTGCGCAGCGTGGTACGCGGCGCAGGCGTCAGGCCGCCGGGTGGAACACCACGCGATTGCGGCCGCCGCGCTTGGCGGCGTACAGGCTGTGGTCGGCCGCGCCGAAGAGGGCGTTGGGGTGGTCGAAGTCGGCATCTTCGGTGCAGGCGCCGCCGACGCTGATGGTGATCGTCGCGAGGGCGGCGGTCTGCTCCTGCACCACCCGGCGCAGGGTCTCGGCGATCTCGCGCGCCTGCGCCCCGCTTTCGCCGGGCAGGAGGATGGCGAATTCCTCGCCGCCGTAACGGAAGGCCATGCGGCGGCCGCCGAGGGCGTCGGCCAGGGCCTTGGCGACGCGCCGCAGCACCTTGTCGCCGAAGGCATGGCCGTGGACGTCGTTGACCTGCTTGAAGTGGTCGATGTCGACGACCAGCACCGTCAGCGGTTCGCCGCGCTGGCCGTGGCGCACGAATTCGCGCTCCAGGGCCTGGTCGAAGATGCGGCGGTTGGGCAGCTGGGTGAGCGCGTCGGTGCGGCTTTGGCGGTTGATCTCGCGCACGCGGTGCGCCAGCGCCAGCGACAGCAGCACCATCTCCAGCAGCGAGCCCATCTGGAAGGCGTTCTGGGTGAAGGCGTTGTGCGGCAGCCAGCCGAAGGACTTGGCCATGAACACCAGCACCGCCGACAGCAGCACGCCCCAGGCGATCATGAAGTAGCGCGCCGCGACCACGCCGCGCAGCAGGCCGATGATGCCCATCGTGATGATCATCGCGGTGATGGCGATGGTCAGGTACGAGATGGGGATGATGACGTGGTTGTAGCTGAAGCCGAACGCGGCGACGAAGGCCACCACCGACAGGATCTCCAACCCGAAGGCGACCTTGTCCAGGCGCGGCGTCAGCCGGGGCGTGCCGAGGAAGCTGCGGGTGAAGTGCATGCCGAACAGCAGCGTCAGCGACAGCATCACCAGCAGGCTGGTGTTGCCCCAGTCCGGGTGGTTGGGCCAGAAGAACTGGAACGCCAGGCCGTCGATGATGGCGAAGTACAGGCCGTAGCTGGTGACGTACAGCAGGTAGTAGAAGAACGGCCGGTCGCGGACCGCCAGGAAGATGAAGATGTTGTAGACGATCAGGACGAAGAAGCCGCCGAAGTACAGGCCGAAGGCGAGCTGGCGGGTTTCATGGCTCTCCAGCAGCGGCACGGTGTGCTGCAGCGTCAGGCCGATGTTCATCGAGCCGTCGCTGCGCATGCGCAGGAACAGCTGGCTGCGGGATTCGGCCGGCACCGTCACCGGGAACAGGAAGTCGCGGCTGCGGATGGGGCGGCTCGCGAACGGGCGCCGGTCGCCGGTCGCCTCGTGGCCGACCACGCGGCCGTCCTGGACCTGCCACAGGTCGAGTTCGTCGATCAGCGGGTAGTCCTGCTGCAACACCAGCGAGACCGGACGCGGCGAGGGGTTCTCGAGATCGATCCGCACCCACCACGTGGACGCGGAGAAGCCGAAGTTCGTCCGGCCGTCGACGGCCGGGACGAAGTCCCGTGAACGCATCGCCGCGGCGATATCGAGCGTGCCGTCGGGGTCTTCCAGGAGCTGAAGGTCGCGTCCCAGCGACAG
The DNA here is from genome assembly GCF_006546775.1 of Marilutibacter aestuarii. Lineage (GTDB taxonomy): Bacteria > Pseudomonadota > Gammaproteobacteria > Xanthomonadales > Xanthomonadaceae > Marilutibacter > Marilutibacter aestuarii. Next base: position 59,892 of record NZ_VICE01000149.1, read on the forward strand.
CTCCCCGACCCGCGAGGCATCCACCACTCCGGCCCATGCGTGCGGTAGGCACCCTGCCCACAGCAACACGCACACGAGCCAGGCTCTGAGCGACATGCGATCTCCTGTAAGTCACCGGTCCCCACGCCGGTGATGCTGCGGTTGCCTGCCAATGCCCGGCGCCGCGCGGGACGCGTGCGCTCACACCGGGGCGCGGCCACAACCCCCGCGCATCTTCCCACAGTGGCGCAGGCATGCAAAATGCAGTCCGGGGACGAGGAACCGGGGACGAGGGATGCACAAGGCTTGGATGGGGCTGGCGCTGGTGGCCGGGATGGGGCTGGCGGCCTGCGGCGGCGACCGTACCCC